>JANNXS010000385.1:0-26147 GCA_031409695.1 Hyphomicrobiaceae bacterium
GGGTGCGAACGCCTCAGCAGAAATGATCAATGAAGTTATGCGTCAGCGTGCATCGGCCAACACCGTGAAATTCATCGATATATTTGATCAATTCCAGGACGAGGGTGGTGTCTTTACGCAGTTTGGTCCGGACATCACTGGCAATCGCGTCAAACTTCGAGACGGTGACGGCGTGACGTTTACGGCCATTGGCAACAAGCAACTTGCGTTCCTTGTTGAAAAAGAAGTGCGGCGCGACATCGAACAGGCGGCGGTCGACCGCACGGTCCTCTTAGCCGGGGACGAGACGGAACAGCGGCGCGTCAATCCGGCCAAGCAGGCGGCCGTGGCCGCTGCAGGAGGCAACTGGAAGGGTTCGGTGACGATTGGTGGCACCAAGGCGCCGTCACCACAAGTGCCACTGGCGCCGAACACGGCAGACAGCACTGGTGATCAAAAGTCAGACAACGGACGTGTAACGATAAAGATACTTGCGGCCAATGGTCGTGAAGAAACGGCGGCAATCGAGATTCTACGCCCTGCCATCCCTGCAGCTGTGATTGCCTTGGTGACCCGGCGCGAGGCCAGCGCCGATAAGACTGCGCAACCAGGCGAGGCGGTGATCGAAGAAATCGGCGGCGGTTTGACCGTCGTTAACTCAGTGTCCGCCCTCGGCGATGGGACTGCAAGCGCTGGACGACGTAAGGTATCCCCGACACTTGCGGCATTCTACACCGTGCTTGTCAAAGGTGAGCGGCTAACGCCGAGAGCCGGTCGCGCCGATGATTTTTCATGGCCCCGGCAGGATAGCGTTGTGGCCGTAGAATCGTCGCCGGGCCCGAGTACAACGCCGGGTGCAACGCCGCGCACATCACCGGGTTCGGGACAGCCAAATATCAGGTTTGGTCCGGCTGCCGCGCCAAGTGTGCGTCCAGCCCCCCCTGCGCCACCAGCTGGAACAAAATCCGGACAAAAGAGCTGACCGAGCACGCGCTTTACGATGGATGAAATGAAAAGCAGCGCATTGCCAACTGGCGCCGTCCGCATCAAACACTGGCTCCTCAAGTCGGAGCCGGATGTGTTCTCATGGGAAATGCAAAAGGCACGCGGCCATAAGGGCGAGCCGTGGACGGGCGTGCGCAACTATCAAGCGCGCAACCATATGCGAGCCATGCAGATTGGTGATCTCGCCTTTTTTTATCACTCCAACATAGGTAAGGAGATCGTCGGCATTGTCCGCGTGATTGCCCTGGCACATCGCGATCAAGATGATGAAACGGGCACCTGGGAATGTGTCGACGTCGAAGCGGCCTTTGATATGCCAATGGCCGTCGGGCTCGCAGCCGTAAAGGCGAATATTAAACTTGCGAAAATGGCCCTCGTGACGTCGATGCGACTATCCGTGCAGCCTGTAACGCCTGCTGAATGGGATGAAATTTGCCGCATGGGTGGGCTTGATTCAAAGACACTCAAATAACGGCCGGACTGGCGCTTAAGAACCACGACAGCTGCCGTTTGATGACCTGGCGCAAGTGGACGATTTCGCAACCGACGCGCGTCGTGCCTACATTCTATCGGAATTTTTTTGATATTTTTGACCTCGACGATGGCAATCCCATGAAGAAGCTTGAGTTGCTCCAGGAGCAGGGGCAGTATCTTTCAGCCATTATGAATCGCGGGCCCTTCCACAACAAAAAACTGTAGTGATGAAGTCCCGCATCGGCTCTGGCGCTTTCAGTCCGCCATGTGCAAGCCAAGAACCCAGGCGAAGTCTCATGCCACAGCTCCTGTTCACGAACTTCGAACTCCTTGAGCCGTCCTTCGGAGAAATCCGCGGCGGCTATCAGCTGCTGATCGAGGGCGAGACAGTCCAGGAGCTGAGCGACAAGCCGGTCAAGGCCAGAGATGCGACTGTCATCGACTGTGGCGGTCGTTCGCTGATGCCGGGCCTTATCGATAGCCACGTGCATGCCATCCACTCCGAGGTGAACATTCGCTTCATGGAGGCCATGCCCTTGACGCTGTTGGCCGCACGGGCGTCAACACGGTTGCGTGCGATGCTCGATCGCGGCTTCACAACGGTACGAGACACCGGCGGCAGTGACTGGGGCATTAAGACCGCCGTCGAAACGGGGCACATTGTTGGGCCACGTATCTTTATTGCGGGGCAGTCCATCGGCCCGACCGGTGGTCATTCCGATGGTCGACGTCGCACGAGTGGCGGCGGCGAATGTATCTGCTGCAACGGGCTGCAATTCAAATCGTCGGTCGCCGATGGCGTGGACGAAGTCCGCAAAGCTGCACGCGAACAGATGCGCCAGGGTGCCGACCATGTGAAGATCATGATGTCGGGCGGCGTCGCATCGCCCTATGATCCACTCGATAGCTTGCAGTTTTCAGATGGCGAGGTCAGCGCGGCCGTAGAGGAAGCGCATGCTTTCGGCCGGTATGTCTGCGCACACGCCTACTCCGCAGCGTCCATCAGCCGCGCGGCCCGTCTTGGTGTCCGCACAATCGAGCACGGCAATCTGATTGACGATGTTGCGGCCAAGGATATGGCGGCAAAGGGTATGTATCTCGTCGCCAACCTCGTCACGTATTATGCCATGAAAGAGCGCGCGGCCCAGTGGGGCATGACGGAGGAAAGCCTGGAGAAGAACGAGCTTGTTTTGCAAGGCGGCCTCAAGTCACTCGAGATCTGCAAGCGCAACGGCGTGCCGGTAGCCTACGGCAGTGATCTGCTGGGCGAACTGCATTGGGATCAGTCGCGCGAGTTCACCATCCGCCAAGAAGTAATGCCGCCGATTGACATCATCCGGTCGGCAACGACCATCGGCGCAGAAGTCCTGCGCATGCCCGGCAAGGTCGGCACACTCGCGCCCGGCGCCTTTGCGGATCTGATTGTCATTGACGGCAACCCACTCAAAGATCTTGCGCTGCTCGGCAATCAAGGTCAGCATCTAAGCGCGATCATGAAGGCTGGGCGGTTCCACAAGAACAGACTCAACTGATTGCTATGACGACCGGGGGAACAACTTTGGCACATGCCGCGGGGTGGAGAAACTCTCGAACGCTTGGCCGATTGGCGCTGAAAGCGACCGCGGGCCTGACCATGGCGTACATCCTGACGCCGCTGTTTTTTGTGACGTGGTTGGCGTTCTTTGCCCAGGAAATCCCATCGTTTCCGCCGGAGGGGTATTCGCTGAGATGGTTTGCTGCGATCCCAGGCAATGACCGTTTCGTCTCAGGCTTCGTGCTCAGTTTGCAGGTTGCAATTGTTGCAACGCTCATTGGTCTCGCCATCGGCGTGCCTGCCGCTGTATGCCTCGTTCGGTCTCGCGTCCCCGGTCGAGAGGCGATCAGCAGCGTGCTTCTGCTGCCCTTGGTCGTTCCCGGAATTGTGCTTGGCATCGCGCTCTACGTGTTCCACGTCGAGGCTGAAATCAGAACCGAACTGCCGGTTCTCGGTTCCCTCGGTGGGCTGGTTGCTGGTCATGTCCTCATTGTCATTCCCTGGACAGTGCGTCTCGTGACAGCCAGCCTCGCGGGCATGGACCGCTCGGTGGAGGAAGCCGCCCAAAGCCTTGGCGCAAATCGACTGACAACGTTCCGCCGTGTCACGTTGCCGGGTATCCTGCCGGGCATCGTAGCAGCGGCCTTGTTTGGGTTCGTATCCTCGTTCGGTAATCTGGAAATGAGTTTGTTTCTGGTTGGTCCCGGACGAACGACGTTGCCAATTGCCATTCTGCAATATCTGGAATGGAAGATCGACCCAACGATCGCTGCCGTTTCTGTGGTGCAGATCGTGCTGATCGGTGGCGCCATGTTGCTCACGGACCGCTTCGTCAAAATCAGCCGAGTGGTGTGAACATGGCGCGGCTTGAAATCGTTTCCATCACCAAACGCTACGGTGACTTGAAAGCCGCCGATGACGTCACGCTCGACGTGAAAGATGGCGAGTTCCTGGTTCTGCTAGGACCGTCGGGCTGCGGCAAGACGACCACACTGCGCATCGTCGCTGGGTTCATAGAGCCGACAGCTGGCAGCGTGCGGCTTGGCGGCCGCGATATTACGAGTTTGCCGCCGTGGAAGCGCAATGCTGGACTGGTATTTCAGAGCTACGCACTCTTCCCGCATATGACCGTGAATGAGAACGTCGCCTTCGGGCTCCAAATGCGAAAGGTCCCTGCAGCGGAGATTGGCACGAAGATCACCGAGGCACTGCGGCTTGTCAGGCTTGAACATCTGGGCGAGCGGTTGCCACGACAGCTCTCCGGAGGGCAGCAACAGCGCGTGGCACTGGCCCGCGCTTTGGTGTTTCGGCCAGACATTCTGCTGCTGGATGAACCACTGTCGAATTTGGACGCCAAGCTGCGCCAGGACGTGCGTGTTGAAATTCGCGAGCTGCAGCGCAAACTCGGCCTGACCACCGTGATGGTCACCCACGATCAGGAAGAAGCTCTGACCATGGCGGACCGCCTGGTCGTCATGAGCGAAGGCCGCATCCGCCAAATCGGCACGCAACAGGATCTGTACGAGCGCCCAGCGGACCGTTTCGTTGCGGATTTCGTCGGGCGCTCGACGTTCATTGAGGGGCAGATCCAATCGCCGGGGCTTTTCACGTCAGAGGGTGGATTGCAGATCGTCTGCGAACGGCTAGAGACCGGCAAGGCAACCATTGCTCTTCGGCCAGAACGTTTGGCCCTGATCGGTGCTGAGGCGCCCGCGTACGACAACAAATTCTCCGGTGTCGTCGAATTCGTCTCCTATCTAGGCGCCATGGTCGATGTTCACATCCGCTTGTCGCCTCAGGAGCGCGTGGTCGTTCAAGTTGCGAACCGTCCGGAACAGCCATTGCCGAAATTAGGCGAAACCGTCAGCGTCGGCTGGAGCAGAAATACGGGGCGGGTATTTGCGACCTAAGCCGTCAACACGCAAGTCAACACCAGGAGGACCCAATGACCAAACTCGACAACACGACGAACCGTCGAACTGTTCTTAAAGGCGCCGCTGCCGCCGCTGGAGTTGGCTTCACGGGTTTGCCGTCAACGGCGTCAGCACAGGCCAAAGGCAAAGTCGTGGTTGGCACTTGGGGCGGGGACTATGCGCGCCTGCTGACCAAGAATGTTGAAACCCCTATCCTGATCAAGGACGGCTGGGAGGTCGTGCAGGATCAGGCAGGTGATCCCCAGCGCCGATCGAAGATGCTGGCTGAGCAACGCTTGCCGCGTGGCACCACCGACGTGCAGGGATTATCGGCGCTGAACATGTTCCAAATGCACGATGCCGGCACAGTGCTGCCAATCGACTACAGCAAACTCAAAAACGCCGGCAATCTTTTACCCACGATGAAATATCCCTACGGCGTCGGCCACATCTATTCGGGCAAGGTTGGAGTTTTCAACCCGAAGATGATTAATCCTGCGCCAAAGAGCTACAAGGATGTGTTCGATCCCAAACATGGAAATAAGTTGGGCCTCATCGACATCCAATACCAATATACCATTGTCTGCGCAGCACTCGCCGCAGGAGGGTCGGTCAACAATCTCGAACCCGGCAAGAAACTGCTACTCGAATGCAAGAAGACGGGGATGCGAATGTACCCCACCAACGAAGCCTTCGCGCAGGGGCTTAAATCCGAGGAATTCGGCATTGGGGTGATGTGGAAAGCGCGCGTGGTTCAGTGGCAGAACGCTGGCATCCCCGTTGAGGCGATTGCGCCCACGGAGGGTACCCTCGCCTACGTCTCCGGCTTCGTCATCCCGAAGAATGCGCCGAACAAGGACGGTGCCTATGCCTATCTCGACGCCATGTTGGCACAGAGCGCACAGGAGGCTTTCGCCATCGACATGGGCTACAATCCGACCGTCACCAACGCGACGGTGGCGGCTGATCTCAACAAGCGGATCGGGTTTACGCCTGACGAGATCAAGAAACTTGTCGATCTCGATTACGACCACATGAACAAGAACGACGTCGCGCTGAAGGAGTGGTGGGACAAGGAACTAAAGGGGTGACCCCGGACGTAAGCAAAAGCGGAATGGGCAAAGATGGGCCATGGCAACAGCAGCAGCTCGCAACGACACACATCATGACCAACCGCGAGCGTCATTGCTGTCGGCCTCGACATTGATCGGGCCGGCGACGGTTTTTGTCGTCGCTGGCTTGCTTGTGCCGTTGCTGATCCTGTTTCGCTACTCGCTCAATCGGTTTGAACCGCGCCGGATGATGGTTGAAGCGTTGACATTGGAGAACTACCTCAAGTTCTTCAGTGATCCCTATTACACCGGCATCTTCTGGACGACGTTGCGTGTGTCAGCGCTCTGCACTGTGATTTGCCTGATCATGGGCCTGCCCTTGGCCTATGTGCTGGCGCGCACGCAGACGCGTCACAAGAACATTTTGATCATGCTGGTGGTGCTGCCGTTGTTCGTCGGCAATGCCGTGCGCGCTGCCGGCTGGATGACGCTTTTTGGCAGCAAGGGTTTTTTGAATGTCACATTGATGAACCTTGGCCTGATCGCGGCGCCGATGCAGATCATGTACACCGAAGGCGCTGTCATTGCTGGCATTGTTGCGGTCAACCTTCCGTACATGGTGCTCACGCTGCAGAGCGTCATCGAGGGCATTCCGCGCAATGTCGAAGAGGCCGCATTCAGCCTTGGCGCAGGGCCCGCGACCATGTTTCGGCGCATCCTTCTCCCGCTCGCGCTCCCTGGTCTTCTCGCAGGAACGATCCTGACCTTCATTCTCGGCATGAATGCGTATGCAACTCCAGTGCTGCTTGGTGGGCCGAAGTTCAAAATGATGGGGCCGCTGGTCTTCGGGCAATTCCAGTTGAACAACTGGCCGTTTGGCGCAGCAGTTGCGTTTATCCTGATGACGACGACGCTGGTCTTGACCGTGGGTGCCAACCTTTTGGTCCAGCGACGATATCGCCGATAAATGTGCCCTACACGACCAAGACGTAGCGGATGATGTGCAGGAGAGCGAAGCGCTAAACGATAATCCTCATTGGAGGAACGTTGAGCAACTGTCTCAGGCTCTTAATTTGGCGAAAAATTAAGTTGGTGCTCCCTGCGGGAGTTGAACCCGCCTTACCAAATTGAAAATCTGGTGTCCTAACCGATAGACGAAGGGAGCGACGCCGGTCATCTAGCGGGCTTCCCTAGCCGTTGCAAGCGCCAAACTGCTGCAGGGGTACACGGCAGGCAGAAGCGCCGCCGCTGCGAGTTTGTGCAATGCCGCAAACCTGCGCTTACCGTATGCCATAGCGGCGGAAAGGCCCTAGCGCCGCAGGTTTGGCCGTCCTACATATGGCGTGGATTAGACCAACCGTCCGGCATCGCCGCGGCGGCTCGTTGTACTTCGGAAATGCCGCACTTGAGGAATGACTGATGCTGTCCATGGGCTCGCTCGGCGCCTTCGCGTCGAAAATCTTCGGCTCGGCCAATGACCGCAAGGTTAAACTGCTGCGACCGCAAGTGGCCGCCATCGCGGCAGTCGAAGACGAGGTCAAGGCCCTGTCAGACGACGATCTCCGCGCGCGCACCCAGGCTTTCAAACAGCAACTCGACGAAGGTGCATCAGTCAACGACATCCTGGTCGAAGCTTTCGCCACCGTTCGCGAAGCCGCGCGTCGCGCACTTGGACAACGCCACTTTGACGTCCAGATGATGGGCGGCATGGTGCTCCATGGCGGCAACATCGCTGAAATGAAAACCGGCGAGGGCAAAACCCTGGTTGCCACCCTGCCCGTCTATCTAAACGCACTCACGGGTCGCGGCGTCCACGTCGTGACCGTCAATGACTACCTCGCCACGCGGGACAGCGCTTGGATGGGGCAGGTCTACAAATTCCTCGGCCTCAGCGTTGGTGTAATCGTAAATGGCCTCGACGACGATGAACGCCGCGACGCCTACAATTGCGATGTCACCTACGGCACCAACAACGAATACGGATTCGACTACCTGCGCGACAATATGAAGATGAGCGCCGAGGAAATGGTCCAGTTCGGCCATCGCCCAACCATCCGCGGGCTCTCGCGCCTTGTGACGCAACTCGCGGCACTTGAGGATAAAGAGGACCGCAACGTTGCCAGTCCACTACTCACCGAACTGAACAATCGCATCCAGCGCACTGGCCAATTGCTGGACCGTTTGCACGAGCGCGGGTCCGAAGCGCAGCAGCAGTCCTGGCTGGATGGCAAGATGGAGATTGGCAAGCTCTATCAATCGCTCGGCGAACAACCGGCGCCGCCGAAAGCCATCGAAGCACTGACGGCTGCAACCGAGATACTCATCGCGGCATTCAAGCCATTTGCATTGCCAATGACACTTGGTGCCGATGATCCGATCCGGCACCATTTCGCGATCGTCGACGAAGTAGACTCGATTCTGATCGATGAGGCCCGCACGCCACTCATCATTTCGGGGCCGACAGAAGATCGCGCTGAACTCTATCAAACCATCGACGCCCTGATGCCGCAGTTGGCCAAAGAAGATTACGACATAGATCTCAAGCAAAAGCAGGTGTCACTCACAGAAAGTGGCAACGTCCGTATGGAAGAGCTGCTGAAGGCAGCCGACATGATGAAAGGTGACCACCTCTACGACATCGAGAACGTCACGGTCGTGCATCACCTGCAACAGGCGTTAAAGGCGCATCAACTTTTCCACAAGGACCGGGACTACATCGTTAAAGATGGCGAAGTCATTATCATCGACGAATTCACTGGCCGCATGATGGCCGGCCGGCGCTATTCGGAAGGCTTGCACCAGGCTCTCGAAGCCAAAGAGCAAGTCGACATCAAGCCGGAAAACCAAACACTGGCGTCGATCACATTTCAAAACTATTTTCGCCTCTATGAAAAACTCGCAGGTATGACCGGAACAGCCTCCACTGAGGCCAACGAATTCATGGACATCTACGGGCTCGACGTCATCGAAGTGCCAACAAATGTCGGCGTCGGTCGCAAGGACGAAGACGACGAGGTCTATCGCACGACACCAGAAAAATATCGTGCCATCGTCGCCGAGCTGGTTGATTGCCATCGTCGCGGCCAGCCGGTTCTCGTCGGCACTACATCGATCGAAAAATCCGAGGAGCTGTCACGCTTCCTCAAGGATCGCAAATTCCTTAAAGAGCTCGCTATCTACATGCGCGAGCAGGCGAGCACGCTTAAAGTCGGCAAGGAAGAACCCCTCATCCAAAGCCTGATCGACGTGGCAGTCCATATCGATGATCTACTGAAGGGCAGTGGCGATGGCGACCCGGTCCCGCACAAGGTGTTGAACGCCCGCTTTCACGAACAAGAGGCGACCATTGTAGCCCAGGCGGGCGTACCCAGTGCCGTAACGATTGCAACCAACATGGCCGGCCGCGGCACCGACATCCAACTCGGCGGCAACATCGAATTCCGCCTTCGCGATTGGATGGCAACGCGCGCGGACGCTGGCGATGCCGCACCCAGCGAAGACGACATCGCCAAGCAAAAGACGATCCTGCAGGCCGATATCGCTGAAAAGAAACAGAAGGCACTTGAGGCCGGTGGATTGTATGTCGTCGGCACCGAGCGCCACGAGAGTCGGCGCATCGACAACCAATTGCGCGGTCGCTCAGGCCGTCAGGGCGACCCCGGCCGTTCAAAATTCTACCTGAGCCTTGAAGATGATCTGATGAAGATCTTCGGCGGCGACCGCATGGATGGCATGCTGAAGCGGCTTGGGCTCAAAGAAGGCGAAGCGATTGTCCACCCCTGGATCAACAAGGCGCTTGAAAAGGCGCAACAGAAAGTCGAAGCGCGTAACTTCGACAGCCGCAAGTACGTGCTCAAATACGATGACGTACTCAACGATCAGCGCAAGGTCGTTTTCGAGCGTCGCATTGATATTATGGGACAAGACGACGTCTCTGACGCAATCACCGAGATGCGCACGCAAATCGTCAGCGAACTTGTCGCCGAGTGCATGCCGGAGACAGCCTATGCCGAGCAGTGGAATACGGCCAAACTGAAGGAAGAGGTTGAGCGCATCTTCAAGCTCGATTTGCCGATCCCGGCATGGGCCGCCGAAGAAGGCATAGCCGATCAGGAAGTTCGTGATCGGGTCATGAAGGCTGTCGAGGAACAGGCGAAGGCGAAGGAAGTCGAAGTCGGCCCGGAGAATATGCGGCACATCGAAAAAATGGTGTTGCTGCAGACAATGGATGGCCTGTGGCGCGAGCACATCGTCACATTGGAGCATCTCCGACAAGTGATCGGGTTCCGTGCCTACGGTCAGCGCGACCCCGTGAACGAGTATAAGCAGGAAGGCTTCCACCACTTCGAAACCATGCTTACGCAGCTTCGAGAGGCGACAGTCGCGCAGCTGATGCGCGTCGAACTGGCCCCACAAGAAACCGGCGAACAACTCGCCGCGGGCTTTGATTCGTCCGCGACCGTGCCGGTTGAAATGAACATGACGCATGACACGCCGGAGACACTCGGCGTTTCGACCGAGGAATTCGAGCGCGCAAATTCAATCCTGATGGGGACTGGTCGAGCACCAACCCTCGAAATCAAGCAGCCGGTCCAATCTCGCAAAACCGACGGCGATGTCGACCCCAACGATCCCTCAACTTGGGGCAAGCCGTCACGAAACCAATCGTGCCCGTGTGGCAGCGGCAAAAAGTACAAGCATTGCCACGGCAAGCACGAGTAGTCAGACGTGAACGTGCGCGGTGGTCCGATCGTGTTCAACCCCCGAGCAGCGAACGCTATAACTCTGTTAATTGAGGTCGCCATCATCGGCGGCTTTAGTCTTTCAGCAGCTCTAGACGCCCGCATTGCGACAGCACTGACAATGCTCGTCATTCCGTTCGCGTGGCGCATCCTGTACGCGAGCGGCCTCACAGTCGCGTCGCAGTACATGTTCCCAACACCAGAGGCGACGCGGCTCTTGAGCCGACCATGGCTTCGGCTGGTCGCAACAGGAGGTGTTGCGATCTTGCGAAACCAAGTGGGCATGGCGTTCCCACCACGACTGCAACCTCTTTCGACAAACGACCGTGCACCAATTCTGGCGTTGATCCCGGGGTACGGCTGCAATGCGGGTTGCTTTGGGACACTGCCCAAACGCTTGGCCGCCCATGGGCTCGAGTGCGTCATGATCGAGGCCTCAAATGCGATCGGAGATCTGGCAGAAAATGCCACTGAGGTCGTTTCGTGGCTCAACTCGACCGCGACGCGAACGCCCAGCCGGCCGATCATCCTCGTCGGCGTGAGCATGGGCGGCATTGTTGCCCGGCTCGCAACGGTGCAACCCGGCGCGCCCCAGATTGCCCATCTCGTCACGATTAGCTCGCCGCACCATGGCACGTGGACGGCGCGCTTCGGGCTTGGTCCAGCGGCACGTCAAATGCGTCTCGACAGCGTCCTTTTGCAACGTCTCAGGTCGAAACCGCACACCTGCCCCGCAACCGCAATCTGGACCCCAGACGACACGATTATCCTTCCACCTGCCAGCGGACAGATGGACGGCGCCGAAATTGTCGCTGTGGCAGGCTACACACATCTCGCGATAGTCGAAGCGCCGGAGGTGGAAGCAGCGATCGTTCGTGTGACCCTTCCAAGCACGGCCGTGCGGCAACCATGAAACAAGATCAACGCAACGAAAATCGGCCCCTGTCCGTTTCCGGAAAAGGGCCGATTGTCCATGCGCGAGCAAATTGGTTCAAGTCTAAACCACTTCGGCTTCGCGTTCTTCGAGGCCATAATCCTTCATTTTCCGGTAAAGTGTAGAGCGACCGATGTTGAGACGCTTTGCCACTTCCGTCATGTGACCACGATAGCGACCGAGGGCGAGGCGGATCATGTCGGCCTCGATGTCTTCGAGACGACGGATTTCTCCGCTATCATCGACTGCCGGAATACCGAGCGAACCGCGACCCGAACCCATCGCCAGCGCATGGGGTACAGAGCGTTCCGCCCCGAGCATGACAGGACCGCTGATGACCGGGTTGCGCACGACCTGCGCCGGCGCAGCTGGCACGACAGCCTTGAAACCATCAACGTGGGCCGCGATCTGCGGGAATTCATCAACGCCGATTTCATTTGAGTCGGACAACACGACCGCACGAAACACAGCGTTTTCAAGCTGACGCACGTTGCCCGGCCACGAGTAAGCCGCGAGCAGCGCAAGCGCCTCCGCTGAAACGCTGGCAACGCGTTTGCCTTCTTCAGCCGCAAAGCGGGCGAGGAAGTAACGCACAAGGTCTGGGACATCGTCGAGACGATCACGCAGCGGCGGCACCCAAATCGGAAACACGTTCAGGCGGTAGTACAGGTCTTCACGGAACTTACCGTCTTTGACCTGCTGGATCATGTCACGGTTGGTCGCCGAGATGAGGCGGAAATTGACCTTCACCGATTTCTTTGAGCCGACCGGATCGATCTCGCCCTCTTGCAGCGCACGCAGCAATTTCACTTGAGCATCGAGTGGCAGTTCACCAACTTCGTCGAGAAACAATGTGCCGCCGTCGGCCTCTTGGAATTTGCCAATCCGCTTGTCGACGGCACCTGTGAACGAGCCCTTTTCGTGGCCGAACAGAATGCTTTCGACGAGATTTTCAGGGATCGCGCCGCAATTCACGACGACGAACGGCTTGGCTTTGCGCTCGCTTTCCCCTTGCACCGCACGAGCAATCAGCTCTTTACCGACGCCCGATTCACCCTCGATCAGCACAGGGATGTTCGAGGCTGCGGCGCGCTTACCGAGCATGATAACGCGCTGCATGGCGTCGCCGCGCAAAACGAGATCAGAGAACGTGAGTGTGCCCTCATTTTTCTTTTTCAGGCGCGTGATTTCGCCTTGCAACGCCTCGATTTTGAGCGCGCTTTTCAGCGACACTTCGAGACGTTCCGGACTCGCGGGCTTGATCACAAAGTCAACAGCGCCAGCGCGCATTGCGTTGATGGCGGCATCGATGGAGCCGTGCGCGGTCTGCACAATGATCGGCGGCGTTCCCGGTTTTTCGGCCATGCGGTTGAGCACAGCCATGCCGTCGACACCGGGCATTACCAGATCGAGCAGGACGACGGAGATAGAGCCGCGATCTGGGCCCTCAAGGATCTGCAGGGCTTGCTCGCCACCCTGTGCGGTCTTGGCTTCGTAGCCGAGACGCTTAACGTTTTCTTCCAGAAGACGACGCTGGACCGGATCATCGTCAACGATGAGGACGCGCTTGGCCATGTGAACACACTCGACGCTACGAGATGACCGCTCGAACCCCCGAGCGCCCTACTCTAACCCCGGCATCGACGATCGATGACGGACTGTACGAGAATGAGACTGCCCGAGAAGCGTAAACGCTTCGTTTCGGGACGCTCCGACTCGGCGCTTATTTTTTGACGCCTAACGTTTCAATTTCGCACAAACGTCGAAGTGTTTACTGCGCCGCCTGCCGAATCTGCTGCGACATGGGGCAGGCGCTCCAAAGTTCGCTGAGCGCCGCGGCGAGCGCATCCATATGCGCATCTGTATGGAGCGGCGTCGGTGTCAGGCGCAGGCGCTCGGTCTTCTTAGGCACCGTCGGATAGTTGATCGGCTGCACGTAGATGCCGAAGCGGTTCAACAGATCGTCAGTGATGGCCTTGCAGTGTACGGGATCACCAACCAGCACCGGCACGATATGGCTCGGATTGCGCAGCACGGGCAGGCCGACGGCTTCAAGCTTGCGCTTCAAGGTCGCCGCCCGTTCCTGGTGACGTGCGCGCTCCAACTGCGACGTCTTGAGGTGTCGAATGCTGGCGAGCCCGCCAGCGGCGATGGCGGGCGCGATAGAGGTTGAGAAGATAAAGCCAGGCGCGTAGCTGCGGATGGCATCGACCAGATCCCGGCTGGCCGCGATGTAGCCGCCCATGACACCGTACCCTTTGGCGAGCGTGCCATTGATGATGTCGATCCGATGCGCCTGTCCATCCCGCTCACTGATGCCACCGCCGCGCGCACCATACATACCGACCGCGTGCACCTCGTCGATATAGGTGAGCGCGCCATATTTTTCCGCGAGGTCGCAAATCGCTGAGATCGGCGCGATGGCGCCATCCATGGAATAGACGCTCTCGAAGGCGATAATCTTGGGTGTTTCACGGGAAACGGCCGCCAGTTGCCGCTCAAGGTCAGCAACATCGTTATGGCCAAAGATCCGCTTCTCCCCGCCGCCGTTGCGAATGCCGGCGATCATCGACGCGTGGTTTTTTGCATCGGAGTAGATAATCACACCCGGCAGCAGTTTCTGTAACGTAGCCAGCGTTGTGTCATTGGCGACGAACGCGGACGTGAAAACCAGTGCCGCTTCCTTGCCGTGCAAGTCAGCAAGTTCGTGCTCCAGTTCGACATGGTAGTGCGTCGTACCGGAGATGTTGCGGGTGCCACCCGACCCAGCACCGACCGCATCAAGCGCCTCGTGCATGGCAGCCAGCACTTTAGGATGTTGCCCCATGCCGAGGTAGTCGTTCGAACACCAGACTGTAATTGGGCGCACTGCGCCGTCGACAAGCACCTGTTCAGCAGCCGGGAAAGCACCGCGTGCGCGTCGGATATCGGCGAACACACGATAGCGACCCTCGGCATGAACCTTGGCAATCGCCTCGGCGAACGTGTTGGCGTAAACAGGAGTATGCGTCATGGTCGATCCCTCGGGCCCAGTGGTGCATCAGGGTGGTGCAACACGGTGCAACCCGAAACGAAACGGTGCGAGACTAATGCGCTCCGCCTCGGGCCCCTCCAGTTTAACGCCGGTCACCTCAGAGCCATAACCGCCGTTTGTCGCAGGACATTGCGCGCAATCAAACAAAAACGGCGGTTTCGCGCACGGCGTGAGAGCTACTTATTCTCGACGATGTCCTTGCGCATGGGCCCGAGGATGGCGAGCAACTCACCCTGTTCCTTGGCTGGCACTTTAAACTTGGTCAGCGACTTCTGCAGGTCCTCGACCAATGCTGCAAAGTCCCCGCCGGCAACGCCCATGCCGCGGTGCGCGTCCTTCATGCTCTGGCCCTTGTACTTGCAGGGGCCACCAGAACCCTGACAAATCTGCTCAACCAGTCGCAGCTTCAGCTTGGGAATGTTGGTCTTGGCAAAAAAGCGGTTGATGCGTTTATCCGCAGCGACGTTGCCAACGAAGTCGTTGACCACCAAGCGGATGGCCGGAAGGCCGCCGAGACGCTTGTAGAGCGTGGCCTGCTCCATGCGGGCATTGGCCGACGTAGAGACGAGTGAGACGGCAAGCGCCGCGGTAACAGAGGCGGCAGCAAGAAGGGTGCGCAGACGCATGCGAAAACTCCCAGGGTTTTGTTTAGCGCATGCTGACCGGTTATGATCTCCAGCCCGCATGTGTTGCAACTACGCCCTGAAACGATTGGGGTTTCAGGCATGTCTTCGCTATTTACCTCAGCCGGGTAACATGGTGCGCCGGCACGCGACTGGCCCACGGCATCGCCTGCTCCAACGCGGCCGCAAGCTGCAAAACCACATGATCCTCAGCCGGCTTCGCCGCAATCTGCACGCCGATTGGCATTCCCGTTGAATGCATCCCAAGCGGCAATGAAATCGCCGGCGTTCCCATGATGTTGTGCGGGATAGTAAATTGCACCGGCTCACGCCAGCTGACGCCGTTCAACTGTTCAGCCGTCACATTCGGTCGCGCAAGATTGTACTTGCCCCACGGCTCCGAGACGCGGGCGGTCGTCGGAGAGAGCCAGATGTCGTAACGGCTCCAGAACTGCGACAGCATACGCCGAGCCGAGTTGGCGCGCGCCCAGGCCGCCATGAAATCCGCAGCCGTCAGCGATTTCGACCATTCGTAGATGCCATGAATGACCGGCTCCAACGTGTCCTTGCTGGCTTTCTTGCCGGTCTTTTTGCCATAGGCATCGAGCCTATCGGCAAAGCCGAAGAAAAACAGCCTCTGGATCGCCCCCATGGTTTCCATGCCACCCATTTCAGCACTCGCCACCTCGACGCGATGCCCCATGGCCTCAAGTTGCTTCGCGGTCGCCGTCACACACCCAGCGACTTCTGGATCGATCTTCACGCCGATGATCTCATTCAGCACGATGCCAACCCGTAATATTCCCGGCGCCTTTCGATACAGAGAGCCGTACGCCTCGGCAGGCTTTGGGATGACAAAAGGATCGCCGATCTGCGGATTCGAGATGCAGTCGAGCATGGCCGCACTGTCGCGCACGGTGCGCGTCTGCACATGGTTGGCCGAATAGCCAAAGCCCCCCTCATCGACTGTCGGGCCAACGGAAACCCGCATCCGCGAAGGCTTAAAGCCGACGCCGCCACACCAACTCGCCGGGATGCGGATCGAGCCGCCAATGTCAGACCCGTGAGCAATCGGCACCATACCGGATGCAACAGCGGCCGCAGCACCACCCGACGAGCCACCAGCGGAATACCCAGATTTCCAAGGGCTCGACGTGTTGCCAAACATCAAGCTCTCGGTTGTCGCCGACATAGAGTACTCAGGCGCCGCTGAACGGCCGAGACTGTTAACGCCGGCCGCCCGCAATTGCGTCATCAGGTGGCTGTCGACCTCAGACGTGAGCCCTTTGCACAAGCGCGAACCAAACTCGCACACGCGCCCCTTCTCATGCCCAAACACATCCTTCATCAAGATCGGAACACCGCGGAACGGTCCGGCCCCAAGTGAGGCGTCGTCGAGCTTGTCGATCCGGTCAGCATAGGTCTCGACAACCGCTTTCAAATCGCCGTTCAGGGCTTTAATCGCTTGCGCTGCGAGGGTTGCAAGCTCTTTCGGCATAACTTGTTTCTTCCGCACGAGGTCCGCAAGGCCTAGGGCATCGTGTGCAGCATACTCGGAGAGGTTCATGACAGCGTCTCGCGGTTTGGGGGCGGCAAGGCATGAGTGAACCGAGTGTAGTCAGAGTTATGCAGCGCTGCCAAATGTCGTTTGGTTCGCCATCCGCACAGCCGCCAAGTCGCGAGGACACGCCGTGAAGATTGTCGACCTGAAGTGCGCCGTCATTGGCCGCAATCCAATCGTTCGCATCGTCACCGACGAAGGCATCAGCGGGTACGGTTCGATCGAACACTTCAAGCCCTATGTGAAGCCATACGTGCTGCAACTGCGCGAGGCGTTGATCGGACAAGACCCGACGCATGTCGAAAAGATCATGCAACGCCTACGCCCGCGCGGCGCATTCAAGCCCTATGGTAGCGCCGTCAGCGTCATCGAACACGCTCTCTGGGACATCGCGGGCAAAGCCGCAGGCGTACCCGTCCACAAATTGCTCGGTGGCAAGGTTCGCGATCACGTGCGGGTCTACAACGGCGCGCTGCGCAAGCCGATGACCAGCTTTAAACCAGAAGACTACGCAGCCGAAATGAAGCGCATGGCCGGACTTCCCGAAGGCTTCACGATCGTAAAGCAGGGCATCGCCTTTCACAGCCAAATGCGAACAGCCATTCCTGGCTATTTCTACGGCGACCCCGTGCAAACGCCCTATCACGCTTGGCTCGATCGCGGCCTAATGACCGAACGCGGCATGGCCCACACACTCGATTGCGTCGTAGCCATGAAAGAGGCGTTGGGCGATGGCATCGGCCTCGCGCTCGACTGTGGACCTGGCTTCGTCCTGCAAGATGCCATCACGTTCGCCCGCGCCGTTGAGCGGCACAACCTGCTCTGGCTCGAAGATATGCTGACAGGCGACTACACCCCTTTCGTCAACGCCGACGTCTACCGCGAAGTCACGGTCTCAACGACCACGCCCATTCACACCGGCGAGCAGATTTATCTGCGTCAGAACTTCAAGGATCTCATTGAGAAAAAAGCTGTGCGCGTCATCGGACCAGACCCGGCCGATGTCGGCGGCCTAGCCGAACTCAAGTGGATCGCCGAGTATGCCGACCTGCACGGCGTTTTGATTGCCCCACACGGCACCGGCAACGGCGTATTGGGCCTCGCAGCCCTCGTTCAGGTTTGCGCGACACTCCCGCAGAATTTCATCGCCTTCGAACTCCCGACCGGCGATCCCGCTTGGTGGTACGACATTGTCGAGGGCGTCCCCGCAGTCCATAACGGCATGGTCGAGGCCCCCGACGGGCCCGGCATGGGCATCACATTCAACGTCGAGCGCGCAACGCCATACCTCAGCCCCGACGACGCCAGTTTCTTTGACTGATGTTCAGCATCCATACGATTGAGGGAGACATGATGCACATCGCTCTGAGGCTTACGGCGGGTCTGATCGCAACCGGTCTCGCACCAGCAGCCATGGCCACGTGCTACATACAAGGCGAAGCGCGACAGCCAATGGCCGCAACCTTTGCCGACGGCACAGAAGTCGAGGTGCTCGAACGATCGCGGAGCGCGTTCAACTACAAGATCAAGTCGAGCCCAACAGCCAACCCTATCGAAATGACGACTTTCTCTGGCATTTTTACCCTGACAGCAGATACGGGAAAATCGCGCTTTGACTTTAAATGGCAGACGGATCTGGCCTTGCTTTTCCCGTTACAAGTTGGCCAAAAGTCGTCGGCCACGGCCAACATCGACGGCGATCCTCCGCGCCAGTTTGTCATGTCGATCGACGTCGTTGCCGCCGAGACGATCCGGATCGGTGACTGTGACTATCCTGTCCTGAAAATACACCAGACCAGCGGTGATTTAGGCAAGCCAACCGTCACGATCACGCGTTATTTTAATCCGGACTCACGCCTGACGCTCCGCACCGAACGCCCGCGCCCTGCGACTGAAAGTGGGCCAGCCCAGCTCATCAGCAACCAAATTGTTGAACTCAAGTAGGGGCCTGCCTGTCACCACAACCTAGCTTTGGCACGGCGGCATAACGTGACCGCCAGTTTTGATCCAATTCCATGTTAAAATTTCCCCTTGGCAACCAGAGATGGGGCCCGAGACGAGGAAAGTCAGGCGCTTGGCTCAAACTGGTAAGTGTGGCACGCGCCCCCGGTGCCAGTTTGTCGCAGGCATCAGAGCGCATGACGCCCCGCGGGACGGGTTGTGTGTGCGGCCATCTTACGTCACAGACCCATTAGCCCACAGGCGTGCGAGCTGGGCTTGAGGCGAATCAGCCGCAAGGCTACAGCGACGTAACGAGACGAAGCGAAGTCTAAAATGGCGTCGACCCTCACGGGATTGGCCAGGGGAATGTAATGAGCGATATCGAAAGCCGCGTAAAAAAAATCGTCATCGATCAGCTCGGCGTGGAAGCTGAGAAGGTGGTCACCGGCGCAAGCTTCATCGACGACCTCGGTGCCGACAGTTTGGATACAGTCGAGCTCGTCATGGCTTTTGAAGAAGAGTTCGGGTGTGAAATCCCCGATGATGCGGCGGAAAAGATCCAGACCGTAGGCGATGCCGTCAAATTCCTTGAGAAGGCCGCAACTGCGTCCTGAAATCAGTCCGCCATGCGGCCCGGCCACCTCCTTAAACCGAAGGTGGCTGGGGTGCATTTCGTTTATTTCGCCAAATAGTTACGGTGCACAAACGAGGTCCTATCAAACCCGGCCGAGCGCGTTTCAATATATAACGTCGTATCGGCCTCTCGTGTATCTTGATGCATCAAACCTCCAATAGTTTGTTCGTGCAGCTTGCCGGCTTCCGCCTTCGCAATGAAGGCTTGAACGGCTGCAATATCCGGCGCTGTAGCCGACAAGCTCGCCTGCTTAGTGCCACGCGCGCCAACAGCCTCGGTAACACTTGCCGTCAGCATCTTTGCCCACATCTTCTGAAACAGCCCATTCGAAGGGTAGACGTCGGCGCTGTTAATGCGGCCATCAATGGCGACCACGAAGCCGACGATATCAGCCTGTCCGTTCGGTAGCTGTTCAAGCACCGCCAGATAGGCATCTCGCGCCATTTTCAACTTTTCGTTCTCAAGGCTCAATTGCAAACTCGTCGCCGACTGCCGTTCCGCGACCTTCGCCCCGACACTGGCGGAAAGGCCGTCTTGGATGCGCGCAACCTCGCTCCAAACCTTGGCTTGGCGCTCCGATGTTTCGCTCGGTTGGCGCGGAATGGCACCAAGACGGCTCGGCGACAAATCACCCCTTGCGATATGGGGGCCTACCGTTGGGTCAGCTGCCGCATTTGATTTGGCTGGCATACGCATCGCGAGCTTGGCCTCGCGAGACGGCAGTGCATAGCCGGACGACGAGAACTGTTTGACATCTTCCGTGCCGCGGGCAGCCCAGCGCCCAGCTTCGACACAGAAGCTATCGATCGAAACCTGACCGGAGCCTTGTGGCAACAACAAGCTGATTGTCAGCACACGATCCTGTTGGCCACCTTTGACGATGTCGCCGGACTGAATAAATATGGCCTCTTGGCCGAGGTTCTCGACCTTGAGAGCATTTACGTTCCCGGTCTCAATAACCCGCACCTGCTTCCTGGCCAGTGCTTCAGCCAGCGTCAGAGGCACGGGCCCGGGCGCACTTGCCCCACGAATGAAATAGACGGCCAGATTTTCGTGCAAGTGCGGCCCAGACACTTGAGCGGTCGGTGCAGCCTTTACGTTGACTTGGCAGAAGGCCGCTAATGTAAGCCCACCAGCTAAAAGCAAAGCTTTGCGCATTGTAAAACTCTCGTGTGGTCGCGAGACTGGGGCACCGCTGCACGGTGCCAGTCGGCGCGAATTTCACTTGCCCGCCAAACACTGTTCCATTGGCCAGAGCATTTCCCACCAAGGTGGAATCCGGTTTGGTTTAGAAAATGCGACAAACAAAGGAACTAGAGCGCTTCACCTGAAAAGGATCAGGTGAAGCGCTCTAGGCCCGCATTGAGGCCATGGAAGGGTGGCGACGAGGAGAGTTTGTGGCGGCGCCGAATTGGAAGTCGTGATGTTTTCAGCGCACGGGTTCAGCCGCTCGAAGCCCCAAGGACACGCGCGAGGATCGCACTGTTCTTAGCAACCAGCGCTGGATCGCGTGCTTCCGGCGACGTAATCAATGCCACATCCAGCGACCGGTCAGACTTTATCGGGCAGGCGGGATGCTGCCGCGGAAACTCCCGCGCCAAACGGGCCACCAGTTTCTGTGCGCGTGCCGAATTGTCCATCAACACGCGAATGATCTCGGCAACGTCCACGTCGGCCGTCTCGCTGCGCCAACAATCAAAGTCCGTCACCATGGCAACGGTCGCATAACAAATCTCGGCCTCCCGGGCGAGTTTCGCCTCAGGCATGTTGGTCATGCCGATGACGCTGCAGCCCCAGGCGCGATACATGTGGCTCTCGGCGCGCGTCGAAAACTGCGGACCCTCCATGACAAGATAAGTCCCGCCGCGTGTGTATGCGATTCCCTCTGACTTGGCGGCCATTTCAACGAGCGACACAAGCCCGGGAGAAACCGGATCAGCCAACGAAACATGGGCAACCAGCCCGTTGCCAAAGAACGATTTATCGCGTGCAAAAGTACGATCAACGAACTGATCGACAAGCACGAAATGCCCCGGTGGAAACTCTTCTTTCAACGAGCCGCAAGCGGAAACCGAAACGAGATCCGTGACCCCGGCACGTTTCATCGCATCAATGTTAGCCCGGTAGTTGATCCCGCTTGGGCTAAGCCGATGTCCCCGCCCATGTCGCGGTAAAAAACGCAGCGGCAGCCCATCAAGTTCGGCAAACAGCATCTCATCCGATGCGTCGCCCCAAGGGCTCTCAACGGCGCGCCACTGCGCGTTTTTGAGGCCCGGCAGGTCATAGAGACCGCTGCCACCAATGATACCGAGAACGGATTGGGTCATGCAGCGCCTCCCCTAAGTCGACGTCGCATAGCACGGCAAGGTTCGCCCACCAGTGCCGACACGCACATTTGAAAACACGTCATCGATCAATAAAGCGCAACAATGGCTTTTGAGCATGCGCCTCGATGTTCACGAATTAGCCCCAATCAGCTTGCATGACGCTTGCACAGTATCGCGTCGAGCCGAACCTGACAGCCTGCATGTATCGGTTACCGAAAAGTAAGGTAACCGACATATCCGAGATGTTAGGACTTCCTTAACCATCGCTTGCGAGTGTACGATCGTTACACCGCGGGTGAGAAGTAGTTAGCGTCGACCGTAAGGCGTACCGATGAAAAGTATCAATAGGCCAGACCTGGCACAGGCTGGTGGCGTCACAATCTCGTTCGGTGAGCGTTTTGCGCAATCCGATCAACTCGACAATATCTTCAAAGAAGGTATGGCGCTCGTCGAGCGCACAGCCGCATACCTCGATGGTCCGGGACGAGCTGAGTCTAAACAGCTCAAAACACCCCTCACGCTGATCTATGCGACAGAGAGCATGCGTTTGACCACACGCTTACTCGAGCTAGCCTCCTGGCTGCTGATCCGACGCGGCGTGAAAGACGGCGAACTCTCGCCGGCAGAAGCGGCAATTCGGCGTGATCGCGTGAAACTGCAACCACTCGGGCGTCCAACCCACGTCAAACAGTTTGCGGATTTGCCGGAAGGTCTGCGGGGCTTGATCGACGAGAGCTTTGCTCTCAATGATCGCATCCTGCAACTCGACAAGGCGATCACTATGGAACCACGAGCCGTCGCACAGCCGGCAAACCCGGTTGATGCTCAGGTGGCTCGCCTCGAAGCGGCCTTCGGTAGTGTGCACAGCCTCGCCAGACACTAACCGAGTCCTAAAAGGCACGACAGAAAAAGACGCGAAAACAGAAAAAGCTCTGGGCGGTTCAGCCCGGAGCTTTTTGCGCAACAAGACCTATGGGCGCGGTAGATGCGCCACGCCCTTACTCGGCTGCATCGAGCATTTCAGCTGGCATTCCGTTGGTCATGCGTGACCCGTCGTCCATCATACCTAGAGCATGCAAGTAGAGATCAAGCACGGAGTCCTCCTCCTGCCTCTCCGCCTTGCTCTTTTTACGCAAGCGCAGCACCTGCCGCATGACCTTGACGTCGAAGCCAGTTGATTTGGCTTCCAGGAACTTGTCGCGGATATCGTCGGACAGCGCCTTCTTTTCTTCTTCAAGCCGTTCGATCTGCTCGATGAACTGGCGGAGCTGGTTCTGCTCGGCGGTCTGCATTGTCGCCTCTCGATTAACGGTCTGCTGTGCGGACGCTAGTCGCACCGGCGCTTAGCCTCAAGGCGGACGCGACCCCGGCAGGCATGTTATCCCCGATCTCCACCGTTCTGTGGAAAACCGCCATTAGTCCGCGCCCGCGTCCCGTGATGCAGGAGGTGCTATGGACGCGCCTGGATCGAAACTGCCCATGCTCCAACCACAAACCGCAACTCTCGTCGCAGCTATCGCTGTCATCGCAAGCGTCGGGATCGGCTTATCCTTGTCGTTGCCGTTGCTGTCGCTTGAAATGGAGCAGATGGGCGTCTCTGGCAGCGCCATCGGCCTGAACGCGGCGATTGCAGGTATTTCAGCCATTCTTGTCTCACCCCATGTGCCAGGATGGGCAGCCCGGATCGGTGTCGGCCGAGCCATCATCGCAGCGCTGGCGTTGTCAGCCATCACGTTGTTGCTGTTTAAGGCGACGATGAACTTCTGGGCCTGGATCCCCCTACGCCTCGCCTATGCCGTCGGGCTCAGCACACTCTTCGTCTTGTCCGAGTTCTGGATCGCCTCAGCCGCACCACCTGAGCGCCGCGGGCTGATCATGGGCATCTATGCTTCCGTTCTGGCACTTGGGTTCGCAGCCGGCCCGGTTGTGCTGGCCGTGGTCGGCACCTCCGGATGGCCGCCCTATCTCGCAGGCGTCGCGCTATTCCTGATCGCAGCCATGCCCCTTGCCGCAGCCTACCGGCACCTGCCGGTTCTGGATGCAGCACCCGCGTACGCGGTCTCAAGCTACATCCGCGCGGTGCCACTCGCCGCGGCCGCCGGCTTTGTCTCCGGGTCCATCGAGATCGGCGCCGTCGCGCTGTTGCCGGTGCAGGGCCTCCGTATCGGGCTTGAGGCGTCCCAGGCGGCCTTGATGGTCAGCGCCATGGCCCTCGGCAACGTCGTCTCGCAGCCGGTACTTGGATGGCTGTCGGATCGCATGGATCGTCGTCGCCTCCTCACCGGCATCGCAATTGGTGCCATGCTGGCAAGCATGTTGATCGCGGTCACCGCACAGCCCGGATCGATGGCGATCTTCGGTGCCCTCGCGATCTGGGGTGGTCTGATCGGCGGTTTCTACACCGTTGGCCTCTCACACTTGGCCGCCCGTTTCAGTGGCAACGACCTCGCCGGTGCCAATGCCGCGTTTGTTGTCATGTTCAATGCCGGTCAACTAGCGGGACCACCGGTTATCGGTGTTTTCCTGGACGCATCGACACGGTACGGCTTCGCACTCAGCACCATGGCCTTCTGCATGATCATCCTGATCGCACGCGGGATCGAATCTCGCGCACCCAAATAGCCCGCCACTCAAGTCGGCCGGCCCCGTGTTTGCGCTATCCGTGGCGGCGCAACCCGCAGCGCAATCACACCGGCAACGACGAGTAGCGCCGACGCCAGCAGAAACGGCGCCCCGGCCCAGGTGGCCCCAGGACCCGACGCAATAGCGACAGCGAAAATCTGACTGAAGATCAATGGCCCCGCGAGGTTGGCCATCGACATCAGACCAGCGTTTGCACCCTGCAACTGCCCCTGCGCCTCAGGCCCCGCACGGCCGGACAAAATCTGCATCGCCGACGGTGAAATAAAGCCCCACAGTGCAAACACTGGTATGCCGAGAACATATAGCCACGGATCGGTCACGACGCCTTGCATAAAGAACCCAACGACACCGGCACCAATACCGATCATGAGCGTGGTCTCTGCGCCAAAGCGCGCCACGACAACCCGTGTCAATCCGGCCTGAACGACAATGCTGCAGACACCAACAAGCGCCAGCACTAAGCCAACCTCGCGCGGTCCCCAACCAAACCGATAGCCAGCAAACAAAACGAACACGGACGGCAACACCGCATGCGCCACGTGGAAGCACAACAAGACAGACGAGAGCCCCGCGAATTTGGCGTCGCCAAACAAGAATTTCACGGCACCGACCGGGTTTGCAGACTTAAACTGAAACGGCCGCCGATTCTCCGGCGCTAGACTTTCAGGCAAGACGAAGTAGCCATAGATGGCGTTCGCGAGGCTGAAACCGGCTGCAGTCCAAAACGGCAGTTGCGGATCAATCGATCCCAACACACCGCCAAGAGCCGGACCTATCACAAAGCCGATCCCGCCAGCGGCCCCGATCAAGCCAAACGCAGCAGCGCGCTTTTCAAGCGGCGTCACATCCGAAACGTAGGCCGCAGCCGTCGAGAACGTGGCCGCCGCAATCCCTGACAGAGCACGCGCAACAAACAACCAGGACAGGGCAGGCGCCAGCGCCATCAGCAAATAATCAAGGCCAAGCCCGACGTTGGAAAACAACAGCACCGGCCGCCGGCCATAAGTGTCTGACAGCGCCCCCAGCAGAGGCGAAAACACCAACTGCGCCAAGGCAAACGTCAAACTCATATAACCAAACATGACCGCTGCACGACTGGTATCGCCACCAAGAAAGCTCTCAACCAGCTTCGGCATCACCGGAATGACCAAGCCGATGGCCAGCATATCCAGCGTCACGGTCACAAGAACAAAGGCAATGGAGCCGCGCGAGGTCATGAACATCCAGGGGTGATAACGAGCGCGCCCCATACCCTGTGACGGCGCAAACGTCACCCCAAGGAAACATTCGTGACATCCGGTGCACCCTCGATGCGGATGAGACTAATCCTGGCCAAGCCAATCCTGACCAGTCCTGTGGCAGCAGCAGCAAGCGGCCTTCGTTGCGCCTGCTTACCCGTTGCAGAACGGACAGAACCGCCCCGCGCAATCGACAATGTCCGTGCAGAGGAGCCGAAGCGTTGCACCTAAACCGCCCGTCCCACGACGGAGCCGATGAGCGCGGTTGCGATCATGGCCATCGCCCCCCGGAACACGACGCGCAAAGTCGGCTTGATGATACCGGCCCCGCCGGCGCGCGCTCCAACAGCGCCAAGTGCGGCAAGTCCAACGAGGCCGGCAATGGAAACGGTCCACGCTATCGTACCCGCAGGCACCAGCAGCGAGACAATGAGCGGAAACGCCGCGCCGACGGTGAAAGTTGCGGCCGACGTTAGGGCGGCTTGCACAGGCTGAGCAACACTATGGGCTACA
>JANNXS010000386.1:0-2947 GCA_031409695.1 Hyphomicrobiaceae bacterium
CTTGGAAGCGATGGTCATTGGTCTCGGCGCGCATGTCCACCACGTTATGCGGCCGTTTGAGCCCGAAGGCGGCGCTTATGGTGGCAAGGGCCCCTTGTCACGTGGCCATCATCACCACGGCCTTGGTGACGCGCATGATCATGATCACGGGCACCCCCAGGAGACGCCGGTGCGGCGGCTCAAGCCTGTCGTGTGGACACCAGACTGATGGTGTCGGATGGCTCTCTCTCACCCGCGACCACGCCGGAGGCAGCGCGTCAGGCCCGTGACCTACAGGCCCGTGACCTAAAAGCCCGTGACCTAAAAGCCCGCGCACTCCTGCAGGTCTGGCTGTCGCCAGCGTTTCCCATTGGCACTTTTGCCTACAGCCACGGACTTGAGAAGGTGGTCGAGTTGGGCTGGGTCAAAGATCGGACGACACTTGGGGCGTGGGTGTTGGATCTTGTGACGCACGGCAGCCTGCCGAACGATCTCGTTCTGCTGGGCCAAGCCTATGCATGCGCCGCGCGGACCGATGATCACGGCTTGCGATTGATCGCCGATCTGTCGAGCGCTTTGCAGCCGACAGCCGAACGGCATTTGGAGGCAACGCAACAGGGGCAGTCGTTTGTCACTCTAATCGACGCCGCCTGGACATTGGCGCCAAAACGACTGTCACAGCGTTTCGCCGGATCGCAGCCAACAGTGCCGGTCGCGCTTGGAGTCGTTGCTGAAGCGTTTGGCATTGAACAGAACGACACGGCTCTGGCTTTCGCCATTGCGTTTGTATCAAATCTCACTTCGGCAGCGATCCGTCTGAGCGTGATTGGACAGACGGACGGCCAACGCATTATCGCAGCCGTGTTGCCTCAACTGGTCGTCGCGGCCGCCGCAGCGCGCCATGCTACACTGGATGATTTAGGCAGTGCCGCTTTCTGCAGTGACATCGCCAGCATGCAACACGAAACCCAGTATACGAGGCTGTTCCGCTCATGAGCACATCCCCCAATGGCCCTTTGCGGGTCGGCATCGGCGGTCCGGTCGGCTCCGGCAAAACCACGTTGACTGAAAAGCTATGCCGGCATTTTTATCCCGCGCGCGATATCTGCGCGATCACGAATGACATCTACACCAAGGAAGACGCGGAGATCCTGATGCGGGCTCAAGCGCTCCCACTGGATCGTATTATGGGCGTTGAGACTGGCGGTTGTCCGCACACAGCCATTCGGGAGGACTGCTCCATCAATCTTGCGGCCATCGAGACGATGCGGCGGCTGTTCCCGAAACTTGAAATGATCTTGCTTGAATCGGGCGGGGACAATCTGGCCGCGACATTCTCACCCGAACTCGCGGACCTCACCATCTATGTAATCGATGTGGCCCAGGGCGAAAAAATTCCGCGCAAAGGCGGCCCCGGCATCACGCGGTCCGACCTGCTGGTCATTAACAAGACGGACCTTGCCCCCTACGTTGGCGCCGACCTCTCGATTATGGAGAGGGACGCAAAACGCATGCGCGGCGAAAAGCCGTTCATTTTCACCTGTATCAAAGACGGGAAGGGTGTCCGCGAGATTGCGGATTTTATTGAAAGGACGGGCGGACTTTGACAGCTATCCGGGAATGCAAGGGCGCTTGTCGGCTGGTCCATGGAAGAGGCCGACGCTGTACAGCCATCCGCGCAGGCGCGGATACCATTTATCGAGACGCTTACTTATGCCGCTGGGTTACTTCTCTGTGTCGAACCGATCGGGGTCGAGGCCGAGCATCTTCCATGTCTTGAGCATGTGGGCCGGCAGCGGCGCTGAGACGTCGAGTTTTTCGCCCGTCATCGGATGCGGCAGCATGATCCGCCGCGCATGCAAGTGCAGCTGGTCGGAAATCGCCTCCATCAGCCCGTGCTCACCGCGCATGTACTTGGGGTCGCCGATGATGGGGTTGCCGAGGATATCCATGTGCGCGCGCAGCTGATGTTGCCGGCCCGTGACAGGCTTGAGGGACACCCAGGAGGCCTTGTGGGCGAGGCGTTCGATGACGCTGTAATAGGTCGTCGCGTGCATCGCCTCGTCCTGTTCGCCTGGCCGTGCGCGGCGCACGCGATCGTCGCCATGCTTATTCTCGCCTTTTACGAGCGCCACCTCTACTTTACCTTGCGCGGGAGAGGGCACGCCGCGCACCAGCGCCCAGTAAGTCTTGGCCGCACTGCGCGTCTGGAAGATTTTTCCGAGTTTGGCGGCCGCCTGTCGATGCTTGGCGAGCACCAGAACGCCGGTCGTGTCGCGGTCCAGGCGATGCACCAGACGCGGGCGATCACAGAACCTGTCAATCATGCCAGCCAGCATGCCATCGATATGGCGCAGCGTGCCGGAGCCGCCCTGCACCGCGATCCCGAAGGGCTTGTTGAGCACAAACAGATGCTCGTCCTCATAGAGGATCATGCCCTCGATCAGGGCTCGATCAGAGGCACCTGTGCTGGTCGCCGTCGGTGGTTCGTAGGCTTTGGATTTGCCGCGCGCCGTATGCGGCACGCGCACCTCTTGGCCCGTTTCGAGGCGGTAATTCTGCTCGATCCGCTTGCCGTCCACCCGCACTTGGCCAGAACGCAGCAGCTTCTGCAGGAAGCCAAAGCCAACATCGGGAAAGTGCAGCTTGAACCAGCGGTCAACGCGCAGGCCATCGTCCTGGGCTACAACCCGGATGGTTGCGACCGGTTTCGGCTTTGGCGCGGCGACGGCGTCCGGGGCAGCGTGTTCAGGATCAACGGCAATGGTCGGGTCAGTATTCGAGGTTGCATCGGGCATCACAAAACCTGGCATCATAGGATGTGTCTGGCGGCGATCGCGCCTGCGTAAAAGGCTGCGATCGAAAGCATCACGGAACCAAGCACATAGAGCAAAGCTGACCCGGATGCACCCTTATCCCACAGGTGTGCGGCATCCATGGAGAACGCCGAGAACGTGGTGAAGCCGCC
>JANNXS010000387.1:0-11874 GCA_031409695.1 Hyphomicrobiaceae bacterium
ACATCAATGCGCATGTTGAGTTCGGGATTTTCCATGTATCTGGCGACGGTTGCCTCGACGTATTCCGCGGCCCGCTCGCCGTTGCGGGCGATGCAGTGTTCGCCGAAGTAGATTGAGATGCGATCACGATCTGCGGCTTCACCGGCCTTGCCAACAGCCATGACCACACGGCCCCAATTTGGGTCGCTGGCCGAGAGCGCGGTTTTCAAGAGCGGCGAGTTCGCAACCGAGAGGCCGATGCGGCGGGCAGCCGCCCAGGTTTCAGCGCCGGAGACTTCAATGGTGACAAACTTTGAGGCGCCTTCGCCGTCCTTCGCCACTTGGATTGCCAATTCGCGCATCAGGTCATGCAATGCCGTCTCGAAGGCGGCGAGCCTTGGGTCGGCGAGGTCGGCTAAGGCTGGCTGGCCCCGTTTCGCGGCAGCGCCTGTGGCAAATAACAGGCACGTGTCGGATGTCGACGTATCGCTGTCGACGCTCATGCAATTAAACGTGGTCTTGGTGTGCTCAGATATGAGCCGCTGCAACACGGGCTGTGCGATGGCTGCGTCCGTAAATAGAAAGCACAACATTGTCGCCATATCCGGCGCGATCATGCCTGCACCCTTGCAGAAGCCATTCAGGTGCACGTCGACGCCACCGATCTTAGCCGTGCGTGTGACGAGTTTCGGGTAGGTGTCCGTGGTCATGATAGCGCGTGCCGCGGCGTCGAACATATCCGGCATGACGGCTTTGGTGAGGGCTGGCAGATGGGCTGCGATCTTGCCGCCATCGAAGGGCTCCCCGATGACCCCGGTGGAAGCGACGTAAACCTCGTGGGGCGTGCAACCTGCCGCTTTGGCTGCGGCTTCGACCGTGACGCGCACGGTCTCGCGTCCCTTCGCGCCGGTAAAGGCATTGGAGTTGCCGGAGTTGACCACGAGCGCGCGTGCCTTGCCGCCGGCGGCAAGGCCGTCGCGGCACCACAGCACCGGCGCCGACGAGGTCTTGGATTGGGTCATTACGCCCGCGACGACTGTACCGGGATCGAGCAGGCAGAGCATCAAATCAGTGCGGTTTTTGTAGCGAATTCCGGCTTCGACCGTGGCAAAGCGTACGCCGTCGATGACAGGAACCTTGGGCAGCGCCGTGGGCGCAAACGGCGAAATTTTCGTGGTATTGCCCATAGCAAGATCCCGACTGTGCGTTTGAGGCTGAGTGTCGCTCTTTTCACAGATCGAGCGCTGAGATTCAACAGGACCGGTCACGGCTGGAACGCTGCCCACAGGGGGCAGGATGACAGATTTGGATGGGCGCCGTCTGGGGCAATGAGCAGGAATTGAATGATCCTGTCGACACGCGGACCCGCGTCGCTATGCTAAGCCGAGCCCAAGCCGCGAAACAGAAACGTCTTGCCGTTTTTGTAATCATAGTTCGGGTCTTCCCAGGCAATCATCTTGCCCGGGTTGAGCAGCCCCTTTGGGTCCGCCTCGCGCTTGAAGGCCAATTGAACCTCGTCCGTCTGCTTCATGCCGCCCTCTTCGAGCGTGTAGCGATGGGGGTTGAAAATCGGTGCGCCCATATCTTCGTGGATGCGGATGATCTCGTCCAGCCGCGCTTCGCTCGTGTAACGCACCAGAGGCAGGCCGAACGCCGTCACTTTGCCGTCAAAACGCACGAATTCCATGTGCGCCGGCACTTCGTCGCCGAAATGGGCATGGATCTTTTCGACCAACGGCACGACGTTTGGGAACGGGTACAGCACCTGCAGATAGGTGATGGAGGGATCGACGCGCAGCGCGCGCAAGGTCGTGTGGTTCCAGCCGAGTTCATACACCGGCGGCAAGCCTTTGGCGTCGTCCTCCGACAGACGATCCGAGCGCATCAGGAGTTCGGCAGTTTTGTGCGTGCGGGTGAAAGCGAGCATGGCGTCGACGGCGAAATCAGCGGCCATGATGGTCACGAGATGCTGGCCGGCGCGGAGAAACTTCTTGTGCCGGTTGAAGTATTGCTGGCCGATGGGGGCGGCGATGACCGCAAGCTGCTTCAACGCCAGCCCATCTTGCTCGCCGAGCGCGTTGGCATACTCCGTTGCGGCCTTGAGCGTGTCAAAGCCGACGATGACATCGACCCACGAGTAGGCCGGCCCAAGCGGCACCTCGACTTCAGTGATGATGCCGTTGGTGCCATAGGCATGCGAGACTTTGTGAAGGTCCTGGCCCGTGAGTTCGAGCACCCGCGGGTTGGCCTCCATGGTCACGACCTTCAGGCGGATGATATTGCCATAGTCGCGCAAACCGCCCCATTTGATGGAGCCAACCCCGCCGGAGCCACCGGCAATGAAGCCGCCGAGTGATGCCGTCTTGTAGGTCGACGGATGCAGGCGCAGTTCTTGCCCCACTTGCTTGCGTGTCTCAACGTCGATATCGGCGAGGATCGCGCCCGGCTCCGTGACCACCCGGCCAAGCGCCACGTGCTTGACCTTGTTCATGCCGGACATGTCGAGCACGACGCCGCCCGACAACGGCATAGCCTGGCCATAGTTGCCTGTGCCCGTCCCGCGCGGCGTCACGGGAATGCCGAGCGCAAAGCAGGCACTGAGTGTTGCGATCACTTGGCGCTCACTCGTTGGCGAGACGATCAGGTCGGCCGTCACCGCATCGAGCTGGCGCTTCAGCACTGGCGAATACCAGTAGAAGTCGCGCGCCTTCATCTGCACGAGTGTCGCGTTGTCCTCGTGCTTGATTGGCCCCAACTCGTGGTTCCCGAGGCGCGATTTCAGCGTGGCGATGTCGTAGCGGGACATGTCTGCGTGCTCCTTGGGCCGCCAATCAGCCGACACCAGCGGTCACGCGGGCTTGCGGCGAACAGTTTTGGCAGTTGGTTTTTTATCACGGGGACTGGCCCGTTTGGCCGCGGCCTTGGCTTGTGCCTTAGCGACCCTCGGCTCGGCCAAAGGAACCGTCTCGGCGACGCGCTTGAGCTCCGCGATCTGTTTTTTGAGACGCGTGCTCGCCATCGGCCAGGCGGCCAACGCCATCATACTGAAAAGTGGGTTGTTCATAGTGAGGTCGCCGGTGAAGGCGAGGCATGTGCCTGGTCCCTCGGGCGTCAAACGATAGCCGACGGAAATCGTGACCATGGTCTCAGACAGCGTCAGTACTAGGTGGTGATTGGCCGGGTCATAAGCAACCACTGTGCCCTGATAGGACTTGATCCCGTTGCCGTCTTTCATGCGTTGAACGAAGTGGGTGCCCTGGATGTTGCCCGCCCTGGTGTTTCCATCGGGGTACACCGTATCAATGACCTCCGGCATCCAGAGCGGTAAGTTTGCGGCGTCGTCAATCAGTTGCCAGACCTTGGCGACCGGGGCGTCAATGTAGAGCGTCGTTGAGAGAGCCATGGGCGCGCCTTTTGAGGTCCGTGCCATCGCCCGGTGTCGGCACATTACACCAAACGGTCTTTCAGGTGGACCAGGATTCAATGCATCAGCCGTGTTTTCGATACACGCATGACAAGCCGCCGGATCAGCCAGTGCGGCGCGCGATCAAGTAGAAGTCAGTCATGTGGCGACGCGCGCGGCCGAATGTCAGGGCCCAAAGCGCGGTTTCGACCGCGCGATAGAGCCCGATGGCCAATCGGCCTTTGCTCGCAATCGCGGCCACCTGACCCGATTCGTAGCCCTCAAGCGTTTCGATCACGAGCCCTCGGCGCGACAACAGTTGCGCGATCGTGTCGGGGGAGGCTGCTGGTTTCAAATGCGCCTTGAAGGGCGGATGGCCCGGCAGGCCGGCCGTCTTGGAGCCCAGAATGCGACGGTAAAACTGGACGTGCAGCCAATGCGGCGACAGACGCGTCACGATCCCCTTGAGCGACTGCGGCAGCGGCCCTTTGACGATCAGCCGACCACCCGGCGCGAGCACACTCGCCAGTCGCGCGATAGCAGCTTCCGGCCGTTCGAGATGCTCAAGCACATCCCAACAGATCACCAAATTGAAACGACGCGCGCCGTAATCAAATGTCTCAAGGTCACCGAGCAGCTTTTCCTTGGCGTAAGTGTTCATCGCCAGTTGTTCGGGGCTGATATCGATTGTGGTTATCTCGGCATCCGCCGGCAACGGCAACCAACTGTCTGAACCACCACCAGCTTCCAGCAGCCGGAATGGGTGCGCCGGGCTGGTGCGCGGGTCGTAGTGGGCGAGAATGCCCGCCGCGGTCTCTGCATACCCCCAGGTTGCAGGTCCCTGCGCGGCGCGCGTAAGCCGCGGCGGCGCTGGCTGGGTCAATATTTCGGTGATCATGGCGACGCCGGAGAACAGGTCAAGCCGACGGCTGAGCAAGAGCTGCGCCAGTTGTTGGTTTGGCTGTTTAACTTGACGAGTATCCGGAGATTTCGAAAAGCCGGGCGATACTGTTGTATCTCAATCTTTGTTCGGCCTGTGCATCGATTTTTCCAAGTCATTGACCAATCGAGGTTGATCCGGCATGTCTGCGACACATTCTCGGGGTACAGCTGCAGTATCTTCCGATGAAATGACCTGTGTATTCGCCCGTGCGTTTGAGTGTGTGCCATGCGTGTCATAGACCATACTGATGGCGCGGGCCGCGCTGGCAGCATAGCCGATACAGCGGTCATTCGGCGTGCAAACGTCGATGATTACTCCGATGTGCGGTATGTGCACGCCGCTGCATTCAAAGCCGGCACATCGCCCCAGCTCTCCGATGCCGAATCTAGATCTTTTATCAGCCACGTGAATTCGCCAGATTACGCTGATGTGCTGCAGCGCATGGATCTGCTGGTTGCCGTTGTGAACGGACAGCTCGTTGGCACCGCGGCCTGGAGTGCGGGCGATGACAGCGGATCTAGTGCCCGCATCAGTTCAGTGTTCGTCGACCCCATGTTTGTCGGCTGCGGCATAGGCCGACGTCTGGTTCGCGAGATTGAAAAGCGTGCCGCTGACGCCGGCTTCGCGAGGTTCACGATCCGCGCCACGGCCAACGCCGTGGCGTTCTTTCAAGGCTTGGGTTATGAAGTGGCCTCCCACGGCGTCGGCTCCATATCGGCGGCCGAGGGGACAATGCCGGTGACGTTCTTGCGCAAAGCTGTGGCCGCAACAGTTGAAGCTGCTTAGTGGTCATGCGATTTTAGTGAGGTGCCCCGAAATCGGGTCGACCTGGCGGTAAAAACAAGACACAGCACCTGTGTGGCAGGCAACACCGGCGCCGCGCACGGTCGCGCTGACCAGCACCACGTCTTGGTCGCAATCGGTTTGCAACGTAACCACGTCAAGCAGATTGCCGCTCTCCTCCCCCTTCTTCCAGAGCTTTCCGCGGGAGCGAGTCCAGAAGTGGGCAATACGGGTTGTGTGGGTAAGCTGCAGCGCTTCTGCGTTCATCCAGGCAAACATCAAAACAGCCCCAGACGCGTTGTCCGTGACAATCGCCGGGATCAGGCCGTCGGCGTCGAATTTTGGCATGAATACGTCGCCATGCTCGATCTCTGCGGCGGTTCCCCGTGCGGCGAATGCTGACATGACAGGCTCTCGTCTTGTTTCGGCGATGCGATAGCCTATTATCACACGAACGCGTGTCGACCGCACCAAGCCCGACTGAACGCCCCAACTGAACGTCTCGACTGAACGTTGTGAACCAGAGCCCCGATGCCCGAACTCTCAGACCTCTACAGTGAGCGGATCCTGGAATTGGCGGCCAACATCAGTCGAGTGGCCCGCCTGTCCACGCCGCAGGCGTCGGCGAGCGCACATTCGAAGCTGTGCGGGTCGACGATCACGGTTGACCTCAATCTGGCAGACGGCCGCGTTGTCGATTATGGACAGAACGTAAAGGCGTGTTTGCTTGGCCAAGCGGCATCGGCTGTCATGGCGGCGCAGGTTATCGGCTCGACGCCTGACGAATTGCGGCGCGTGCGTGCAGAGATGCGCGCCATGTTGAAGGGTGATGGTTTGCCCCCCGCTGGGAAGTGGGCGGATTTGGCGGCACTCGAGCCGGTTCGTGAGGCGAAAGGCCGGCACGCCTCAACGCTGCTGGTGTTTGATGCGGTCGAGCGCGCGCTCGACGAGATTGCGGGCAGGGCGGCAGCGGGAGCCGCGTGAGCCATGTTCGGTCGGCTGACCCGCGAGGCCATGAAACTTCCGGTGCACGTCTATCGCTGGACGCTGAAGCCATTCATCGGCATGGACTGCCGCCACGGGCCCAGTTGTTCGCAATATGCGCTTGATGCCATCGAGTTGAACGGTGCCTGGCGGGGCGGTTGGCTGGCCGTGTCGCGGATCACGCGATGCCGGCCGAAGGGCACCCAAGGCTTTGATCCAGCGCCCGACATCCGGGCCGTCAAACACCTTTTGACGCCCTGGCGCTATGGCCGCTGGCATTGACCGACCGGGCATCCGACGGATCGTCGAAAAACGACCGTTACCAGAGTTGTCGGGGCCAGAAATATTGGGCCGCATTGTTTTGCCTGGGGGGCGAATATGAAATCATGGCTTTTAAAGTTCCACCGGTGGCTCGCGCTGTTGTTCGCGCTTCCGCTCGCCGTGCTGATCGTCACGGGGCTGATGTTATCGTTCAATCCCATTCTTTTCGATCGCTCCGTGACCGGCAAGACTGTCGCGTTGGCCGATGTGGACATGGCGCTGGCCAAGTTTGATCCCGAGAGGAAGGCTACAACGCTGAACATGCGCGCCTACGAGGGCATCATGACCCTCTCGGCTGGTCGTGGCAGCGCGCCGCAGCGCATCGATCTTGCGACCAATGCTCAGGTGCCGGGCACGAAATCGCTCTGGTCGGAAACTCTGACAACGGCACAACGCATCCACGAGTCCTTCCAGGACTTCGGCTACAAGGGCGATATTGGAACCAGCGCGCTGATGCAGGCGCTGGTCGCGCCCATGAAGTATCCGGTGGCCGCATCGACCTATGCGATGCTCGTTTTCATGGCGCTGGGCGTGTTGATGGGCTGGGGCAACTTCCGCAACTCGCTCGGCGGTTGGCATCGCATGACCGCGTGGTTTCTGTTGCCGCTGCTGATCCTATCGCCGCTGACCGGACTCGCGCTGTTCCACCGCATTACGTTTACGCAACCGTCAGCCCGCCCGCCCGATCCGCCCGCGACGTTGCATGAAGCGGTGAAGCTGATCGCCGCCAAACACGATCTTGCCGATGTCCTGTGGATCCGCCCGCTTGGTCAAGGTCCAAACGCCGGTATGGGCGTTCGTCTGTATGACGGTGGCCGCGCCAGTGTGTTTACGGTCACCAAGGCAGGTCTCGTTCCAACACCGACACCGTGGCCGCGCTTGCTGCACGAGGGCACGTGGGCGGGCAAATGGTCCGGTATCGTCAACGTCGTGACATCGCTCGCCTTCGTGCTGCTGCTGGTCACAGGGCTCACGATCTGGATGCGGCGGAAACTGCGTCGCGCAAGGCACGTGCGCACTTGAGCGGGGCCGACGCCTCAAACGCAAAGAGGCTCAGGCGCGGAATAAACAGGCCGAGAAGGTCCACCGTGTCGCCTTCCGGCGGCATCCGCGGCACATCGGCCAACGGCACGAGATCGACCACGAGCCGCACACGAGCCGTCTCGACGAACGGCATCGGGACAATGCCGATGCCACGGATTTCCAAGAGCCCTCGAATGGGTGTCGGCGGCGACGCCAAGAGCGCCTCGTCCCGGCGTTCCAGGCGGACTTGATCGTCGGAGATGAGAGCAAATTCCGATCCTTCGGAATCGGGAGTTTGCTCCAGGTTCTTGATCGGTCGCATTTTCTTCGCCGAACCGGGAAGCCACTTTGGCGGAAGATGCTCTATCCTCGAAAGAGCATCCGCGCCCAAGCCCAGCATCCGAAAGGCAAGGTCACTTTTGCCGACCCCCGACGGACCCCGCAGCAGCATCGCCTCGCCGTCGATTGCGACCGCGGTCGCGTGGAGCAGCATCGTTTCGCTCACGAGATGTCGATCGTTGCGTCTGGACCGTCCGTCGCAACAACGGCTCGCTTGGCCGCGCGCACACGGACAAGGTCGTCGTCCGTCACGAGCACGATTGGGCAAAACTTGCCATACAACTCCACGGCCACCTGGCAGCCGACCGTGAGGATGGCATCGCGCGTCGAAAGCACGAACGCCGCCGGTGCCGTGCCCAGGCGGATGGCCTCGGCGAGCACGGACGCGCCCGACGACGAGCCACGTGCCGATGCAACGGCCACAACCCGCCCGTTGAGCGAGGCGCCGCGGTCGGGATGGCGATGATCGGTGACCGCACCGGTCGTTGCATCGAACCCGCCCCAGAAACTCAACGGCTCAGCCAACGCGAACACGTCACCGGCCGCCGCCCCGCCGACCAACATGACGCCGCTGATGCGAATTGTTTCCGTCACAGCCGCACCACCTTGCCCGCAGCAGCAGACGCCACACACTCAGCCAACGATCCAAAGGCGATGTCAGCGCCGAGATTCCCTGGCGCATACCAAGCCATCTTGCCCGAGTTGGTCATGATGACGCCCTGCAACCCAACCACCTCGGTCATCAGATACGCGCACGTATCAACGATCAGCGTGACCCCGAGGCGTTTAAGGGTGTCAGCCGCGCCGTTTGCCTCAAGGGCCGCCAACGTCTCGCGATTGGTATTGACGTAGAAAGGTGTGCGCGGCGGCGACGCTGCCAGCCGCGGCAACAACAGCGCAAATTGCGCTGGGGAAAAATGCGGCGTGCCGAGCGAAACAGCCGACAGCGTTGCGCCATCGGTCGCCGTCGACAATCGCGCCAACGACGCGCGCAAGTCTGCGGCCGTCACGTCGCGCACAACCGTCGGCGCGATGCCCTGGGTCGCGGCCGTCAATGTCGGCGCTTCAGGCGTCAGCCCGACCGCGTGAAACATCGCGACGGCGCCGGCGGACGCCGCAGCCGCTCCGAGCGCTTTCAGATCATCCTCGGTCGTCCCGGGCGACAGCCCGTCGATGGCCGCGATCGCGGTGCCGGCCTCAGCCCCAATGAGCGCACCAATGGCGATCGCAGTACGTTCGGTGTCGTCGAATGGGGTGTCGGTGATGCGAAACACGTGTGTTGCGCGGCGGTTGTCCGTGAGATGCAACCCGTACGCCGGCGCGCGGCCGGTCAGCGCGCAGGCAAGGTCGAGGAAATCGCCATAGCGATTGGTGCGTGCGCCAATGACCGAGTTGGCAAACACAATGGCGTTGCTCTCGGCCCAGGCGATCTGTTCGCCAAAGCGCGGCTTGAACATGGTCTGATAGGGCGCACACGTGAAGGAGGCGATACAGCCGAGGTCTTCATGCGCCCGCATCACCCGTGCGCCGTCGGTTCCAAGCTTTGCGCCACCGCGAAACAACTCGGGATGAATGAGGTCCATCGAGCCGACATTAAGCGTTGTCGGCACGCGCACGCGGCCCTTAAGGGCGACGGCATGCTCGACAAAATCGAGGCTCACCTGGCCATGATACAAGCAGCCGTCGATATGCGCGCCGACGATGTCGAGAAAGCCGGGCGCGGCCATGGCGTCGGCGAACTTGACCAGCAGCCGCATGGCAAACGCCGCGGCTTCGCCGTGGCGGCCAGCGAGCAGGTCGGTGTCGATGGTGGCGAGAGCAAGGGTCATGACGGGACCGTTCAAACACCGAAACGTCGGTCGTTTCAAGCCTCACATTGCCGCGTCCGCCGCGTCGAAGGTGGCCCGGAGCTGAACACAGTGATCACAGAACAATCGCGGCTCCCTCTCCCCTCACTTCTGAGGGGAGAGGGCGGGGTGAGGGGCAGAAACTTGCTCCGACGTTGATACAAAATCTGGTCTGAAATCATCGTTTTGCCAGTTTTTCGATCTCCGCCAGAGCAAGCAGCCGCCCCTCACCCTAACCCTCTCCCCTCAGAAGTGAGGGGAGAGGGGATCTGACCTGTGCACGACGTCTGCAGCTGCCCCCAAGCGGAAATCCGCAAGTCTCACCCCTCACGCAGCTGCAGCCGTCTTGCCCGTCGGTTGCAGCGCATACCATGCAATGACCGCCAGCATGAACAGCAGTGCCGGTATCGCCACGATGTTCAACGTGGCCCAACCCGCCTGCGCTTGCAACGTGCCCGAGGTGCCAGCCGCCAGCGCGGTCGTCGCGTAGACCAGAAAATCGTGCGTGCCCTGCACTTTGGCGCGCTCTTCGGGCCGGTAGGTCGTGGTCAGCAAAGCGGTACCGCCAACGTAGCAAAAGTTCCAGCCCAGTCCGACGAACAGGTTGGCAATGGCGAAATGCCAGATCGAGACACCCATCAAGTTCGTGGCCGCACACAGGATCTCGATGCAGGCGCCGGCGACCACAATCGTCTTGACGCCAAAACGGTTGATTAGGTTGCCCGTAAAGAACGACGGCACGAACATGGCGAGGACATGGACTTGAATAACGGTTGCGCTGTCGGCGAAACTGAAGCCGCAACCCTTCATGGCGAGCGGTGTTGCCGACATCACCAAGGTCATAATGGCATAACCGATCATCGACGCGGTGACGGCTGCGATGAACGCCGGCTGGCGCATGATCTCAGCCATGGGGCGGCCACCCGCGCCGGTATCCGTCTTGGCGGGTGTCGGGATTTGTATGAGCTGCATCAGCAGCAACATGGCGGCGGCACATGCGGCGACCGTCAGATACACACCGGCGAACATGTATGGCAGTGCATCGACAGACCACTTGGCCATCTGCGGGCCGGCGATACCGGCAACCACGCCGCCCGCCATGACGAGTGAAATGGCCTTGGCCTTGAAATTCTGGTCCGCAACGTCAGTTGCAGCAAAGCGGTAATGCCAGGCGAAGGCCGCGGCAGTGCCCTGCAGGAAACCGCCGACACAGAGCAGGATAAAACTCTGGTACCAGATGCCAAAGAACGAGACGATTCCGCCCGCGATTCCGACGGTCGCGCCGAGCGAGAAGCCGGGCTTGCGGCCGATGCGTCCCATCAGGAGTGCAGCCGGCAAGGTCGTGCACATCAGCCCGAAGTGGGCGAGAAAGATCGGCACAGTCGCGGCAATGGCATGCTCTGGCCCAAGGATGGCCAACGCCGCCAGCGGTGTGGTTGCGATGGCCATGGTTTGCGTGCAGTGGAATAGGGCTTGTCCTGCCGCGAGAACCGCGACGTTGCGCCGGGCCGGCTCGGCGAGGAATGAAAGTGCGGACATGCGCGCGGCCCTGTTCGATGTATGCTGCGATCGTTTCGTGACGCGCATCGCACAGTTCGTGCGCGGTCAGCAGTGCCACAGTTGCAACGGAGGCCTGCGTGCCTGATCGGATGTCAGATTTGCTGTTCGTCTACGGCTCGCTCGTGAGCGCCGCGGCCCATCCAAAAGGCGAACGCTTGCGCCGTGAAGCAACGCTGCAGGGTCCGGCCATGTTGCAGGCGCGGCTCTATCGCGTATCCTGGTATCCTGGCATCGCTCTGAGTTCAGACGCCGAGGACATCGTACATGGTGAACTCTACCGCCTGACATCGCCCGAGGCGTCACTGCGCTGGCTTGATGAATATGAGGGCATTGCGCCCGGCGCATTGTCCGTTGCGCCAAGCGATGATTATGAGCGACGTCTTTGTGCCGTGCGCGCTTTGGGCGAGACACACGATGCCTGGGTGTATCTGTATCGCAAGGATATGAGCGCCCTTGAACGCGTTATGACGGGGCGTTGGTTGGGGTAAGTGGGCCGCGGAACGGTGCGGCTCAGGCAAATGACAGATTAGGCAAGGATGTAATTGGTGAACCACGACAGCTATGATGACGCCTACATCGCGGACATCCTGAGCGATGTGAAGACCATCGCCATGGTCGGCGCGTCGGCGAACACCAGCCGGCCGAGCTATTTTGCCATGAAGTATCTGCTCGCCAAGGGCTACCGTGTTGTT
>JANNXS010000388.1:0-14429 GCA_031409695.1 Hyphomicrobiaceae bacterium
GACGGACAAGGAGCGGAACAGCGACGGGTCTTGGGCCAACTTGACCACAACCGGGTCGATTTCGAAGAAAACCCATTGTTCGCCGGGTTTTGAAGCGCAAGCCAAAGACCCCATGCCAAGGCCGATCACGGCAACGCGCGCCAAGCGACCGCCGGCCGCGTCCCGGGTTGCCGCGATAGCCTGCTGGTAAACGCCGTTGGCGTGGAAATAACTGGCCGGCATTGGACGCGTTGTGAGTGGCGACCCTGCCGCGTCTCGGACCCATTCCGCGCCATGCATGGTGGTGCCGTGAACAAGCAAATGTGCGCGACCATCATGCGCCGCGCGGATGGTGTGAACTGCGAAAAAGCTGCGCTCCTGCAAAACGACGCCACCACCGGACTTGAGCACCTCGACCATTGCGAGACCAAGCGCCGTTACAAGCAGCACGCGGGCCGGCGCGGCTCGCGACAGCATGATGACCACAAGAAACACGCAAAATACCAGGACGATCATGGCGTTTGTCATCGCATCGGCAACACGCGTTACAGCCACGACCGCCAGAGCGCCGACCGCCAATGCAAGCAAAATGGCGATCCGCTTGTTCCCAATTTCCCTCAAGCCGCTCCAGACGCTCGGTTGGCAGGCAAGCACGGCCGCAATCAGGATGGGATACTCAAGGATGCTGTTGAACAGCACCGGGGCGAGCAGGCTCGCGAAGATGCCGCCGAGCACCCCACCGAGCGACATCATGAAATAGAAGGCCGAGAGGTGCGTCGTTGGCGGGCGGCGGCGATACAGTTCCAAGTGGCAAAGTGTCGTCGCAACGAACAGGAAGGCGAGATTTACGCCGACGGCAAGCAGCATCGGCAACACATGCATGCTGGCAAACAGGAGCAGGCCCGCGAGCGCTGGCAGGGTCGGCCGCAGAAACGCAATCAGCTTGGTGTATCGGTCGTTGAAGGCGATAACGAAAGTGAGCAGGAACAGCGCCAGCGGCAAAATCCACAACAGCGGCACAGCCGAAATGTCCGTGGTCAGATGGGCTGTCATCGCCACAAGCAAGGCCGACGGTACAAATGCGAGACCGATCCATGACAGGCGCTGCTCGCGCGAAATCGCGGGCACGGTCTGGAGCATTGTTGCGGTCGTACCGACGGCTTGCGTTGAAGATGTTGCCAGCATCAGCGCGGCCGAAGCCGCAATGCCAACCACAAGCGCGCCGAAGCCAACGCTCCACAACTGGCTTTGCCCGCCAAGCGCCACGAGAGGTTCGATGGCGAACGGGTACGCCATCAGGGCGGCAAAACTCGCGAGGTTCGAGGCGCCATAGAGGAAGTAGGGGTCATGGGCTTGCGGGTGGCTGGTGCGGGCAAACCAAGCCTGCAGCAGCGGTCCGTTGGCTGAAACGGCAAAAAACGGCAGACCTACAGACGTGGCAAACACAGTCACGAGCCATAACGCCTCGCCCGAGGCAGGCGGACGGCCAAACGAGGGGTCAAAGGCGATCGGCAACGCGAGGACGACAACAAGCGCGCCAAGACCAAGGTGGACCATCGCCGCCTGGGCTGGTGCGAGGTAGCGCGCGAGGACATGTGCGTAGGCATAGCCGCACAGTAGAATGCCCTGAAAGAAGACAACCGCGATCGACCACACAGCTGGCGTCCCGCCAAGCACCGGCGTCACCATCTTGGTGAACATGGGCTGCACGGAAAACAACAGAAACGCGGACAGAAAAATAGTCGCTGTGTAGACTGGCATTAGCAACCGGCTGACATCAACGCGTTGACGGAGGCTGTCGGTCACGTGTTGCATAAGACGACCGGGTTTTTCCCCGCCCCTTCAAGAGCCAACGCCACCGGGAAACACTAAATCCTCTCAATTAACCTTGCGTTACTGGCGGCGGCTGTGGCGGTGGCACAGCCATTGACGATTTCGATCCATCGCGATTGGAGAACGAGACTCGCACGGTCGGGCGGTAATGGGCGCAAAACAGACAACCCCGCGTCATCAGTCAAAATCCGCCTTGCGCATCCTTTTGACAGTGGCACGCTTCTTCTTGCCTTCAACGCGTCGCTCCTTTGAGGCGCGTGTTGGTTTGGTTTTAATCCGAGGCTTGGGCGCAATAGCCGCCGCCTGGATCATGTCCACGAGGCGTTCGCGCGCGTCCTTACGATTCATGTCTTGGGTGCGATGGGCATCGGCGCGAATGACCAGCACGCCATCCTTCGTCATGCGACTGCCAGCCAGCCGCATCAGGCGCATTTTGATCGCCTCCGAGAGGGCCGACGTCGCGCGCACGTCAAAGCGCAACTCGACAGCCGTCGACACCTTGTTGACGTTTTGCCCGCCTGGGCCCGAGGCGCGCACGAACTGCTCTGTGAGCTCGTGATCCTCAATCGAAATCCGGTCGGATATGCGCAGCATCAGCGTCCCGCGAACACTTTGATGAAGTTGTCAGACAGCGGCTTGAACAGAAAGCTCAGCGCGGTCCGCTCCTCCGTCGTGATGAATGTTTCAGCCATCATGCCGGGGGCAAGCGTCGAGCCCTTCAGTTTCTCAACCTGCCCGTCAGCCAACCGCAGCCCCACCGTAAAGAACGTCGCGCCGGTCTGCTGGTCCTTGGTTGTGTTCGGGCTGATCCGAAACACTTGGCCCGTCACCTCCGACGTGATGCGTTGGTTGAACGATGTGAAGCGAATGCGGGCTGGTTGCTTGTTGTGGATCTGGTCGATGTCTTGGGGGGCGATCTTTGCTTCGATGATGAGTTCCTGTGGGTCGGGCACGATCAACATCAATGGTTCGCCCTGGTTGACGACGCCGCCAACGGTGTGGACCGCCATTTCATGGACGATGCCGGACGCTGTCGCGCGGATATCAACTCGCTGCAGTTGATCTTCAGCGGCTTTGCGTCGCTCGGTGAGTTCGACAATCTTGGCCTCCGTCTCACGCAAATCCTTGTGTGCTTCAGCCATCCGATCGCGGTCGACTTGGTCAATCTGGCTTTGCGTTTCGCGGATTTTGGCCCGGCCCTGCTCGACGCGCGATTTGGCATCGCCGATGATGCCTTCGCTGCGTGCGATTTCCCGTTCGAGCGCGGTCAGGCGCGGTTTCTGAACCAGACCTTTCAGACGCAGCTGCTCAAGGGCTTGGCGCTCTTCGATAGCAATGGAGAGTTGCTCGTTGGTGGCGCGCATCTGCATTTCCGTGCCCTGCAGTTCCTTCTCGGTCTGCACAATGCGTTCGCGCAATTGACCCTTTTGACCTTCACGCGCCGCGCGCCGGGCGTTGAACAGCCGCGTCTCGCTCTCGATCGCTTGACCCGTGGTCAGATCATGGGCCGAGGCAAGCGTCACGTCGGGCGTAAAACGAAGTTCGCCCAAGTCTTCACGCTCCGCCTGGAGACGGATCGCGCGCGCGCGCTGGGCCAACAAGTCGCCCAAGACAACACCAAGGCTGGCGCGCGTTTGCGTATCATCGAGCCGTGCCACGAGATCACCGACCTTCACGCGGCTGCCTTCCTTGACCATCAATTCCCCGATGATGCCGCCTGTCAGGTGCTGAACCTTCTTGACGTTACCCTCGACCGCGACGGTCCCGAGGCTAACAACCGCGCCTTCAAGCGGAATCATGCCGCCCCAGAAAATGGTTGCACCACAAAGCAAGCCGATAGCCCACTTTGCCGAACGCGCGCTGTCCCTGATGTGCTTTTCGGTTTCAAGCATCACTTGGCTCGCTTCATCTGATTTTTCGTCAATTTCAAAGGTGCGGAAGACCACGATGCGACGGGTGCTGTTTGGGCGAATGCGGTTTGGCTTGGCGCACCTTGAACAGGTGCGGCCTGTTCCGCGGGTGTTGAGTTGGCGTCGCCAAGCGGCGCAACTGCAGACCGTTCACCGTTCAAGCCGGTCCGAGTTGGTACGGCGACATTTGATGACCCTTTTGGTGGTCCCCCATTTGATGACGCATGGGACGAGCCGGACAAGGACATATTGGTCACCACGCCTTCAATGGTCGAGCGACCATTGGGACGCGGCGCGGCCGGCGCGACGGGGTTCGAATTCGGCGGCGTTGACATTGGCGCGTTTGAAATCAGTGGGCCTTTTGACGACTGCTTTGCCAGCCATTTGGGCAGCACGACCTCGCGCTTGCCGCTATCTTCGGCTGTGCCGTTGGCCATCACCATCATATAGTCGACCTCTTCGAGGACATCGGGGCGGTGCGTCACAATAATGATAATGGCTTTGCGTCGGCGGGCCTCGCGGATCGCCTTGCGCAGGGCGACGTTGCCCTCGTCGTCAAGGTTGGAGTTGGGCTCATCGAGGACTAAAAGGAATGGCTCGCCATAGAGTGCGCGGGCAAGCCCAAGGCGCTGACGCAAGCCGCCTGCAAGCAGACTGCCGTAGGCACCGATCTGCGTGTTGTAGCCGGTTTTGGCGTACTTGGCGCGAATGTGCTGATCGAGCCCGGCTGAAGTGGCGGCTTCCTGGATACGCGCCTCGTCGGGCGTCTCATCAAAGCGCGCGATGTTTTCAGCGATTGTGCCATCAAACAGTTGTACATCCTGCGGCAGATAGCCTGTGGCGCGCCCGAGCACCTCGTCGTCCCACTGCTCAGGACCACCGCCGTCAAAGGCGATGCCGCCACGTAACGGTTTCCAGGCACCGACCAGCGCCTTGACCAGGGTGGTTTTGCCAGAGCCGGAAGCGCCGACGACGCCAAGCGCATCGCCGGCCTTGAGGGCAAACGAAATGCCGGCCAGCGTGATCGTTTGACTGCCGGGAGGGGCGACCGTCAGATCTCGGACCGCGAAGGTCTGCGAGGGAGCCGCCAGCTTCATGCGCTCCGGCTCATTGGCGGTTCTGGTCAGCAATTTCGACAGCCGTTCGTTGGCATCGCGGGCCGCCGTAAACGGACGCCACGACGCAATGGCCTGGTCGATCGGCGACAAGGCACGCGCGACAACGATCGAGGCGGCAATAATGGCGCCGGCCGTGATTTGCCCTTTGATTGCTAGATAGGCACCAAGCCCAAGCACGAACGATTGCAGGACCATGCGGACGGTCTTTGAGACGGAGCTATAGCCGCCGATGACGAACGTCGCATTACGCTGGGCCTGAAGATATTTGTCGTGGGACAGCTTCCACAGGCGACGGCGGTTTGCGACCATGCCGTTGCCGAACATCGTTTCGGACCCGCGCAAATTGGCTTCGACGATCTGGGTCCGTTTTGAGCTGGCCTCGAACGCCTCTTTTACCGGCGCCTTGGACTCGCGCTCCGTCTTCCAAGTCAGCCAAACGAGCAGCCCAGCTGCGACCAGAGCCGTGACACCAAACAGCGGGTGAAGAATGGTTGCAACCACGACGTAAAGCAGCATCCACGGCATATCGAGTGCTGCGATCAGGCCCTGCCCGGTCACGAATGCACGGATCGATTCGAGATCACGGAACGCCTGACCCGCCTCTTGCGCGCCCGCTGGCGACGCAATGGCCATTTTCATACCGGCGGCATGCACCTTTTCGCTGACGTCATTGTCGATCTTTTCGCCAATCAGCGTGAGAATTCGCGACCTGATAGCCTCAAGCCAGCCCTGAAACATGTAGGCGAAGATGGCGATGAGAGACAGGCCGAGCAGCGTCGGCACACTCTGGCTGCCGAGTACGCGGTCATAGACCTGCATCATAAACAGGGACCCCGTCAGCGTCAGGAGATTGATGATGCCGCTTGCAAGCCCGAGGGTCCGAACGGCAGACTTGCAACTGTCAACGACAGGGCCAAGCGGCGATGACGCCAGCCGCGTGGTGAAATATGTCATCAACATAGGGCTGTCCCCGGGGCTCCGCGCCGCAAACATTCCCGCCAAAATCTGCAACCGAGCTTACAGCGCGTTTTCGAAACGGCTAAAACTCAGCGCACCAATCTCTATTTTTCGACGGTATTACAACTGACTGTGCGAGGCGACGATACGATTAACCCGTTGTCGGATGATGAATTTTCAGGGCGCGTTGTACGGTTTTGGCACAAAACCCACGTTTACCACAGGACAATGCGTGACTGCGCACGGCCTAACGGGCCGAAATAGCGGTACTTTCACACGGCATGTGAAGCGTAACCGGCCATGGGGGCGCCGGAGTCTTGGAGCGGGCGAAGGGATTCGAACCCTCGACCCCGACCTTGGCAAGGTCGTGCTCTACCCCTGAGCTACACCCGCTTCCGTAAAACAACGCAAGAGCTGCAAGCAGCGCCGCGTTGAGCGGGTTATGCACAAATCAAAACGGCATTGCAAGCGCCCGTTTGGACTGCACCGTTTGGACACGCAGCCACTCGACGTGCTGCGTTGAAATGTTTAGCGTCTTCGACAGAAGTTTTGGACCTCCAAATGTCGCAGCCGATAGCCGAAACGCCGTCGCCGCCACCTACGGCCACACTGCCAAGTGGGGGGACGCCGCCAAGCGTGCCATCGGTATCGGTTGCAGACGCGCCGTTTGCGCCGCCGCAGCCCCAGGCAATACCTTTTACATGGCTGGGCAACCCTTGGAGCCTGACTGGCGCTTGCATCGTGAACGCTGTGCTGATGCTGCTCACGCTTGGCATCTACGGCTTCTGGGGCCGGACAGAAATCCGGCGGCGGATGTGGTCTTCGGTGCGCTTTCTGGGCGAGCCGCTCGCCTATCACGGGACGCCGCAAGAGCTGCTGAGAGGCTTTTTCACCATCATGTTGGCGGTCTTGGTACCACTGTTCATCATTGGTACGGTGGTCGTTGTTGTGTTCGGACAAACCAGCGGCTGGTTCGCTTTTTATCAAACCGGACTGTTTCTCGGCATTTATCCGATCCTGGCAGCCGTTGCCCTGTACAGGGCCCGGCGCTACCGGCTCGCGCGAACGTCATGGCGGGGGATCCGCGGGAGCGTGACTGGGTCATCGACGGCCTACGGCTTCCTCAGTTGGGCAACAGCTTGGGCCTACCCGTTCACGCTCGGCTGGATCGCGCCTTATCGCGCGGTGACGCTGAACAGTCAGATCGTCAAGGACACGCAACTGGGCGACCGGCAGTTGACGTTCATGGGGTCTTCAGCGCCGCTCTACGGACGGTTCGCGTTGCTGTGGTTTGGGACGATTGTGTTGTATTTTGTCGTCTTTGGCGTCGTTGGCTTCGTGCTTGGCTCCAAGGCGACGCCGAGCAACCCGCAATGGTGGTTGCTGTTATCGGTTACGGAGTGGCTGGAGATCATCGGCGTGTTTGCCGCAGCCATTATACTGTGGTCGATCATGAGTTCATTCTACTACGCCAAACTCTACAATCTCTGTGCCTCCTCGACGATCATGTTGCCAGCCCGCCAGGGCGAAGCGGCGCTCCGGTTCCGCCTCGACATCGGCGGCATGAAGCTGATCTGGCTATTCGTCTCCAACATCCTCATCACCTACCTGTCGCTGTATATTCTCCGCCCGGTCGCAACCGCCCGATCTATGAAGTATTTCGTTGAAAACCTACGCTTGGAAGGCCCCTTCGACGCAGCAACGATCGGGCAAAACCGTGCGCTCATCGACCAATCCGGGGAGGGGCTAGGTCAGGCCTTTGATCTCGATGCCTTCTAATCCTTACGCGTTCTCCGACAAGACACCGTCCGGGGCATCGGCTCCGGGTGCACCCGCATCTGGAACCCCCGAGAAAACTGTCTGGACGGGCAGCATCACCGACGGCCAGTCGGCCGCGTCATGGCCGGTCGCCGTAACTTTGCTCGAGCAGGGCATTGGACTGACCCGCCCGGGCACCGACGCCCCGAGCGCGATCTGGGCCTACGCCGACATTGCGACCGCCGAGCCGGTGCGGCCGGGCGCGGGTGACGTGCTTGTCACCTCAAAATCTGCGCCACGGATGACCCTGTTCGTCGCGGACACCCGGTTTTCAGCCGCGATCGCCAAATTAGCGCCGCATACCACCGTGCGCGCGACGCGTTTCGCTGGGATCAAAGTGGGTGCCCCCGTTGGCGCGGTTGCCCTGGCGCTGACAGCGCTGATCTACGGCTTTGACCTCTCCCCGACAAAGACGGTCGCCCGCATGATGCCCGAGGCAGCCCGCGAGCGGCTGGGGCGTAACGTGCTCGCCAGCTTGCCGATCAGTCAATCAGACAAACGCGTCTGTGATGAGCCTGCAGGCCGCGCCGCGGTCGATGCGCTCGCGAGGCGCCTCATGCCCGACGTTAAGGACCCCGCGAAAAAGCTGTTGGTGCTCAACTGGCCTTTGGTCAACGCATTCGCAGTACCCGGCGGACAGGTGATCCTCACGCGTGGCATCATCGAAAAGGCATCGGGGCCAGACGAGATTGCGGGTGTGCTTGCCCATGAGATCGGCCATGGCATTGAACTGCATCCAGAGGCGGGCCTTGTCCGTGCCGTCGGTTTCTGGGCACTGGTTCAGATGGTCTTCACCGGGACACCAGGCGCACTCGGCAACATCGGCTCCAATCTCGTGCAACTCGCCCACAATCGTGGTTTTGAGCGAGAGGCCGACGCGATCGCGATCAAGATGCTGCGCGACGCCAAGATCTCGCCAAAGGCCTTCGCGAACTTTTTCAGGCGTATGGAGGGCAACCGGCCGAGCAAGCAAGACACATCACGGCAACCGTTCGGCTTACCAAACGACATGTTCGATACGCACCCATCCTCGCCCGAACGTATTCGCATCATTGAGGGGCAACCCGCCTACGCCGCGACGCCTGCGCTAACCGCCGAGCAATGGCAGGCCATGCGCACGATCTGTCGCGCGACCGCGCCGGCAACCACGACGCCAATCCCCTCAGTGCCGCCGCCGCCCTTGTCGCTCGATGATAAAATCAAGTCCGCAACCCAGCGCCTGATGACGGCGCCAACCGCTACCAACTATTGGCTGCGAGGCGATATCTACGCTGAGGCCAAGCGCACCCGCGAGGCCATCGCCGATTTCGACAAGGCGATTGCCCTCGAGCCGGGCAATGCAACGTTCCTGTTTTCCCGCGGTTCAGCGAAAGCGCAACTGCGGGAATACGACGGCGCAATCGCCGACTTCACCAGTGCGATTCGCATCAATCCACGGTACTCGGCCGCCTTTACCGGCCGTGCCGAAGCTTTCAAGGAAACGCGAGAACCGGCCCAAGCGATGCGCGACTATGAGGCAGCCCTGGTCGTCAATCCACGTCACGTGCCAGCCCTCTTCGGTCGTGGCATGGCCCTTTTTGAGGCGCAGAGTTGGGCGCTGGCCGAGGCAGACTTCACGCGCGTCCTCATCAACGACAAGGCCTATGCGTTTGCATATGTGCGTCGCGGGCAAGCCTGGGAGAAGCTCGGCCAGCGCGACAAGGCCATCGCCGACTATCGCGAGAGCTTGCGGGCCTCGCCAAGTTCACTCAACGCCGCGGACGCGTTTCGCTTGGCGCGCGCCCGTCTTAGAGACCTTGGGATGCCGGAGTAGGACACACGATGGCCAAATCAGCGAAACAAATGCCGTCGCTGCGTGAGCGTGCCATGTCTGGCGAGCAAGTGCTCGGCGCCATGGTGTTTGAATTCTTCACGCCGGGCATCGCCGAAATTCTGCGCCGGTCCGGCTGCGAGTATGTGCTGTACGACATGGAGCACGCAGGCCTTGGCTATGAGAGCCTGAAGGCGCAAGCCGCCCACTGCCGCGGCACCGGCATTGTGCCAATGGTGCGTGTCCCGCGTGGTGACTACCATTTCCTCGCCCGGGCGCTCGACGTCGGCGCCGAAGGCGTTATGATTCCCATGGTCGAGAGCGTCGAACAGGCCCAAGTCATTGCCGAAGCAACCCGCTATCCGCCACTCGGCCGGCGCGGGGCCGCTTTCGGCTTTGCCCACGACCACTACGCACCCGGTGATCCCGCCGAGAAAATCAAATTTGCGAACGCGCGCACCATCGTCATCGCACAGATCGAAACCGAACGCGGCCTCGACAACGTCGAGGACATCGCGGCTGTTCCGGGCATCGATGTGCTGTGGGTCGGCCACTTCGACCTGACAAACTTCCTCGGCATTCCCGGCCAGTTCGAACATCCGCGCTACATCGAAGCCCTGAAGCGCGTGGTCGCGGCTGGTCGCCATCACAAGAAAGGGCTCGGTTTTCTATCGGCTGACGCGACCTGGGCGAAGGCGTACAAAGCGCACGGTTTTAACATGCTGGCCGCCGGCACCGACATGGGCTTGCTCATGGCCGGCGTAAAGGGCGTGCTCGATAGCGTCCGCTGATTGGAGACCGAATATGCGCATCGCTGATATGAATTGGATGCAGGTGCGCGATCACGCGGCCGGCGATGATCGCTGTGTACTGCCGATCGGTTCGATCGAGCAGCATGCCTATTTGAGCCTCGCAGTCGATATGATCTTGGCCGAGCGCATCGCCATCGAAGCCGCGGCACCGGTCAACATCCCCGTGTTTCCCGTGATGCCCTATGGGTTGACGCCGAGCTTCGTCGAGTATCCCGGCACAATCACGCTGCGTCTCGCGACGCTGTCGGCCGTGGTAGCGGATATCCTGGATGGCATCGTGCGCTCGGGCTTCAAACGCATCACGGTTGTCAACGGCCATGGCGGCAATTCACCCGTTCATGGCGCGGTCCTCGAATGGCTCGACCGCCACCACGGCGTCCAGGTCAAGTGGCACAACTGGTGGAACGCACCCAAGACGTGGGACATCGTGCAAGCGACCGACCGTATGGCCTCGCATGCCTCCTGGATGGAAAACTTCCCGTGGACGCGGCTGCCCAACATCGCCATGCCGCAGGACCAAAAGCCGATGCTCGACCTTGGCCGGTTCCAGCAATCCGATCCGAAGGCCAAGAAAGCCCTGCTCGGCGATGGCAACTATGGCGGCCTCTATCAGCGCAGCGATGACGACATGCTCGCAATCTGGCAGGTCGCCGTCGAAGAGACCCGCGCCATCATCGCTGATGGATGGACCCAAACATAAAAACAGGGCGCAAGCGCGTTCATCACACCGCTCGCACCCCGTAGGTATTCGACGTCTTCCAGTTACTTCGTCCGACATCCGTGCTGGCAGGCATCATGACGATGGCTGGAGCCGTGACCATAGCCCCATGATGGGTGATATTGGTACTTCGGACCGGAGTAGTGATAGCGGTAGCGATAGCGCATCTGCTCCGAGGGCACCCAATAGTGCGAACCGGAATTCGGGTAGTATCCAACGCGGGCGTAGCGATATTTGTAGGGATCGCCGTGCTTGTAGACGTGCACGTAGTGCGGACGGTAGATCCGGTGGGTGATGATTTCAGCACGCTCAGGAGCGCGGCTCGGATCAAAGTCGAAGGCGCCAGCCGGGGCAACGGACGCCGCGGCGCTCAGAACGGTCAGGCCAACGGCCATAACGATACCAGTCAGTTTCATGCGATTTACTCCAAACGACGCAACACGTACTTACCGACGACCATGACCGAGCATGGCTAACACTTTGCTAACGGCCGACCCCAACCAGACATACCAACTGCCGAAAACCCAACTGCCGAAAACACTGGCGGTCCGTATAGAAATGAAAATGACGGCGGCGACCCAACCGCGCTAGAAGGCGGGCAAATCAGCACGAGACGTGAAGCCCCATGCAAATTCCCCGTTCCCTCAGACCCATCCACATCGTCGGCATCGGCGGCATTGGCATGAGCGCTATCGCCGAAGTGCTACATGCCCAGGGCTATCAGGTGCAGGGAAGCGACCAGAAGGATAGCGCCAATTGCCAGCGCCTGCGCGCCAAGGGTATCACGGTCGCCGTCGGACACACGGCTGACAACCTCAAATCGGCTGGTTACGTCGTCATCTCGACGGCTGTGAAACCGGGCAATCCCGAACTCGACGGCGCACGCGCCCTTGGCTTGCCCGTCATCCGACGCGCTGAAATTTTGACCGAGATCATGCGTGCCTTTCGCACTATCTCGATCACCGGCACCCACGGCAAGACAACCACGACGTCCCTGCTCTCGCATCTGCTGACTGACGGCGGCCTCGATCCAACCGTGATCACCGGCGGGATTATCCTCGACTGGGGGTCGAACGCACGCCTGGGAAAAGGTGAGTGGATCGTCGTTGAGGCCGATGAAAGCGATGGCACGTTCGTGCGGCTACCAAGCGAAATCGGCGTCGTCACCAATATTGACCCAGAGCATCTCGACCACTTCGGCACGGTCGAGAACATGCACCGCGAGTTCGCACAGTTCTTCACGCAGATCCCATTTTATGGCCTTGCCGTTGCCTGCATCGATCATCCCGTGGCGCGCAAGATGATAGCCGATCTCGGTCTTCGCCGTGACGGTCGTAGGTTGCTCACCTACGGCACGCACCCGGAGGCCGACTTGCGCTTGACCCGTGTCGCCATCGCCGGCGCCGTCACCACGTTCGATGCGACGTTATCTGAGCGCGTGAAAGGCGGCGCCAGATCAATCAAAGCGTGGCAAATGCCGGTTCCCGGCCATCACAACGCGCTAAACGCACTTGCCGCCATTGCAGTCGCGAGCGAAGTCGGCGTCTTAGATGCGGCACTCAAAACTGCCATGGCGCGCTTCTCGGGCGTTAAGCGCCGCTTTCAGCCAACCGGCACCTGGAATGGAGCGACCATCTACGACGATTACGGCCATCACCCCGTCGAGATTGCTGCTGTCTTGAAAGCCGCCCGCGCTGGCCAGATGTCGGCATCGAATCAAAGGTTGGGCAATCAACGACTGGGCCGCGTGATCGCTGTGTGCGAACCCCATCGGTACACGCGCCTGCGCGACCTCATGACCGACTTTGCCGCGTGTTTCTCCGATGCCGATAGCGTCATCGTCGGACCACTGTACGCAGCCGGTGAAACGCCGATCCCCGGCACATCCAGCCTGGAACTCGCAGCCCAGATTCGGGCCACGGGCCACCCCGATGCCATTGCGGTCGAGACCCCGACAGCGATTGTGCCGGCGTTGAAAGCCCGTGTGAATGACGGCGACACGGTGCTGTGCTTTGGTGCAGGATATTCAACGGACTGGGCCCATGCGTTGCCACAGTGGCTGGCAGCCTAGAGCATCTCCCGACGAAGTGGCTTTCCGGTTCGTCGTAGAAAATGTGACCAATCACAGACATAGAGCACGATCCGAGTCCCAAGGATCGGAACGTGCTCTGCGGGCAAAGCTGGACTTGGTGCCAGTCTTATTAGTCGAGGTTACTGGCCTCGAGGCACTCGCCCCGAGACATCACGCGTGGAGATGGATGCATGTCGCAATCGATTGAAGTCACCGGCATCAAGATCCGTAAATTGCTCGTCCCGTTACGTCGGCCACTGACCGTCAGCTTCGGCACCTTCAAAGAGGCCCCGATGCTCGCGGTTGAGCTCGAAACCAAAGGTGGCACGCCCGGCCGCGTGCTCGGTTTCGCCTTCCATAAGCTCGGCCTGACGTTGCTCCCGCCCGTTCTTGAACACCTTGCAGGTGTCGTGAAGGGCCGCGAGATCATGCCGGGCAACGTCTCGCATGTTCATGATCTGTGTCAGAAATCGCTGATGCTGCTTGGCCATGAGGGCGTGACGCAAATGGCGCTGTCGTTCTTTGACATGGCGCTTCACGACGCCCTGGCGCGCGCCGCGGGCGTGCCGTTGTATCGGCTGCTTGGCGCCACCAGTGCGGCGCTGCCAACCTATAACAGCTGTGGCGGCAGTATCATTCCGCCTGAAGCCGCGGCGAAAGAGGCGATCGAGTTGATTGCCGAGCAAGGTGGCTTTGCGCACATCAAGATCCGCCTCGGTCGCGGTCGCATAGCGGAGGATATCGCCGCCGTGAAAGCCGTGCGCGAAGCCTTGGGCCCGACCAAAAAGGTGTCGGTCGATTTCAACCAAGCCCTGCCCGCCGCAACCGCGCTTGATGTTTGCCGATCGTTTGATGCAGCGGGACTGGCCTGGATCGAAGAACCAGTCACCTACGACGACTATGAAACCCAGGCCCGCCTGACGACAAAACTGTCGACGCCCGTCCAGATCGGCGAAACGTGGTGGCATTGGCGCGTCGCTCATCGGGCCATCCGCGCCCAGGCGTCAGACTACATCATGCCGGACATTCTCCGTATTGGTGGCGTCACCGGCTGGATGCGCGTTGCCCAGGCGGCATCGGTCGCTGGCATTCCCATGTCGTCGCATCTCTCACCGGAGTTTTCAGCCCATGTGCTTGCAGCCACGCCAACCCGTGGCTGGCTTGAGTTCATGGATTGGGGCCAGGAACTGCTAGAGCATCCTGTCATCCCCGACAAAGGCATCGCGCGGCCTGGCGAAAGGCCCGGCGCCGGTATGGATTTCCGCGAGTCGATCCTGGCAAAGCACCTGATCGACTGACCCGCTTTAACGCCTGATTTGCCCCAGCCGACTTGCCCCGACAGGCTGGCCTCGGCTATGTCCAACGCGTGCGAGCCGCGAACGCCTTGAAAGCAATGACATGTC
>JANNXS010000389.1:0-2226 GCA_031409695.1 Hyphomicrobiaceae bacterium
CGCACAGTACTGGCCGATACCTGTGAATCATTGGCAATGGCCGCGTAACTTAGCATTTGCCCGTTCGAGAGAGCAGCCGTTTCTAAAAACCGTGAAAAAGCCGGCAGAGAGCGCACTAAACCTTCGGCCTTAATTTCTTCATACAAATAGGTTTGCGTGTAAGCGGCAAGCTCCTCACGCCGAGATGCGGATGTCACAACACTCGGCAAGCCGCCGTAAAGCAAATAGTCATCAAGAACAAAAGTTGTAACCGTTCAGGCCTTCACGCCGCCGCGAGCATGACGCGCAATTGACCAGGTAGAAGGGATGGCGGCGGTGCGCCCTTCAAGGCGGCAGTGCACGCGGCAGTTACGTACTCAAGTGCATTGCGTTCTTGCTGCCTTAGCGTCGTGATGGTCGTCAGCATGCGCTCGACGAAGCGGCTGCCCGCCGCGCTGTCGGTGCCAAAGCAGCCCTTGCGCCACAAAACAGCGTGTCGGATTTGGCGCTCGGCAAAATTGTTCGTCGGCTCGACGCCCTCGCGGTCGATGAATGTCCACAACGCCCCTTCGAGTTTCAACATCTCCTTGGCCATGCCTCTGACGCGCGGCGTTGCGCACTCAGACGCCTCCGTCAGCAAGGTGGCGACGTTCAACTGCACCCCGCGCATCTTCTTGGCAAACGTCGCTCGCGACATCGTGCCGTCACGTACGCGATGCCACCAGCGGAACATCTGCTGTGCCTCGTGCAACAGCTGCAGGCCGAGCGACTTACCTGCGCCTCCACCGTCGACCCAGCTCTGGAAGTCCCGCAGCAGGTGGGACCAACAAAGCTGACGCCGCAAAACATCAACCCAATTGTAGGCTGACCAGCGGTCGGTCGTCAGCAAACCACCGAAAGCCTCACCCAAAAGGTCCTTCGCAACCTCCGAGCTGCGGCGCCCGGCAACGACGAACACGGTCACCAAGGCTGTTGCCGCTACCCACAACCACGCCTTGTTCTTGTTCTCACGCCAACTCGTCTCGTCGGCGTTGACGGCGCTCGCCTGGCGTAAGTACTCCCGAGCTTCGGCAACCGGCGATTGCAGTGCCGCACTGACCTGTTGTTCAACGTTTATAACCGAACCCAGCGCCAACTCGACACCAAGGAAGTCGCGCAACAGCTCGCGGACGGAGCGTTTCGATAGGCGATACTTGGCTGTGCAGATCGAAAGCATCGCTGAAAGCCTTGGACCGAATGAGCTCAGTGGCACATCGATGGGCAACCGAGCCTGCGTCGTCTCACCACACTTGTCGCAGTCCACGGCATGCAGCTGATACTCGGTGACCATAGGCATGATGGGCGGAATGTCGATGACCTGATGACGCCGGGGGGCGACGTCGATTCCACGCAGGCCGGCGCCACAGTGGTCGCATTCTTCGGGCACAAGTGGGACGATGAAATCGACTTTTTCTCGTGGCAACAACTTGCGCTTGTGGCCCTCGTGACCGGGCTGCCCGCCGCGCCTTCTACCTGTCGGCGTTTTGAGCCCACGAATGACGCTTGGTGGGTCTGACGACGGCGGCTTCGATGAATTGGTCGAGTTGCGCGAGAGCCGAGCCACCTGGGCCTCAAGCTCGGCTACTCGGGCCGTGAGGTGTTCGACCAGCGCCATCAAATCGGCAATGCGTCGGTCACGTGGATCTTCGGACTGCACGACCAGGGTAGATCACAAAACCGACAGGATGGGGATCCCCCCTGAACGGTTACCGCATTTGTACTCACTCGTGATTGCCACTCGAGCCTTCTCGTTGCGGGCCTTGGGCGAGTAGACAGGCCGCTCCGCCGATGTTCAGGTCGATGTTTGTGTTCTCTGTTGCCGGCTGGTTTCCCGCCGGTGCCACAAGATCTCGACCATCACCTCGTTGCTGTCGCCTGCCCCTCTCAGAACCGGACGTGCGCCGTTAACGCATCCGGCTCCCAACCCCCACGAGGTCACACGAATGCCGAGTTCAGGTTCACAAGCCGCATCGGCGGGCTCAATGGATGCGCGTCCACGTAAGCGTAGAAACTCGGCCACGTGAAGCTCCGTCGTTGGCCGCGACGGTTCAACCAGCGGTACAGCAAACGCAGCACCGCCAATCGATACCGTCTCAGCCATGGCCCGTTGTCACTCACGCCGAAGTAGTTGTAGTGGCCGCGAAGCTTTGCGAGCACCCCCGCCCAGATTTCCTTGAGCGGAAGATTTCGATTCACCCGCAGCCACTC
>JANNXS010000390.1:0-13523 GCA_031409695.1 Hyphomicrobiaceae bacterium
AGTGCAGGGGCGCAGGGGAAGGGGGCATGTGGCGGCGTGGTGCTCAGGGGGTAGGCGGAGTATGCATAATTTTTGGGCAGACATGGTGAGATGCAGACTCATTAGTCTCGCCCGATCAATGGGGTTCGATCAAAGGGAAGGTAGCGAGGCCGAATGGCGGAAATAGGCAGTGAAGTGCAATTAAAAAACGACTGGGAAGCATCAGTTTTTGCTTCCACATCTTGTGTTGCATCACGCAGAGAACAGTCAAGTATCCTCCTGCTTGTAAAACTCCCGCCGTGCGCCAAATCGATCGACGCGTCTGCGCCAGGCGCGGTAGCTGCCAGGTTTGAGTTCCCGCCGCATCAATACCTTGACGGCGTTGGGTGATAGGCCGTGCAACTTGCGGATGGCATCAAAGCTGACGTGGTCGCTGAGCGCCATCTCGATAACCTCGCTGATGTCGGCGGGTGAGAGGACGGTTGCAGGCGTGGGGATCAAGGTAGTGCTCTTGCTGGCGTCGGCGTTGTTGGTGCGCGTCACGGCCGCCGAGCCATGGCTTGCGCCGAGGCCACGACCCAAATCTGGGCTAGGATAACGTTCGCCAAAGAGCAAGCGTCTGTGCTCCTCACTCCGGCCCGCTCGCTTCGAAAAACGGGCTGCAGGCGCCTTTTTGCAGCAACGAGCCGTCCCCCATTTCAAGCTATCGCCATGCCATCCCTTCGCTATAACGGCGCTGGCACTATTCCGCCCAATGAGGCAACTTCCATGAGTTCGCGCGGTCCCCGCTTTGATACGTTGTCGCTGCACGCGGGGCAGGTGCCGGACCCGACAACGGGCGCGCGCGCCGTGCCGATCTATCAAACCACGTCATACGTGTTCGAGAGTACGGAACACGCGGCTGGCTTGTTCAATCTGGAGCGGCCCGGCCACATCTACTCGCGCATTTCGAACCCGACGGTTGCCGTCTTCGAGGAGCGCATGGCGGCCCTGGAGGGCGGTGTTGGTGCTGTTGGGTTTGCGAGCGGGCAGGCCGCCCTGTTCGCCGCGATTTCGACGCTCATGGGGACCGGCGGGCACATCGTGGCCTCATCCAGGTTGTATGGCGGATCGCACAACATGTTCGCCCACACGCTGCCTCGTTTTGGCATCGAGACGACGCTGGTTGATCCGCGCAACCCCGTCAATTTCAGCGCAGCGATCACGCCAGCGACACGCCTTATCTACGCCGAGACCCTCGGCAATCCAGGGCTCGAAGTGCTTGACCTTTCGGCTGTGGCAGAGGTGGCCCATGGGCATAGTCTACCGCTGATGATCGACAGTACCTTCACGACGCCATACCTTCTTCGCCCGATCGAGCATGGCGCGGATATCGTCATGCATTCGGCGACCAAGTTCATCGGCGGGCATGGGGTCGCGATTGGCGGGGTGCTGATCGACGGAGGCAAGTTCAACTGGATGGCATCGGACAAATTCCCGACGCTGTCGAAACCCTATGCCGGCTATCATGGCCTGACGTTCGGGGAGGAATACGGGGTAGCCGCGTTCATCACGCGGGTGCGGGCGGAGGCCTTGCGCGATTTTGGCGCCTGCATGGCGCCACAGACAGCATTTTACCTGCTTCAGGGTTTAGAGACATTGCCGGTGCGCATGGAGCGGCACGTCAAGAATGCTAAGGCGGTGGCTGAGTTCCTGTCGCGGCACGCGGCGGTTGCCTGGGTCAAATACCCCGGCCTTGAAAGCCATGGGGATCATGCGCTCGCGGCCAAGTTACTGCCGAAGGGCTGTGGCGCAATGATGAGCTTCGGTATCAAGGCGCCGTTAAGTTCAACAGGTGCAGGCTCACCAAGCCGGGCGGCCGGGGCAAAGTTGATCGAGCGCCTGGGCGTGTTCTCTCACCTGGCAAACGTCGGTGACGCCAAGTCTCTGGTCATCCACCCGGCCTCGACCACGCATCAACAGATGAGTGCGGCCGAGTTGAAATCTGCCGGCATCGGCGAAGAGTTGGTGCGCCTGTCGATCGGCCTTGAAGATCCGGCGGATCTGGTGGAGGATCTGGATCAGGCACTAAAGGCGTCACAAAAGTGAACGCGGGTGGACTTGTTTTTCGGCGACGACCTCGGGGGATCGACCAGTTCTTCTTGACAGAGCCTTTGTTCGAAAGAGCCTCGATAGGGCTCGCCAGCCGTAGAAGAAGCGGGTGGAACTAGAGCGCATTCCGAACTTATGAGATCGGAATGCGCCATAGAAGACCGTGTTTTGACGCATTTTCTAAGACAAACCGGTGACCACTTCGTCGGAAAATGCTTAAGGTGGCCTCCCGAACCAGGCTGGTTTGGGCGGCGACCCGACATCGTTGCTGCCGCGGCCACGCAGGATAGGGGGCATTGCCCGACCGCATGTGCTAGGTGCAAGACGGATTCGGGATAGCTCTCCATGCTCACAGCCACGGCCTGCGGCCATTACGGGCACTGCCATGTTGCATAGGCGAGATTTTGTGCGGGCGGCGGGGGCGCTGGCAGCTTTACCTGCCGCAGGTGCAATGGGTGCCGCGGCACAGCAACGGCTGACCCAAGACGATCTCCTGCGGTTTGACGCCAAGGGCCAAGTGACGATCCTCCACCTGGCGGACCTGCACGCACAGACGCGACCGCTGTATTTTCGCGAACCCTCGGTGAATATCGGTGTTGGCGCTATGACGGGCTTGCCGCCCCACCTGACGGACAGAGACTTCCTGCACGCGTTTGGCATCGCGCCTGGCTCGGCCCAGGCCTACGCACTCTCGTCACTCGACTTTTCAACGCTGGCCAAAACATATGGCAGGATCGGCGGGCTGGATCGCATGGCGACGGCCATCAAGGCCATCCGAGCGGAACGGGGGGCTGACCGCGTGCTGTTGCTTGATGGCGGGGATGCGTTGCAGGGCTCCTACACGTCGCTAGTGACCAAAGGCGGCGACATGGTTCAGCTGCTGGATGCGCTTGGCGTTGAGGCGACGACCGGGCACTGGGAGTTCACGCTCGGCCATCAGCGCATGACTGAGCTGTTCGGCGACGCAGATGTGGAGGGCAGTTGCGGCATGCGGTTCCTCGCTGGCAACATCCGAGAGAACGAGTTCGACGAACCCGTGTTCAAGGCACGGCGCATGTTTGAGAAGGGTGGCGTCGCGATTGCCGTCGTTGGGCAGGCGTTTCCGTTCACGCCAATCGCGAACCCCGCGTGGATGATGCCGAAGTGGTCGTTTGGCATTCGGGAGGCAGACGTGCGCAAGCAAGTTGCATCAGCGCGGGCAGCGGGTGCGGATGTCGTCGTGCTGCTGTCGCACAACGGCTTCGATGTTGATCGCAAGATGGCGGGCCGCGTCGAGGGCATCGACGTGATCTTGAGCGCGCATACGCACGATGCGTTGCCGCGACCGGAGCGGGTTGGCCAAACGCTTCTCATTGCGTCTGGATCGCACGGGAAGTTCCTGTCGCGGCTGGACCTGGAGGTCGCGAACAAGCGCGTCAAGGACTTCAGCTACGCGCTAATCCCGCTATTCGCCGATGCGATCGCGCCGGACGTCGAGATGGCAGCCCTCATTGAGGCCCAGCGAGCGCCCTATGCGCCGATGCTGGCAACGGAGTTGGCGCGCACGGAGGGCACGCTTTATCGGCGCGGCAACACAGCGGGCACGCTGGACGACGTCATCTGCGATGCGCTGCTGGCTGAGCGGGATGCCGAGATTGCGCTCTCGCCGGGCTTCCGGTGGGGTGCGTCACTGTTACCGGGCGACCCCGTCACTTGGGACGATGTCTACAATGCCACGGCCATTACCTATCAAAATGTGTATCGCCTGGAGTTCACAGGCGAACTGTTGAAGGCCGTATTGGAGGACGTCGCGGACAACCTGTTCAACCCGGACCCGTACTACCAGCAGGGCGGTGACATGGTGCGGGTTGGTGGGGTCTCGTTCGAGTTGCATATCGACCAAGTCATGGGATCGCGACTGCGCAACCTGACCCACCTGCGGACAGGTCAGCTGATCGAGGCAACGAAGACCTACACGGTGGCGGGATGGGCGTCGGTGAATGAACAAACCGACGGCCCCCCGGTTTCGGCGCTCGTCGGGCGGTATCTTCAGCAGAAGCGGACAGTGGGTGCGGCACGGCCAAAGACAGTGCGTTTGGTGCGCGGGTAGTTGGCTGCGTACACATTGCGTGTTGTGTGCGCCGCGCGCTCAAAACGCCAGCTGCACCTTCATCGATTTCGACCGGTCGCTTGCAAGCTCGAAGGCTTCGATCGCCGATGTGAAGGGCAGCGTGGCGCTGATCAAGGGGCGGACGTCGACGCGACGTGTGCCGATCAGCTGGGCGGCCAGGGCAAATTCGTCGTTGAAGCGAAATGTGCCGCGCAACTCGAACTCGCGCGCGACGATGATGTTGATCGGGAGCGAGAACGTGCCGCCGAGACCGACCTGCACAATGACGCCGCCGGGTTTCAGCACATCGAAGGCGCCGACCAGCGCGCGTTCATTGCCGGAGCATTCGAGCAAAACGTCAAAGTGGCCTTTGTCAGCTGAATAGCTGGCGAGGTCGGCCGCGTTGCTAATCACGTTGATGCAGCGGTCCGCGCCGAAGCTGCGTATAAGGTCAAACGGCGTGTCCGTCACGTCGGTCGCGACGACCTCGGCGGCACCAGCCTGTCGGGCTGCGATGACGGCCAACGCCCCAATCGGCCCGCAGCCAGTGACCAGTACGCGTTTGCCGAACACACTGCCGGCCCGACGCACGGCATGGAGGCAGACGGCAAAGGGCTCACACATGGCGGCTTCGCCGGCAGTTGCCGTGTCAGGCAGGCGCACGCAATGGACGGCCTCCGCGATAATCTTTTCCTGGAAGGCGCCCTGGATGTGAGGAAACGGCATGGCGCTGCCGTAAAAGCGCATGTGCAGGCAGTGCTGCTGCTGCCCTGCATAACAAAACTTGCAGGCGTTGCAGGCGCGGCTTGGGTTGAGTGCGACGAGATCACCAGGCTTCAGGCCCTGGACGTCGGCGCCGAGCGTTTCAACCCGACCAGCCACCTCATGGCCAAGTGTCATCGGTTGCTTGAGGACGATCGAGCCGATCCGACCCTCATGGTAATAATGCAGGTCCGAACCGCAGATTCCCCCACGCTCCAGCCGCACGAGCACCTCACCGGCGCCCGGCGCCGCGACCACAGCTGGGTCGATGCGCAGATCTTTAGCTGCATGGATGACGATCGCGCGCATAAAAAATCCCCGGCCGTTGAAGCGCCGGGGATAGCTCAAACCTTAGGTCGCGAGAAGACGCTACATACCCGTCAGCGGCTGAACCAGACGCGGAATAAGCCCCTTGAAGTGGGCGGGTCGTTCACTGGCAATCAAGCAGATGCATCCGGTCACCGCATCGGCAACAGGTGAGTGATCGATGGTATCATCCAAATCTGCCACATCTCCCGGCGTATATGTCCCGGTGACATCCGTGTAGGACCCGCGCAACATCAACGTCAGCTCCGAGCCGCCGTGGCCATGCTCCGGCATGCGGCGACCGGCAGCAACCTTCAGCAGCCGCAGATCGCCGTCTCCGCTAGGTAACCTGTGGTGCCAAACCCCAATGCTGAGGCGGCGCCACGGAACGTTGTCGAGATTGGTACCAATCAGGCGGGCCAGCGGCCCTGGTACTTCGTCGGAGCAAACAACACTTTCAGCGTGGAATTGGTCCGCCTCCTGCCGACGCATGGCCATCACAGGTGCGGGGTGCTCCAACTTGGTCTCAGGCAACGCTGCGAGCAAGACAGCGCCGACGACCGCCATCCTTCTCACCTCGCGGGCACATGCAGGACACACAGCAATATGCGCTGCGACCACCGCCGAGAGCGCCTGGGGTAAACCTCCGGCCGCAAAGCTCATCAGCGTCGCGTCATCCAAGTGATGTGTGATCGTCACCATTTCTCATCGTCCGTTGTCTGCTCGAGGCGGGTACTGGCTGCTCGAGGCTGGCACTGTCTGCTTGGGGCGGGCACTAACTCGTTGAGGCGGATCAAGCACGCGAATATTGTCTGCTGTGGGCGCGCGGGCCGACCCGGCCTCAGCCCTCTTATCCGTAACGCGCGTTATTTCAGATCTTCGACTGACTCTCGAATTTTTTGATAGGCGAGCCGCATTCGTGATTTGACGGTACCGAGTGGCAACGTCAACTTCTCGGCGATCTCGCTGTGCGACAGCCCCTCAAGGTATGACAAGGCAACCACCTCATGCTGATCGGGCGGCAGGGTGGACAGCGCCGCCCGCACGCGAACCTGCCGCTCCGAATCACTCAGCAGCTGGTCGGGCGCGGGATCGTCGGACGCCGTCTCGTCGTGTCCGTCGGGCAATTCTTGCCAAGCAAACTCCCGGCGCAAACGATCAATGCGGAGGTTGCGTGCGATCGTATAGATCCAGGTGGTCGCGCTACCCTTTTCAGCCGCATACAGTGACGCCTTGCGCCAGACCGCGAGCAACGTTTCCTGGGCCAGCTCTTCTGCGGTGTCAGCGTCTGCACCCTGACGCATCATGTAAGACTTCAGGCGCGGCCCGAAAGCCTGGAACAGCTGGCGAAACGCCTCAGGATCTCCATCTGCAGCTATCTTTTGCAACAGCTCGGCCATTCGGACTTGACGCTCTGGTCGCAGAGTAGCGCGAAACCGTCCAGGGTTCGCGCCTCTGATTGTCGAGGTCGTCATCATAACTAACCTGCTTCCTGTTAGCTACCCTTACGCACTCATTAACACCACAGATCACAAACCCGCGCTGGTCGGGCGTACTCGAGCGACCCCGCGCCGGGGCGCGACCGCGTAGACCAATGTCGATGAAACGATCTCAAACGCCTCAGCTGACGGCCGCATCCTACTGACAGATAATGCCAATTCGGACTTCAAATTCAGGTCGTGTTTACTTTGTGTTTGAGCAAAATTCATGTTCCCGTGGTTATAAAGGTGCACGTGATTGGCGGGATTTGTTTTGCGTCCCCGGCTGGCACCAGAGAGAGCGCGGCAAGCGGCGAGACATCGCCGACACCGTGCTTTTTCGCGTTTCCGCGCACGGATCTGGCTCCGGCCAGCTAACGTCGGTCGTGAGGTTGGCCGCGTAGTCGTCTGATATCAAATGTCAATTCTGGACGTTGATTTCATATTTCGGTTACTTTCTATTTGAGCAAAATTCACCAGCGTATGCGATTGTCTGCACACGTGACCGACGGGATCTGTTTGTGCGTACCCGGGCGACACAAGACAAGGCGCGGTGAGCGGCGAGACATCGTCGTTGCCGCGCTTTTTCGCATTGGGGGCCGGCCTGCTCGACGAAGGGCTTGGCTTAAAAACAAAAACGCCCCGACCTTTCGATCGGGGCGCCAAAGGCTACGACACGTGATCGGCTTAGTCGCGATTGCCGAGCAGTGAGAGCATGTTCTGGAAGATCGCGATGAAGTCGATGTACAGGTTCAACGCACCCATGATCGCGCCCTTGCTGACGAGCGTCGCATCATGGCGGATCTCTTCGTACCCGTCCTTGATCTGCTGCGTGTCATAGGCGGTGAAGCCTGCGAACACGAGCACGCCGAGGCACGAGATCGCGAACGAGAACATCGGGAACGACGCGCCAGTGATCATCGCGTAGGCAAAGTGACCTAGAGACGCGATCAAGAGGCCCCACATGCCCATCATCAGGAACGTACCCCAGCCAGACAGGTCACGCTTGGTCGTGTAACCGTAGAGTGACATGGCGCCAAACATGGCAGCCGAGATCGCAAACACTTGGGCGATCGAGGTGTGTGTGTAGCGAATGAAGATTGTCGACATCGACACCCCCATAACGACTGCAAACAGCCAGAAGGCCAGCTGTGCGCCAGCGACACTCATTTTGTAGATGCGGAAGGCGAGGAAGAACGACATCGCGAGCGGCGCGAACATCAACACGAAGATCATCGGCGACGAGTAAAGGGTCGCGCCAAGCGGTGTGAGATACATGCCAGCACGCAGAGACGCAACGCCGCGCGCCGTTTTCGCCGCAAGTGCCGGATCACCAGTGACGGTGAGCATAAACATCGCGTAGGAAACGAGGCCGGTTAAAGCAACGCCAGCCGCCATGTAGTTGTAAACGCTGCCCATGTAGGACCGCAGGCCCTGGTCGACGAAGACCCCGGTATCAGCACCTGCACGCGCGCCCGGTGCGCCCTGTGCCAGCCAGTTGTTGTCTGCCATCTGCAACACACCTTCCTAAGTTTTCGGCCTAAGTTTTCGGTCTCGACGAGACCGCATGTTTTGGCTCGGTAGAACCAATTCGCTGCGTATAAGTGGGCAAGGTTGCGCCCAAATCAAGACGTTCCGCACAGCTTGTCTGGAACATGCCCCAATCCGCGAGACACTTCAAGCGGGACGAAGATCTGCAATTTCAATGAGGTGCACGAAAGGTTGCACCGGCGAGTCGGAAGGGATCTGATCGGCTTTGACGATCAAGCCGAGGCCTGCGGGTCCAGGTTCGGCACGGTTGAGCGTTACTCGGACCTCAGGTACGGCACCGGCCGGGCCTGTAACACCCGCCACGTGCCATAGCCGCCGAACAGACCAACCATCAGCAGCGCAAGACCCAGTGCCTGGGCCACGGCCCAAAGCGAGAACACGAACTCCAAGTCCATGACGCTCTTCACAGTGATGTAGGCCGCAATACCGCCGACCAAGACGGCAACGAGAGCCGTGAAGCCAGCCAGCAGACCATATTCAACGAGGTGACTGGTAAGAATGCGTCGGCGTGTGGCACCAAGTGCCTTTAGGATCACGGCCTGTTTGATGCGCTTCCGCTGGGCGGTTGCAAGAGCCCCCGCGAGGACCAGTGCGCCGGCGGCCAACGTGATCGACCCGGCCGCCCGGATGGCCGTCATGATGCGCCCGAAGATGGCGTTGAATTGGTTGAGCGCGTCTTTGACCCGAATCGCTGAGGCCGCAGGAAAGGCTTTGCCGATATCGCGGGCGACGGCCGCCTCCTGGGCGAGCGGCGCGTCCTTCGGCAGCGTCACGGTTGCAAGCACGTTGTGGGGGGCCGACTGCAGCGTGTTCGGGCTGAAGACCATAACGAAGTTGATGGCCAGGCTTTCCCATTTTACCTCGCGCAGGTTGGCGAGGCGTGCCGTCACGTTGCGCCCGAGCACGTTTACAACGACGCTGTCGCCGACCTTCAGGCCAAGCCCCTTGGCAAGTTCGCCCTCGAACGAAACCAGCGGCTCGCCGCTGTAGTTGGCGGGCCACCACGTGCCGGCTGACACCCTCGATCCCTCGGGCACGACCTCGGCATAGGACAGACCACGATCGCCATTGAGCACCCATTGATGCTCGGGCTTCAATGTCAGCTTCTCGGCGGGCACGCCGTTCACCTGCATGATGCGGCCGCGCAGCATGGGCGCTGTGTGAATTTCGGCCTTAGGCTCCCGGCGGCGGATCACGTCTTCAAAGCCCTGAACTTCGTTCTTTTTAACGTCGAGCACGAAGTAGTTCGGGCTCGTTTGTGGAATGCGGCCGGAGAGCTCGCCAATGATCGAGCGGTCGACCAACGCGACAGCCACGAGCAGTGATAAGCCCGTGCCGAGCGACAGGACTACGGAGCGGGCAAGCCCACCGGGAGCACCGATACTGCCGATGGCTAACGCCAACTCTGGCCGACGCGGGCGGGGCACCTTGCGGGCGATAACACCGGCCAACGTGCCAAGGCCGAGGAAGATGGCCAACACGCCGACAACAGCCACAGTAAAGCCGGCTGCAAGCTTCTTCGCGTCGGAACCGAGCACGGCCATGGCAAACAGCGCAGCGATGGCAAGCGCCAGGAGCACGAGGATGCCATTGCGTGGACGCACACTTTCAGGTGCGACCTCGTCGCGAAACAGGGCCGTCGCACGCACCTGTTCGGCGCGCCCAAGTGGCCAGAGCGTGAACACCAACGCGACCAACATGCCGTACACACCTGCCGTGAGCAGGCTCAGCGGCTGGACCGTGATGTCAGCCTTGATCGGCAGAGCATTCCCAAAGGCCGCGCCCACGAGCAGAGGTATTAAAAGGCCGAAGATCAGCCCGATGCCGACACCGATACCGGCAATCATGATGACCTGGGCGAGGTGGAGCGCGAAAATCGTGCGGGTTGTTGCTCCAACGGCTTTCAAGATTGCGATGACGGGTCGGCGCCGGTCGATGTAAGTTGTAACGGCGTTGGCGACACCAACTCCGCCGACCAGCAATGCGGTCAAGCCGAGAAGCGTCAAAAACTGCCGCAAACGGTCAAGTGTTCTGGTGACGGATGGCGAGGGATCCCGGCGGTCACGGATCGTGAAGCCACCCTCAGGCAGGTTTTTCCGCACAGAATCCGCAAATTTCGGCAGCCCATCGGCCGCCGCGAGCGCTGGGTCTTTGATCTGCACGGCGTAGCGCCAGGCAACCAAGCTGCCCGGATCAATCAAGCCGGTTTTATCGAGCGCGGTGGTCGAGATCAGCAGGCGCGGGCCGACGGTCATGCGGTCGGCAATCTTGTCGGGCTCGGCTTCGATGGTTGCACGGATGACATGCGCGGTTGTGCCAAGCTGCAAGGTGTCGCCGACTTTCAGGTTCAGGCGGTCAAGCAAGATTGGGTCGACGGCAACCCCGGTGCCGGACAGTATGGCATCAGCAGGGCTGAGGTTGCCCGAGAGTTGTACTGCCCCGACCAGCGGGTACAGGGCGTCGACGCCTTTGATCTCAACCAGGATCTGTTCTTCGCCATCGGTGCGGCGGGCCATGGAGCGGACCGTCGCGGTTTCGCTAACGCGGCCCTGTGCGTTGATCCACGTGCGCTCAGCCGCGCTGGCGCGCTGATGTGGGCGGGTCAGAGTTGCATCTCCGCCGAGCAAAGTGGCGCCTTGGCGTTCGAAGCTGGACCGCAAAGCGTCACCCAGCGCGCCGACACCGGCAATGACGGCGACGCCAAGCGCGATGCATGCAATGAACACGTAGAAGCCGCTGAGGCCCGCACGGAACTCGCGCAGTGCGAGCCTGAGTGGCAGCGGCAGTTTTGACAGCGCGTAGGGTGCGGCGGCGGCTTGAGAGCGGGCCGATTTGGAAACAGCGTCGACGGTCATGCGGCCTGCTTTTCGGTGACGGTTTCGGCAAGGCGGCCGTCGGCCATGGAGACGATGCGCTTGCAACGCTTGGCGAGCACCGGATCATGAGTCACGAGCACCAACGTGGTTTGCCGTTTTTCATGCAACCCAAACAACAAATCAGTAACCGATATGCCTGTTTTTGCATCAAGATTGCCGGTTGGCTCATCCGCGAAAAGGATTTTGGGGCGCGGGGCAAGCGCCCGGGCTAGGGCAACGCGCTGTTGTTCACCGCCGGAAAGCTGCGAGGGGAAATGCTCATGGCGATGGGCGAGGCCGACCTCGGTCAGAAGCGCGCTAGCCCGCTCGAAAGCATCGGTTGCGCCCTGCAATTCGAGCGGCAACGCCACGTTTTCAAGCGCCGTCATGGTTGGTACAAGATGAAACGACTGAAAAACAATGCCGATGTCCTTGCCACGGGCGAGAGCAAGCTGGTCCTCGTTCAAGTGGCTGAAATCGTGGCCGGCGACCGTGACCTTGCCCTTAGTCGCCTTCTCAAGTCCTGCCATGATCATGAGCAACGAACTTTTGCCTGAACCGCTCGGCCCAACAATCGCAATGGATTGGCCGCCCGCAATATCGAGCGTGACATCCTGAAGGATCTCGACCGCGCCAGCGCGACTGTCGAGCGTCAGGCCAACGTGAGACAGGGCAATAATTGGATTTTGCAAGATGGCCTCGGTTGTATGGCAGATGTGCGCGATGGTACCCATGGTACGCGAACGTGGCAGATTCGGGTTTCCGTTCCACCTGTCACGATCCCGCCTGACCTGACATGGTGACGACGCACCGATCTGGCAATGCGACCAGCCGATCCACGCATGTGGCACAGACGAGGGAAATTCTTATCGCCAATAGTGGCAGTAGTGGCGATAGTGGTGTGTCACGGTTGCGCGCGAGCCTAAAGGGGAGCCGGATGAAGCAAATGCGCCGCGGCATTTTTCTGGCCGCTCTGACTTGCGCCTCAAACGCCCTCGCAGATCCGCTGCCACGGCCTTACGTCTACCTGCGCGACGTCGAACCCTCGATCCAGCAGGACATGCGTTATGCGGGCACGCGCAACTTCCTCGGTCGGGTCGTGCCCGGGTATGAAGCGCCGGAATGCATCCTAACGCTCCAGACCGCTACGGCATTGATGAACGTCCAGCGCGGCTTGGCTAAAGATAAGTTGTCGCTCAAAGTCTACGATTGTTACCGGCCGGTGCGGGCTGTGCGCACGTTCGAAACGTGGGCCGAGGATCTGACCGATGTTCGAATGCAGGCAGAGTTCTACCCCGATCTCGACAAGCGCACCCTATTCTCGCTCCGGTACATCTCGCGTAACTCCACCCATTCCAAGGGCAACACGGTTGATCTCACGATTGTCCCGCTCGGTGTACAGGTTCCAACTGTGGCCTTGGACGCACCACTGGCACCATGCACCGCGCCAAAGGCTGAGCGTTCAGCTGACAACAGCCTCGATTTCGGCACGGGCTATGATTGCTTCAGCACGCGCTCGAGCACCGCCAACCCAGACATCTCAGCCGCCGCGCGAGACAATCGTGATTTGCTGGTTGCGCGCATGAAGGCCTTCGGCTTTCGCAATTACGCGAAAGAATGGTGGCACTTTGATCTGCCTGGCGCTGGAACCGAGGCGCAGGATTTCGTGGTCGAGGCGAGCCAACGCCTCGCATTGCCGGTCCCGGTCCCGGTTCCGGTCCCGGTTCCGGTTCCGGTCCCAATTCCAATACCCGTGCCCGCTCGCCGGTAAGTCCTGGACAACGCCGCGCTCGTTTTACCCAACCCCATTTAAGGCAGCCCCGGGCCGCCAGCCGATCGCATCCGCGAGAAACGTCAAGCCCAGCGCCGTAAACCGTGCGCGTTCCGCGTTTGTGCGGCCTGTGCCGTGGCCGCCGCCTTCGAGTTCGTAGTAGCGAGCGTCCGCGTAGCCCATGGCATGCAGCTTGGCCGCAAGCTTGCGCGCGTGGCCAGGATGCACGCGATCGTCCTTCCGAGTTGTCGCGATCAAAATCGGCGGATAGGCCTTGCCCGGCTCGGCCGCGTGATACGCCGAGTAATGCTGCAGAAAAGCCCAATCGGCGGGGATATCGGGATCTCCGTACTCCGCAACCCAGCTGGCGCCGGCGAGCAGTTTTGAATAGCGGCGCATGTCAATCAGCGGGATCAGGCAGAGCAGCGCGCCAAAGCGCTCCGGGTAACGCGTGAGCATGTTTGAGATGAGGATGCCGCCGTTGGAGCCGCCTTGGGCCGCAATACGCATCGGCACGGTCACGCCGCGGCGGACGAGGTCGGCGGCGATGGCCGCGAAATCGTCGTGGCAGAGCGGTTTCTTCTCGCGGATGCCCGCATCGTGCCAGCGCGTGCCGAACTCGCCGCCGCCCCGGATGTTGG
>JANNXS010000391.1:0-12603 GCA_031409695.1 Hyphomicrobiaceae bacterium
CTGCTCGACGAAGCCAACCACCAAAAACACAGCCGCGAGTGGCGCGGACGCGTGCGCACCTACTGGGCCATCCCCTATGGCGACCATTACATTTGGGGGGCGACGGCCGGAATGCTGAAAAACCTCGCGACCCGTTTAATGGCCTAACAGTTGGTCGGCGTCTACCGCTGAGGGGCTAAGCACTACTGTGTGTGATAACTCTTTTGTGTTCGCCCCAACGCCCGCGCCATTGGGAAGAGAGCGCAGCTCTCAATATAGTGCGAGGAATAAATCGCACCCGGCACCCTGGCGTCCGCAACCAAGACACGCGACCGTCATACCCGCCCTGCATGCTGTACTGAGCCAACCGTCTGGAGACTGACCGCATGACCGTCGACATCGTCAAGGATGTGAAAGACTACTACGGCAAGACGCTGAAAACTTCGGCCGACCTGAAAACGGAAGCCTGCTGCACGCCCGATGCGATGCCCGGCTACGTCAAGCGTCTGCTGTCGAACATTCACTGCGAGGTACTATCAAAATACTATGGCTGTGGGCTCGTTACACCACATGTTCTGGAGGGGCGCCGCATCCTTGACCTTGGGTCAGGATCGGGCCGCGATGTCTACGCGCTCGCGCAGTTGGTCGGCCCGAAAGGCGCCGTGGTCGGCATCGACATGACCGATGAGCAAATTGCCGTCGCCAACGCGCATGTGGACTGGCACCGCAAAAAGTTCGGCTTCAAGACGTCGAACGTCGCGTTCCATCAGGGCTACATCGAGAAGCTCGGGGATCTCGGGCTGAAACCCAACAGTTTCGACATCGTCATTTCCAACTGCGTGATCAATTTGTCGACCGACAAGCTGGCCGTGCTCAAGGGTGCCTATGACCTTTTGAAAACGGGTGGCGAGATGTATTTCTCGGATGTTTACGCAGATCGCCGCCTGCCCGACGCGGTACGCGCCGATCCAGTTCTTTACGGCGAATGCCTCGGCGGCGCACTGTATTGGAACGATTTTCATAGCCTCGCCAAACAGGCCGGCTTTAAGGACCCGCGCCTCGTCGAAGATCGCCCGCTCGGCGTCACTGATGCAGCGCTCGCCGCCAAAATTGGCCAAGCGAAATTCTTCTCGGCAACCTATCGGCTCTTCAAGCTCGATGACCTCGAGCCAATGTGTGAGGATTACGGCCAAGCGGTTGTCTACAAGGGCGGCATCCCCGAGAGTGAGGATGTGTTTGTCCTCGACAAGCACCACGCCATCGAAAAGGGTAAGGTTTTCCCTGTTTGCGGCAACACTTGGAAGATGCTCAAGGACGCGCGGTTTGCGCCCTATTTCGACTTCATCGGCGATTTTTCACGGCACTTTGGCATCTTCGCTGGCTGCGGCACTTCAATACCCTTTGGAACCAGTGCCTCCGAAACGGGCGCAGTCGTCGGCGCCAAAGCCAAAGCCACTGGCACATCCGGCGCGTGCTGCTGAGGCCAGTGATCGGATTGCTCAGTAATCCGGTTGCGCTGTCCAATCGGTCGCGCAACGCCGAGCAATCGGTCGCCTTGTCTTTGCCGATCCGACAGGTCAGAAAACGGTCATGAGCAAAGACACCGTGAGCCGCCGCACCTGGATTGAGGACCTCGCAAACCCCACGCGCTTCATGGCGCTATCGGGACGCGTGTTGCCTTGGCTTGCGGGCGGGGCCGCGATGTTCACCATCTACGCGCTCTATCTGGCCTTCGCCGCCTCGCCGGCTGACTATCAGCAGGGCGAGACGGTGCGTATCATGTATGTACACGTGCCATCGGCTTGGCTCGGCATGTTCGGCTATCTGCTCATCGCGGTGTCGAGCTTTGGATTGCTGGTTTTCCGGCATCCGTTGGCCGACGTGTCGGCAAAGGCAGCCGCGCCCATTGGGGCCGCATTCACTTTGCTTGCTTTGGTGACAGGCTCGCTGTGGGGCAAACCCACTTGGGGCACCTATTGGTACTGGGACGCTCGACTGACATCCGTTCTAATCTTGTTCTTTATGTACCTCGGCCTGATCGCGCTGCGCTCGTCGCTCGAGGACGAGGCGACGGCCGCCAAACTGACGGCCATTCTTGGCCTCGTTGGCGTTGTCATATTGCCGGTGATCAAGTTTTCGGTCGATTGGTGGAACACGCTGCACCAGGGCGCGAGCGTTCTAACCCTGAAGGGACCGAAGATTGATCCGAGCCTGCTAAAGCCTTTGCTGTATGCAGCGCTCGCGCTTTTGTTGCTGTTCCTGGCCTTGCACCTCAAGGCAATGCAGAACGAGATTCTGCGGCGGCGCGTGAAAGCGCTGCAAATGGCGGCAGCACAGCGCGCCGACCGGGGCGCCATTCAGAGGCAGACGTCATGATCACCGGCGCGGAACAGTGGCAGTACGTTATTGCATCCTATAGCGTCGTTGCGCTCGTGCTGGCAGGCCTGATTACATGGGTTGTCCTCGACGGGCGGCGCCGCTTGGCTGAACTCGCCGATCTCGAAGCGCGGGGCATTCGCCGCCGGTCGGACACCCGGTAATGACGGAACATGTGAAAACCATAGCCGGGGCTGACGCCAAGCGCCCGAACCTGTTGCGCTACACGCCACTGCTGGTGTTTGCAGTCATTGCTGGCGTGTTTGCTTTCGCGCTCCGCACCGGCGATCCCTCGAAACTGCCGTCAGCCTTGATCGGTAAAGACGCGCCACGCCTTGTACTCGCGGGTCTCGATGGATTGCAACAGAATGGGGCCCCGATACCGGGATTGAAGGAGGCGGATCTCGCCGACGGTCGACCTGTTGTTGTCAACTTCTGGGCGTCCTGGTGCGCGCCGTGCGTCGCTGAGCATCCGCTGCTCGTTGAGCTTGTAGCAAAGACCGGCGTTCGCCTCGTTGGCATCAATCACAAGGACACAGCCGTCAACGCGCGCCGGTTCCTTGGTCGCTATGGCAACCCCTTCGCCATCGTTGGCGTCGACGGCAACGGCCGCGCCAGCATCGAATGGGGCGTCTACGGCATGCCCGAAACGTTCGTGCTCGATGGTCGCGGCCGAATCATTTTCAAACACGTCGGCCCGATCACGCCTGAAACGCTGGGACGAGATATTATGCCGGCCATTGTGCGGGCAGGAAAGTAGGCAAACCCTGTGTTCACTGGCATTATCACGAGCCTCGGCACGGTGCTTTCGCGCAATGGCGGCGTATTCACCATTCGGGCACCCTACGCGGCCGACGGTATCGCGCTCGGTGCGTCGATCGCCCACGATGGCTGTTGCCTGACTGTGACGCGCGTGACGGCCGACGACGTCGGAGCCGTTTACACTCTTGATGTCTCAAACGAGACGCTGTCCAAGACGACGCTCGGGACCTGGAACGCCGGCACGGTGGTCAATTTGGAGCGGGCATTGAAAGCCGGCGACGAGCTCGGCGGCCACATGGTGACAGGGCATGTCGACGGCGTAGTGACGATTTCAGCCATTCGCGAGGATGGCGAAAGTCGCCGCTTCACCATCGACGTGCCGGACGCGCTAGCACCGTTCATCGCCGCCAAGGGATCGGTGGCGTTGGACGGCACGTCATTGACGGTCAACGAGGTCGGCCGCACGAGCTTCGGCGTGAACCTCATTCCACACACTTTGGCCGTCACGACCTGGGGTCGCAAAGCTGTCGGCGATCGGATCAATCTGGAGATAGACCCGATCGCGCGCTACATGGCGCGCTTGCTTGAGTTCAAGACCTAAGGACGCAAACCGGCTGCGGTGCAAGAATTCTCGGTGCGAGACACGATATTGCGAGACAGGTTAGTGCGAGACATCGGCCGGGCGGTCGGCGAGCCACATCTTTTCAAGATTGTAGAACTCGCGCACCTCCTGGCGAAGCACGTGAACGATGACATCGCCGGCATCGACGAGCACCCAGTCACACTGGGGTTGGCCTTCGACCCGAACCCGCTCGTAGCCGGTTTCCTTGAGTTTATCGCGCAACTGATCAGCGATGGCGCTGACATGGCGGTCGGAGCGGCCAGTGGCGATAATCATGAAATCGCCAATTGACGACTTTTCGCTGATGTCGATGGTGATGATTGCTTCAGCCTTGGCGTCGTCCAGCCAAGTGCCAATTTGTTCGGCAAGGCGCGTGCTTGCTTTCGCGGGCATCGTGGCCGGTTTTGGGGCTTTTCGTGCAGCATCGGCAGCGGTACGCATCGGCTCGGGGTCATCCTCAGTGTGAACTAACTCAGTGTTAACCAAGCGGTGGCAGCGTTAGGGGTTGCGCCGCCATTACTGCCTGCGTGTTTGCGCAGGTTGTTGGTTACAAAATAGAGCAATAGGCGTGCCGTCGCAAGATCAGTCGAAGTCGCGTCTGGTCACCTTGTGTATCAACGATCTGCTCTGCGGCCAGGAGCGCCGCTGGGAGCGCCACCGGGGCGGCCGTCATACTTTTCAATGACGGCGCGGGATTTCTCGGCCAGGGCGTCGGCGATCGCGGCTTGGCCCTCAGCCGTTGGGTGAAAAGCGCCGGAATAAATGGAGGCCAGCAGCACCTGCAACCAGTCGAAACCTTGGCTCTTCATCACCGTGCGCATCAGCCCCTGGCCGACGTGGAAGTGGCCGGTCAGATAGGCGTCGTTGGGGGTCCGGAACCAGCGCTGACGCGATGCGTAAGGGCGCCAGTCGGCGGGGTTGAAGGGCGTCCACTTACCATCCACGAACAACGGAAATCGCAAGTCGTCGGCTGAACTGAAGGCGCTGTCGGTCCACCCGGCACACAGCCCCCGCCCCTGGAATTCGCGCACGTGGGCATCGACAAACGACCAACCATGGGCCTTTGCGCTGGACTGCATGATGTCGAACATCTGCTTGGCGGCCTGTTCGCCCTCGCGCGATTTTGCTTCCGACAAGTCGAAATCCGGCAGCACCGTCATACCGGCCTGGCCGTTCGGACAGACGCTTTTGCCGTCCTCCATAATGGACATGGGCGGATACGCCGTCAGCACAACCCGATCCGTTTCGTTCCAGGGGATGTGCAATATGTTGTGCACCGCTCGCTTCAAGGCTTTGTAGCGATCGTCGAGCCTCCCGAGCCCCGCCTTTGCGTCTTCAAGTCCGTGCACCTGCCCGAACCAGCCGCCAAGCGAGCGCAACTGCGATTGGTCGGCAATCACTGCATTGGCGACAAGGCGAGAAAAGCCGATGTCATTGCCGCCGATGGAGACAAAAATCAGGTCGATTTTGCGGGCCTGATTGGCGTCGCACTTGTTTAAAATCAGGCCGCCCTTCAGCTCGGGAACCTGATTGTTCATGTGGTAAGCTTCGGGATATTCATTCGCGCGGGTGCTGTTGGCCCCACATTGAACTTCAGCCGCCGCCGAAATCTGCGACAGCTGCGGCGGGTTTGGCACCCACTCGTGGCCCTTGTAGCGCAGGAACAGACCGAACGTCGTCTCTGATCCCGAGCAAGCAAAACCGGCGTAGGTCACCGCCCGGTGTGGCTCCTCGATCGCCAGTTGCAGTGCGGCCCGCAGTTGATGCGAATACAGCGAGCGGTGACAGGCCTGATCGAGCCAGCGTGGGTTTTCCTCAATGAATTTCTTGTCGCCGATCTGCTCCCAGGCGCCGACGCGTGCCGGGTAGCCGACAAGTGCCGCCGCGTTCTTTTGGCGGATGCCGTAGTCGGCGGCGCGGTCCCGTGAAAATCGCACGGGTACGTCCGGATTGCCTTCACCGGAGCCAAAACTGTCGCCGAAACCGACAATAAATAGGTCCTGGATTTTTGCCGTTGCGGCGGCAATTTGCTGACGACCAATCTCAACGGTGATTTTGGCGCCCGCGGGATAGGGGATTTCTAAGAGCACGGGGGTGTTGCAGGGGACTGTGATGGCCGCGCCGCGCTTGCCCCCACCGGCCGGCGCCGTCAGCCACAGGCAATCGACGCTTTCAGCATCGGGAATCTCGGAGATGAGTGCTCGAACCTTATGGCTCTTTGGATGGGCGTAGTTCGCGATCTCGGGGCAGGCGAATATGTTGTTGGTCGCGTTCCAACAGGTGCGGCGAAACATGGCGGCAGCCCAGCCGTCGAGATGGCGTTCAGCCAGCGCGCGTTCGGCCGCAAGCACGGGCTGTCGGCGTTCGTCGTCGCTTAGGCTTTCGTAAGTGACCCGGTGCGTGTCTGTATCGGTGACTTCGGTGAACAGGCGAAACGGATTGTCGACGCGCCAGGAGATCTTCGGCTCAGCCGCCAAAGGCGTGCCGCCACTGACGAGCAGCACAACGCAGCCAAGCACAAAAAGGTGCAGGCAACGAAGCATTGGCCCGATCTTCAACATCTCCGACCTCCGCAGTCGCAACCGTTGTCGCTGGCACGCTGATACAGCAGCGTTATAAGCCAAACCAGCGCGCGCGTCCAAGGCGCATCACCCGCGAAAGTGGCGAAATCTCGGCCGGCATCCGAAGTGGATCCCGCCCTGGCGCGAGGATGGCCTTCAAATAGGTGGGAACAGTGGCCGTGGGCAAAAGAGCCAGGCGATCTCCGCGATGGGCCGCGCGCAGGCGTCGGCTGAGCGCCGCCAGGCCTGTTTCTATGTCGCGACAAGCCTGTTCTATAAGGTCACGGACACCCGGCACGACACGCCCCGCGAGAAGAGCGCCCGGGTCGATCGTGTGCGTCTTCAGCAGGTCCAGTGGCAGCGGTAATCGGCCTTTCGCAAGGGCCAACGGCAGGTTCGCGAGCAGCCGCGCATGACCAAAGGTGCGCGCGCCGAGATCAGACAGGACTGGATCGGACAGGACTGGGTCACAGAGGACTGGGTCAGACAGGATGGGCGATTCTCCAACTCCGAGTATCTTTTGCGCTAGCGCGAACGGAATGGCCTCGGTTTTGGTCAGATAGGCGGCGAAGGCGACTTGGTCCGAAAGGGGGTCATCGTAGAGGTCGAAGGCGCGGGCCTCCGTCATGGCGATGAGCGACAGGACGGGCAGATTGTGGCCGCGGACGGCGGTTGATAACGCATCAGCGATGGGGTGGCCGGTCGATGCGTTGGTGGCAAAACCATCAATGCAATCGCGCCACCATTGCAGGCGCACTTCGCCCATCATGGGCTCTTTGACCACGTCTGGAATGCGTCGAAGGTCGGCCAAGAAAGCCGCCAGCGCAACCAAATCCGCGCGCACCGGCTCCGGCGAGAGCGTTGCCGCCAGATAGCGCTCCGGCTCGCCGTCGCGCGCCATGGCGATCACGTCGGGATGGATCAGGCTCATCACCGCCCCCTAAGAGCCGTGCCGAGTACTCTGGCCGTGATCAGATCGGCGATGGGCCCGATGTCATCGAGCGCAAACACAGGCAAACCGCGCGCGTCTGTTACTGCATGGTCAGCCGCAATCGCAAAGACATGGGGGTCTTGCGCCGCGAGAGGGGTGTGCGTGATGGATGCCGCCCGGCGTGCCTCGATTTTCGGGATCGGCTGTGATTTGTAGCCTTCGACGAGGATCAGATCGCAGGGGGCAAGCTTTGCGATCATGTCTGAAAAATCGGGTTCATCGTCATCCCCAAGTTCCGTGATCAAAGCCCAGCGTTTCGCGGAGACAACGGCCACTTGGCCGGCGCCGGCCTTGCGGTGGCGCGCGCTGTCGGTCTCGGCGTCATCGATCTGGAAATTGTGATGGGCGTGCTTGATCGTCGCGACACGCAAGCCACGCCGTGTGAACTCGGCGACAAGGCGTGTCGTCAAAGTGGTCTTGCCGGATTTCTTCCAGCCGGCGATGCCGACGACGGGGGCGTGCACTGCAATCATGTGTGCAGTGTATCCAGCAGGCGACGCGCATCGGCAAGCTCCTCCTGCGTGTTGGCGTTGAAGAAGGGGTCTATGTCGCGCCTATCCACGCCAAAGCGCACCATTGGGAAGGTGACCGGCACCGTGCCGTGCCGATCGGTCCAGGCAAGCACCTTGCGCACACCGGCCCTCAAAGCCGCCTCCAGATCGTCGGCAAGCTTGACTGGCCAGAGCCCGATGACGGGGTGCAACTCGCCATTTGAGGCGGCGATTGCAATGGCGCCGGGCCGATCCGCTATCGCCACCGCCAGGCGAGCGGCCAGATCCGCGGGCACAAACGGCGCGTCCGACGACACGGTCAACGTGTGCGTGGCGCCCGGATGATGCGTTGCCGTCCAACGCATGCCCGCGAGCACGCCGGCAAGGGGGCCAACAAACCCCGCAACCGGATCGGCGACAACCGGTAAGCCGAGGCTTGCGAAACGCGCTGGGTCGCCGTTCGCATTGAGCACGAGCGCCGATGCCTGCGGCCGTACGCGTGCGATCACATGGGCGATCATGCTCCGTCCGCCGAGGTCAAGCAGCCCTTTGTCACCAGCGGTCTCAGTGCCAGCAAACATGCGACGCGACAAACCTCCGGCAAGCAGTGTCGCGGTCGGCAAATGGGCCATTTGGGTCATCGGAGGTTTGTAGCTGAATTTTGCGCGATGCCAGCCGCCGGTGCCGTTTTGCGTGGTGTCGCCTGCGCGTTGACGTTTTGTTAACCCAGTAACGGTTTATTAACTAAGTCACACTTTACTCACCCTCGCATGAAGTACCTGTCAGCGTCGCTTGTTTGGAGTTCACGATGTTACATTCAACCGTCAGCGCGGCCCCTCTCGCACCATCCGTTTTTGACCGCCGCGAGTTTGGCCGCCGCGAGTGCGCCCTACCGGGTTTCGTCAAAATCCCACTGAGACAATCCCTTCCCTGCATGATGCTCAACGTGTCCCGTGGCGGCGCGCTGCTGCAGGTGGATAAATTCGAGTTCCTTCCGGCGCGCTTCAAGTTGAAGGTTGGCAACTTCGAGAGCCAATGCCACGTAAGCCACCGCGACGGCTGCTTGATCGGCGTCGGGTTCGATGAGCCCTGCCGCTTCGATCCGTTGGATTTCGACGACGCGTGACCCCCTGCGCGGCGGCCAGCAGGACGGCCAATGTACTTCGACGGCTGCGTCGCGGACTACTTCAGAAGCGAGATGACGGCGTCGGTCATCTCATTGCAGTTGGCCTTGCCGCCCATGTCGCGGGTGCGGATGTCGTGCTCGGCAAACAGCGTCTCGATGGCTTTTTCGATGGCACGGGCAGCTTTCGGGTGACCGAGGTGATCGAGCATCATGGCGCCCGACCAGATCTGGCCGATGGGGTTTGAAATGCCTTTGCCAGCGATGTCGGGCGCCGAGCCATGCACGGGCTCAAACATGGAGGGGTAGTCGCGCTCGGGATTGATGTTGCCACCGGGCGCAATGGCGATCGTGCCCGTCGTTGCGGGCCCGAGATCCGAGAGAATGTCGCCAAACAAGTTTGAGGCGACGATAACATCGAACCAGTCGGGATTGCGCACCAGGTGGGCGGTCAGGATATCGATATGGAACTGGTTTGTTTTAGCCTTCGGGTATGCCTTGGCGACATCCGCGAAACGCTCGTCCCAATAGGGCATCGAGATCGAGATGCCGTTTGATTTTGTGGCGCTGGTGACTTGGTTGCGTGGTCGCGTTTTGGCAAGCTCGAAGGCGTAGCGCATGACGCGCTCGCAGCCCTTCTTACTAAATACAGCCTGTTGAATGGCGGCTTCCTGGTCGGTGCCTTCAAACATCCGCCCGCCGACGGACGAGTATTCACCCTCGTTGTTCTCACGCACGATCCAATAGTCGATGTCGCCGGGCTTGCGGCCGGCGAGCGGCGACGTGACACCTTCAAACAGACGCACGGGGCGCAGGTTCACGTACTGATGAAAGCCACGACGGATCGGGATCAACAGGCCCCACAACGAGACGTGGTCAGGCACACCCGGAAACCCAACCGCGCCGAGGTAAATGGCGTCGTGTTTGGCGATGCGCGCGAGGCCGTCAGCCGGCATCATTGAGCCGGTTTTGTGAAAGCGCTCGCAGCTCCAATCGAAGTGGTCCCATTTGAAGGCTAAGTCGAACTTGCGCCCGACGGCTTCGAGCACCCGGATGCCCGCTGGTACGACCTCGTGGCCGATGCCATCGCCTTCAATGACGGCAATGGTGAGTGCCGCGGATTTGGATTTGGACTTCGACGGTGATTTCGACACAAGTGCTCTTGCTCTGGAGTTGTGGGGCCGCTGGATTTTCAGCCGATTGCATAGTCTCTGTCTTCCCTTGCCCCAGAGTTCAACGCAAGAGTGGCTTCAAAGCAAGAGTGGCCAAGGTCTGGTGACGCAGCAAGCAGCAAACGAAACACGGTTGAGGGACAATGACTTTTGTGCTGCCGCGTGGCGCTTTCGTTGTGTCTTGTCAGGCGCGCGCCGACAATCCAATGCATGGCCCGGTTTTCATGGCGGCGATTGCGCGGGCGGCTGAACAAGGCGGCGCTGCGGGATTTCGCGTCAACGGGCCAGATGACATCAGGGCAGTGCGCGCTGTTTCAACCCGGCCAATCATTGGCCTGGTCAAGCGCTTTTCGGATGCGCACGATGTCTACATTACGCCTGACGTGAGCGATGCGGTTACCGCCGCTGAGGCCGGCGCCACACTTATTGCGGTCGATGCGACGCAGCGTTCGCGCGATGGCTTGCCTCTCGCAGCCCTGATCCCGGCCATAAAAGCTGCGACGGGGTGTGCGGTCATTGCCGACGTTGCGACGTTAGCGGACGGGGTGGCGGCGGTCGGTCATGGCGCGGATGCCATTGCAACGACGCTGGCCGGTCACACCGCCGGGACGGTGCACCGCAAGGCCTCAGGCCCCGATCTCGACCTTGTTTCAGCGCTGGTTGCTGCAACTTCGCTTCCTGTCATCGCCGAAGGCTTGTACGAGACGCCCGAGCAGGTGGCTGATGCCTTCAGGCGCGGGGCATACGCCGTGGTGGTCGGCACAGCGATCACCAACCCGCGTGAAATCACGCGCATGTTCGTGCAGCGCTCGGGAGCCAAGGTGTGATGGGGTCTCAGGTGCGATCCGCGATCGGTCTTGGCATCGACGCCGGTGGAACGGCCACGCGTTGGCACCTCACGGATGCCGCTGGTGCCATGATTGCAGCTGGTACCGCGGCGCCGCTAACAGGGCATGTCTACAGCGAAGCCGCGCAACGCGACGCGGGCGTGACGCTTGATGCGATTGCGGCGGCCGTGCAGGCGCACACGACACCCTCCCACATTCTCGCCGGTATCACGGGCCTCAACGAAGGGACCGATTCTGCTCGATTTTACGCCGATGCCCTGGTTAAGCGCTTTGTCCGGGCCGGTCAAAATATCCGTATAGAGAACGACATGGGGATTGCCTATCGTGCGGCCTGCGCGCCAGGAACTGGCATCCTCGTCTACAGCGGCACGGGCTCGGTCGCCTGCCACGTGACACAGGCGGGTGAACATATCCGCGTCGGTGGGCGTGGCTTCATCATTGACGATGGCGGATCCGGTTTTTGGATCGTCAGGCAAGCCGTTAAGGCCCTGTTCCGGGCCGAAGACCGTGCGCCGGGCTCGGGCTGGATGACGGCGCTTGGGCAAGCGCTCGCGGACGGTTTTGGTGGCGCGACGTGGGATGATGCGCGGGTTTGTATCTATGGTGGCGATCGGGGGCGGGTGGCAGCTCTCGCACCACATGTCGCGACGGCCGCCCACGCTGGAGACGAGGTCGCAGTTGCTATCTTGCGCAATGCCGGGGTTGAGCTCGCGGATCTCGCGGCCGCGCTTATCTCGCGGTTGGGCCTACGCGAAACGGTGTTGGCTGGCGGCACGACGATGATTCATCCGGTTCTCGTCGAGGCGTTTGCTGCGGCTCTGCCCACGAGTGTCCCATTTCGACACGCAACGACGCTCGATTCTGCGCGCGCGGCGGCGTTGGCGGCACTACAGAACGCAGCGGGTGGCTACATCGCCACTCAAAAACCGTAGACCTCGCGGGCGGCGCGGAACGTGTTTGCATAGCCCTCAACGGTTGCCGAGATCGGCTCGCCATAGCCGCCACCGATAGCAATCGAGACTGGAACACCTCGCCGCCGAAACGTCTCAAACACGAAGCGGTCGCGCTCCATCAGGCCCTCGTGGGTCAACGACAGCCGGCCGAGACGATCGATCGCGAGCGGGTCGGCGCCCGAGAGATACAGCACCAAGTCTGGCCGGAACGCGACCACTGCTGCGAGCGCGTCGGTCAGCGCCGCAAGATAGGCGCGATCCTCGGTACCATCGGGCAACTCAACATCAAGCGATGACGTCATGCGGCGGAAGGGGAAGTTCTTCTGGCCTTGGATCGAGAGTGTGAAGGCGCGTGGCTCATGGGCTAAAATCGCAGCTGTGCCATCGCCCTGGTGTACGTCTAGATCAACGATGGCGATGCGCTGCACCGCGCCCTCGCGCAGTAAGATCGTCGTGGTCACGGCCAGATCGTTGAAGACGCAGAAGCCGGAGCCAAAATCACGGTGCGCGTGATGCGTGCCCCCGGCGAGTTGGCCGGAAATGCCCGTCACGAGTGCCTCGCGGGCCGCGGCCAACGAGCCGCCAACGGTTGTGAGGGAGCGCGTGACCAGAGCTTCACTCCACGGCAAGCCGATGCGTCGGATGATGGCGGGATCAACACTGCCGTCGAAGATCGCGTCCACATATTCGGGGTCGTGTACGGTCAGCAGGTCGTCGCGCGCGGC
>JANNXS010000392.1:0-17712 GCA_031409695.1 Hyphomicrobiaceae bacterium
ACGAGATTCCCGAGGAATAAGCCGCTTGGCTTATCTGGCTGTCCTCGTTATCCACAGGGCAACCGCGGCGACGAATGGGTCCAGGGCGCAGCCCTGGTCGGGGGTGCTTGAAGGGCTGACAGCTCGTCAATATCACGCGGCAGCGTGAAGCCCTTGCCACCGTCCTCAGGTGTGCTAACGGCCACGCGCCGGGCGTGCTTCGTTGCCCGGTTTCAACCCGTCTTACCTGCCCTCGTCAGCAGGAATGAGCAAAGGGAGCCAGGCACGACCTGGATCGAAAATGGCCGACATCACCCTCACTTTCCCCGATGGCAACAAGCGCCCGGTGCCGGCTGGCACGACAGGCCTCGACGTCGCCAAAGGCATCTCACCCTCGCTCGCCAAGCGCACCGTCGCCATGACGCTGAACGGCGTCTTGACCGACCTCGCCGACCCCATCACAGCGGACACCGCGATCAAATTCGTCGCCCGTACCGACCCGGAAGCGCTGGAGCTGATCCGCCACGACGCAGCGCACGTGTGCGCCGAAGCCGTGCAGGACATATGGCCCGGTACGCAGGCGACCATCGGCCCGGTGATCGAGAACGGTTGGTTTTACGACTTCGACAAGGCGGAGCCCTTCACACCTGACGATCTCGCGAAGATCGAAAAAAAGATGCACGAGATCATCGGGCGCAATGCCGCGTTCCGGAAGGAAATCTGGTCACGCGACAAGGCCAAGGCGCACTTCAAAGCCAACGGCGAGACCTACAAAATCGAGCTCGTCGATGCGATCCCGGGCAACGAAGACTGCAAGATCTACAGCCAGGGACAATGGCTCGATCTGTGCCGCGGCCCGCACATGACAGCGACCGGCCATATCGGAAAAGCCTTCAAAGTTGACCGCTTCTCCGGGAGCTATTGGCGCGGCAATTCGGAAGGCCCGAAGTTGCAGCGCATTTACGGCCTCGCCTTCGCCAAGGAAGAAGAACTAGCGTCGTTTTTGACGCAACGCGAAGAAGCTGAGAAGCGCGACCATCGGAAACTCGGCCGCGAGATGGATCTGTTTCACTTCCAGGAGGAAGGTCCGGGCGTCGTGTTCTGGCACGCCAAGGGTTGGACCACGTTCCAGAGCCTCGTTTCCTATATGCGCCGTCGCCTCTCAGACGACTATCAGGAGGTGCAAGGGCCGCAGCTGCTGGACAAATCGCTTTGGGAAACCTCGGGGCACTGGGGCTGGTATTCCGACAACATGTTCGCGGTGAAATCTGCGACCGCGTTCGAAAACCCGAAGGATGCCGCCGCTGAGCAGCGGGTGTTCGCCTTAAAGCCGATGAACTGCCCCGGTCATGTGCAGATCTTCAAGCACGGCTTGAAGAGCTATCGCGACCTTCCGATGCGCCTTGCCGAATTCGGCTGCGTGCACCGCTATGAAGCCTCGGGCGCCTTGCACGGCCTGATGCGCGTGCGCGGCTTTACCCAGGACGATGCGCACGTCTTCTGCACGGAAGCGCAGCTCGAAGCCGAATGCATCATGATCAACGATCTCATGATGTCTGTGTATGAGGACTTCGGCTTCAAAGAGGTCGTCGTGAAACTCGCGACGCGGCCCGCCAAGCGTGTTGGCACCGACGCCATGTGGGACCACGCCGAGGACATTCTCAAAAAGGTGCTGGTGAAAATCGCAGCTGAAAGCGGCGGGCGCATCAAGACCGGTATCAATGAGGGTGAAGGCACGTTCTACGGTCCGAAATTCGAATACACCCTGCGTGACGCCATCGGTCGCGAGTGGCAATGTGGCACGACACAAGTGGACTTCAATCTGCCCGAACGCTTCGGCGCCTTCTACATCGACGCCGACGGCGAGAAAAAACAGCCCGTCATGGTGCACCGCGCCATCTGCGGCTCGCTCGAACGTTTCCTTGGCATCCTGCTTGAGAACTGCGCCGGGCAACTGCCGCTATGGATGGCGCCTGTCCAAGCCGTCGTCGCGACCATCGTGTCGGACGCTGACGATTATGCTAAAGTCGTGCAGAAGCGCCTGAAAAAGGCCGGTTTGCGCGGCGAAATCGACCTGCGCAACGAGAAGATCGGCTACAAGGTGCGCGAACATTCGCTAACCAAAATGCCTTTGATGCTGGTCGTCGGCCGCCGTGAGGCCGAGGAGGGCAACGTCGCCGTCCGCCGTTTCGGGTCCGACAAGAACACCGTCATGACCTTGGATGAAGCCATCGCCATGATGAAGGCCGAGGCGACACCACCGGATGTCGCGCGGGACGTTTGAACGTCCGAGGCTTAAACGAATCGGACGCAGTCAGCCATTGCTGGTGAACTGTGGCGTATCCTGCCATGCTTGTAGCACCACGTCGCAGTGATTGAGGCGTTCTGGTCTGGCCAGCTCGACCTAACGCCCCCGTTGCCATTATGCACGTCTTTCTGAGCCTCTTGCGTCACAGTCGCATTTCGACCGAAATTGCATCAGCATAGGACATACGGCGGCCGAAGCGGCAAGGTGTGCGGCAGATATGGCAATGGCGGACGACAGTGGGGAGGTTGTCAACTCCCGGAGATCCGATGCAGCGACGCGTCGCACTGCGCGCCTTGCCAAACTACGCGCGAAGGCGTTCAGCGCCGCTCGCCGTCACACGGCGCTTGTTAAATCGCTGCGCCTGCTCTTACCCCTGAGCATCGCTGGCATCGTTGCCGCCTATGGCGCCTACATCTACGCCAAAACCGGTATCTCGATTGCTGGCGGCAAGGCGACCGTTGAAGGCTTTACGGTCACCGCTGACGATCTCAAAATGTCGGGCGTCAAATACACCGGCCAAGCCAAAGACGGCAGCCGCTACGACGTGCGCGCCCGTGATGCCGCCGTCGACTTCGCCCAAACCGGGCCGACCAAGCTCAACCACATCGACGGCGAACTCGTGCAGCCGAACGGTGTCGTCACCAAGCTCAAATCGCGAGCCGGTGTCGTCGACAACAAAAAGGGCGAGTTGGACCTGTCCGACGGCGTCAACATCGTCTCGACCAATGGCCTCCGCGCCACGATGAAGAGTGCCAAAGTCTACACTAAGGAAAGCCGCATCCTCGCCAACGAAGGCGTGACGGCGGATATGCCGACTGGCCGCATCACAGCTGACAAAATGGACATCGAAACGAAAGCCAAAAAAGGCACGTTTCATGGCAACGTCGCCGTGCGCCTTGCGCAGGATCAGGCAGCAGCCAAGCCGCTGCTTGCGCTCGGCCGCGAAACGCGCGCTCCTGTCGAGGTAAAAGCGACGCGCCTCGATATCGATGACAGCAAGCGCTTCGCCAGTTTTACCGGCGGCGTGACCGCGGCGCAGGGCGAAAGCACACTCAGGTCCGCTGACCTGCACATCACCTACGAAGGCCGCACCGCCACACCCGGCGCGCCGCCACCGACGGACCTGATGACCGAAACGGGCGCCACAAAGGTTCAAAAACTTAAAGCCACCGGCGGCGTTTCTATCACGTCCGGCATCGACCGACGCGTACAGGCCGACACCGTTGAGTTCGACGTACCCGGTGATCTCGCGACATTCGTCGGGGCAACGGTGGAAGTGCAGCAAGGCAAGAACCGCCTGCTTGGCCGCCGCCTCATCGTTGATCGCAAGACGGGCAAAACCACGCTTGACGCCCCGGCCGAAGGCCGCACGCCCGTTGGCCGCATTCAGACCACGTTCTATCAAGTTCAGGACGGCAAGCCGAAGCCGAAAGCCGCAGTACCTGCCGACGCGAGCGGCAGCTCCGGCGGCGTGATGAATTTCAAGACCGATCCAAACGCCCCAATGGACGTCGCCGCCGAACGCTTGGATGTAAACGACGCAGCCAAGCAGGCCATTTATCGCGGCGCAGTCCGTGCGCAACAGGGCGACTTTATCATGGAGACTACGGAACTCGTTGCAACTTACACAGGCGATACCGGTCTCGTCACGCCCGCCGAAGGCGCCGCGGCCAAGGGCGCAACAACGCAAATGTCGAAGGTCGAGGCGAAGTCAAAGGTGCTTATCACATCGCGCGAGGGACAGTCTCTGCGTGGTGAGTGGGCCATATTTGATGTGAAGGCGAACATCGTAACGGTCGGTGGTCCGGTGTTCGTGAAACAAGGCCTGAACGAAATCAGTGGTCGGCAATTGCGGATTGATATGACCACCGGCGAGGCGAAGTTCGATGACGTTCCGGGGCAAGCCAAGCTGGCACCGGCGATCGCCCCAAGCACGCAGCCCAAATCTGCGATCGGCCCAGGCGGCCTGCCAGCCGTTGGCGCGCAGCCAGCCGCAGTTGTGTCCCCCGGATGTCCGCCCGGAGGCCGTGCCTGTGTCACATTTTACCCCGAGACAGCCAAGACGCTGCAGAAACAGGGTCAAGACACGATGGCGGCCAAGAACGCGGCGGCCAAGAGTGCGGTGCCCAAAGCGATACCCAAACCCGCGTCGCCAGCTCCAGCAGGGGCCACGCCCCCGGGCGCTACAACTGCTGCCTCGACAAAACCCAAATCCGATGGCTGGTCGCCGCAGACCAACTCGACCGCCAGCCCCACCTATCGCGCGCCGACGCCATAACGGACACGACACTCATGGCCTTGTTTCCGTTCGGCTCGAAAAAGACACCTGCCTTTGCCGGTGCAGACAACCGTACCGCGCCTTCGCCTCGACCCGGTTTCGCGCCACAAACCCCATTCGATGAACGCGCCGCAGCGTTCGCGGAAGCAGACGCATTTGTGGGTCGCAACCACCCCGAACCGCCATCCGCTCAGTTTGGCGACGGACCTCGCGACGATACGGCCCATGATCCGCACGCGGAACCCATCAGTGGCGATGGCTACCTGACAGCCTACGGCGTCCACAAAGCGTACAAAAAGCGCAAGGTCGTCAAAGGCGTAAGCCTCGGCGTTGCGCGCGGGGAATCCGTTGGCCTGCTCGGCCCAAATGGCGCCGGTAAGACCACCACGTTCTACATGATCACGGGCCTCGTCGGTGCGGACGCAGGCACAATCACCATCGATGGTCGGGACGTGACGCGCCTGCCCATGTACCGTCGGGCGCGCCTCGGCATCGGCTACCTGCCGCAAGAGGCGTCAATTTTCCGCGGCCTCTCGGTCGAACAAAACATCATGGCCGTGCTCGAATTGACAGAACCTAAGCGTAAGGTGCGCAAGGAACGCCTCGACCAGCTGCTTGAGGAGTTCAAGATCACGCGGCTGCGCAAATCGCCGTCTATGGCGCTGTCCGGAGGTGAACGCCGCCGCTGCGAAATTGCCCGCGCGCTCGCCTCAAATCCCTCGTTCATGCTGTTGGACGAGCCATTTGCCGGTATCGACCCACTCGCTGTTGGCGATATCCAGGAATTGGTGCGTCACCTGACGCGTCGCGGCATCGGGGTATTGATCACCGACCACAACGTCCGCGAAACACTTTCACTCGTGGACCGCGCCTATGTCATCGCCGATGGCCAAGTGCTCACCCACGGCCACCCCGACGACATCGTGCGCAACGAAGATGTCCGGCGGGTCTATCTCGGCGACATGTTTGCTTGAAGATGGATGAGGACGGCGGTGCGGCTGCCGCCCATGTTGACGTATTCGTCAAGTTGTGGCTGACATTGACCGCCGTTGCCATGGTGCGCGGCACGCCCGAGGAGACAGCCATGGATCTGCGCTTCACCCCTGAAGAAAACCAATTTCGCGACGAAGTTCGCACGTTTTTCACAACTGCCATCCCGAAGTCGACCCGCGATAAGGTCGCCGTTGGTGAGCACCTGTCCAAGGCAGAAATGCAGCAGTCGCAAATGACGCTGGCAAAGAAGGGCTGGGCGGCGCCGCACTGGCCGAAAGAATGGGGCGGAACCGGCTGGAGCCCCATCCAGATGCACATTTACAACGAAGAAATGCAGTTCAACTGCGTGCCGTCGCCGTTGCCCTTCAACACAGCAATGTGCGGCCCCGTCATTCTCGCATTTGGCACAGAAGCTCAGAAAAAGAAGTTTCTGCCCAGGATGTATACGCTCGAGGACTGGTGGTGCCAGGGCTTCTCGGAACCAGGCGCGGGCTCGGATCTCGCTGGCCTCACCACTGTCGCGGTGCGGGACGGCGACACCTACACGCTGAACGGCCAAAAGACCTGGACCACGCTCGCCCAGCACGCGGACTGGTGCTTTGTGCTTGCGCGCACGGACATGACAGCCAAGAAGCAACTCGGGATTTCGTTTATTCTTGTTGACATGAAGTCGCCTGGCATAGAAGTGCGTCCGATTCAAACCATCGACGGTGGCCACGAGGTTAACGAAGTCTTTTTCACGGACGTGAAAGTGCCCGTCGAGAACCTTATCGGCCCTGAGCATCGCGGCTGGGATTGCGCCAAGTACTTACTTGGTAACGAGCGAAGCAATATTGCGCGCATCGGCATGTCCAAGCAGCGCATTCAGCGCATCAAGCAATTGGCCGGTAAAGTCATGTCCGGCGATAAGCCCCTCATGCAGGACGACCGCTTTGCCGAGAAAGTTGCGGCCTGCGAGGTCGAGCTGAAGGCGCTTGAAATGACCCAGTTGCGCGTTTTGGCTGAAGATAGCAAACGCCGTTCGAACATGCCGAACCCTGCCTCGTCGATCCTCAAGATCAAAGGCTCCGAAATCCAACAGACCACCACCGAGTTGCTGCTCGAAGTGGTCGGCCCGCTGGCAGTCCCCTACATCGCCGATGAGGCCGAGTTCGGAACCGAAGAGCACTGGGCAGCACCCGCCGCACCCGCCTACTTCAATTTCCGCAAGGTCTCGATCTACGGCGGCTCCAACGAAATCCAACGTAACATCATCGCGAAGGCCGTGTTGGGGTTCTGAGCCCTGTGCGCGCGCCACACTGCGAAAGTTGGGACATAACGGGTGGGGGGCAACCTCACCCGTTTTTAATTAGGCCGGCGCATCGGGGCAACCGCGGCTTGGCAACCGCGTACGCGCTTGGTCCGCGGTTTTGAAGATGCAATACGGCTAACATATCGATAGCGTGTCAACGTGACGTGACGCCGATTGCGAGATCACGATGACCAGCCGCGATCATTCATCCGCCCGCGACAGTGCCCGCGAGGTTGCCCTTGCCCCCTGGCTCGCGTTCAAGCGCGCCCACCTGCCGCCAATGATGGTATACTTCGCAGCCGGCGCAGCGGGTCTGACCAGTGTTGCGAGCCAATTCTGGATCAAGGAAACGCTCAGCCTTTCGCCAGCCGAACTCGCCGGTCTTGGTGTTTGGCTTGGGTTGCCGGCCGTCATGAAGATGGTTGTCGGAGAATTGGTCGACACGCGGCCGATCTTTGGTTCGCAGCGACGCGCGTACATCTTCATCGGCGCCGGATTGGTGGCACTTTCGCTCCTGATCCTTGCCGGTGCTGCCAGCGGCCGATTGACGTTCGCTGCGCCAGATAAGCTTTTTTATCTCGCCAGCATTTTGGCGGCCATCGGTTATGTGGTTCAAGACGTGGCGGCTGATGCCATGACCACGGAAGTCGTTGCACGCATGGACGCGAAAGGCACACCGCGGCCCGAGAGCGAGATCAATGCCGAACTTGCGATGGTGCAGGTCCTCGGCCGCTTATTTCTATCGGCTGGCGCTATCTCGGTCGCCCTCCTCGGTGGCTATCTCGCCAGCGTATGGACGCGCTCCGGCGTTTTCACCGCGGGTCTAGTGGTTCCCCTGATCTCGGTCGCGGGCGCATTGCTCGTGGCCGTCGACAGTTCGGAGCGACGAACCACAGACTGGACCGTCCTTGGCGGCGGCATTGCATTCGGCCTTGGCGTCCTGACCATCGGCCTGCTTGAAATGCCGTTTGCCCAGGAGATCACCTTCGTTGTCTCGCTCATGATCATCGTCGCCATGCTGGCGCGCGTGACAGGCGGCGTCGATCCTGTGGTCCGCACACGCATCTTCTACGCCTCACTTATCATCTTCTGGTTCCGTGCCTACCCGGGCGTCGGCGACGGTTTCCGCTGGTTTCAAATCGACCGCTATGGTTTCGACGAACGGTTCTTTGGCATGCTCGAGTTCATCGGCAGCCTCTGCATGTTCTTGACGGCGTGGGCCTTGGCTGGCGCCATTTCGCGCATGCGGGTCACGTCCGTGCTCGTCGGGCTAACGGTGGTGTCGACGGTCCTTGCACTACCCGCACTGATTTTGGTCTTCGAAGGCGCCATGCGGTCTTTTGAGGCGGCGACCGGCATGGGGCCGCGCAGCGTTGCCCTCATCGACTCAGCGGTCCAATCGCCGATCGTGAACCTGTCAATGATCCCCATGTTAACTCTGATCGCCATCCATGCACCGGCGAAATCCAGAGCTGTCTGGTTTGCTTTGATGGCCTCATTTATGAACACGGCCCTGACGGCTGGCGACCTGATGACCAAGTACATGAATATGATTTTCGTCGTCGAGCGCGGTAGCTATACCGCGTTGCCGGCACTTACCGTCTGGGTCACGGTTATCGCCTTCGTGCTGCCGATGACCGCTATCTGGCTCTGGCGAAGACACGTAGACTGATGCTCTAATCGAACTCGGGCCTTTTTCGGGCCTCGTATGGAACCGGCAATTCCGTCACCCGGTGCTGAGGGCAAAAAACCCCGCTCCGTGTCGTTGGTGTGATTGTCAAACGATACAAAACTAGGTCATGGATTAAAGTTGATGGGGAAACTGACCGCTGCGGCGGATGAACCGGACTTGGGAGGGAAAAAATTATGGCGTTTGCGTTGGGAATGACATCTTGGGTTCAGCGGCTAGCCACGCTTGCCGTTTTGACTATTGGCGCCACAGCAGGCTGCATAAGCGTGAATGCACAGGATCGAGACAATCAGATCCGCGAGCAATTCCGCGCAAAAATGAATGAAAACACAATTACGGTGGCATCTGGTAACCCCAACGGGGCGTACTTATTTCTCGCCTACGATATGACAGCTGTGTTGGACCGCGGCGACGCGATGCGTGTCCTCACGTACATCGGCAAAGGCGGGCAGCAAAACGTCAAAGACGCGCTGTTCCTGCGCGGCGTTGACTTTGGTATCACGCAGGCGAACGTCTTGCGCCACTTCAAGCGCACTGGTGAACTCGGCAGTGACATCGACCGCCGCCTTGTCTACATTACGCGCTTGCACAACGAAGAGATGCATCTGGTCGTTGCGTCGAACTCTGGTGTCAACGCGATTACCGATCTCGCAGGCAAGACCGTCAACTTCAGTGACGTTGGCAGCGGCACCCAGCTCGCAACTCAGATCCTGTTTGGCGCGCTCAAGATCGCTGGCGTCAAAGAAGTGAACATGGGGCAAGCGGATGCCCTGCAAAAACTCAAGACGGGCGAGATAGCAGCGACCGTCCTAGTGGCTGGCAAACCAGCCGGTGCTTTTGCTCGCCTAACCACCGACTCAGGGTATCGGATCCTACCGATTGCCTACTCGCGTGAGGTTGAAGATGCGGATTTCCTGCCGACGCGGCTGACATCGGCAGATTATGCAATGATCCCAGCAGGCCAGTCGGTTGATTCACTGGCCGTGAGTGCTGTGCTTGCAGCTTACAACTGGCCTTCGAGCAGTGACCGCTACCGCCGCGCTTCGAAGTTCATCGAAGAGTTCTTCTCCAAGATCGAAGATTTCCGCAAACCGCCGCGTCACGCCAAATGGAAGGAAGTGAACATCGGCTCCAACCTCCAAGGCTGGACGCGGCACCCTGCGGCCGAAGCTTGGCTCGCGGCCAACAAATCGCCGCGCTAATCCGAAGCACCGGAGCACCAACGCAGCGCCTTGGTATTCTTAGGCCCAATACGCCGGACACGGCTGCGGCCTCATCCAAACTCAGGATGAGGCCGCAGCTATCACCTATGGCCTAGTAGCAGCATTAGGCTGCAACATCGATCTGCGCCTGAGCCGTGCCAACCAGTGTGCCCGCTTGCAATGTGCCTGCCTGTGCGCCGATAGCAATTGTGCGCGGCTTTAAGCGTTCGGGCACATTACGCACCAAGTCGATGTGCAGCAGCCCGTCTCTAAGGTCAGCGTTCTTCACTTCGACATGATCTGCCAGTTGGAAGCGGCGGGAGAACGGGCGCGCAGCGATACCGCGGTGCAAGAACTGCTGACCTTGGGCATCGGCGGTTTTAGTGCCAGTGACAGTGAGCGTGTCGCCGTTCAGTTCGATTTTGACCTCGTCACGCGTGAACCCAGCAATGGCCATGGTTATGCGATATTCGGTTTCAGCCAGGCGCTCAATATCATAAGGCGGGTATCCTGCCCCCTGGTCGTTACCCGCCGCCTGTTCAATCAAGGCCGCGAACCGGTCATAGCCGATGGTCGAGCGATAAAGTGGGGCAAAGTCAAAAGCACGCATGGTTAGTCCTCCTTAGGAGCGACGATGGATCACCGGCCCCTGGGGCCCGGCGGTTTCAAGAATGTGCAGCCTGAGTAGGCCTGCACCATCCCTACATGGGCGTCGTTTTTCCTGCTTCAAGACCCGCAGATTTCAATCCCTTCAGATCTATTTCGAGCCCATCACCAGCGCCGATCTTGACACCACGGCATAATTTAATTATACGATGTTCAATTAAATGAGGCCACAGCGATGCACGCGCCAAATACGCTGTCTGATTTGCGCCTGACCCGGCCTCTTTGGGGGCTGATGGGACTCATACTCCTGTTCGGTGTTGCCATCGGCGCATACCTCGCACTGCCGCCATACCCCCAAAACATGGCCTATCACGCGTTCCATGACGGCCGCACGCTGTTCGGAATCCCGAACGCGGCCAACGTGCTTTCAAACATCCCGTTCACAATTGTCGGATTGCTAGGCCTGCGCTTTCTAGCGAGCCCACCGGGCGCCGCGCTCGGGCACGAGATCCGGCTAGCATACGTCGCCCTGTTCATCGGCCTCGCGCTCACAGGGCTCGGTTCGGCGTATTATCACTGGGCACCAGACAACCGGACGCTGGTCTGGGATCGGCTACCCATGGTGATCGCATTCATGGGCTTGTTTGCGGCCATGGTCGGTGAGCGCATCGATCCGAAACTCGGCCAGCGCTTGCTTGTGCCGCTGATCGGACTGGGCTTGTACAGTGTGATCCATTGGGCCCAGTTCGACGACCTTAGGCTCTACGGCATTGTGCAGTTCTATCCGATGCTTGCGATCCCCGTGCTGTTGATGGCGTTCCGCCCGCGTTATACCCATGGCTGGTTGGTCATTGCCGCGATCGGCGCCTATGCCCTCGCAAAACAACTCGATCACGCCGATGGCGCTGTGTACGCGCTCGGCGAACTGATCAGCGGGCACACACTGAAACACCTTTCAGCGGCGTTCGGAGGCTGGTGCCTGTATCGCATGCTCATCGTGCGCCAGACTCTGGCACGAGTTCAGGCCTGATCTTCAATCTACACGTGCCACCATTTCGCGCGGCCGCCAGTGCATGAAGGCCCGAACGGTCTCAGTTCCTTGGGGTTTGGGCTATCAAAGACGCCGAGCAACTAAGTAACAGTTGGCGTGACGCGCATTGCACCAATGGTACTCCTGCATCGGAACCAATGGGCGCGGAGTCCGGGCCCAATCGAAATCAGCAATCATGTGGTCTGGCTGCCAAAACGCCGGGCGGATTTCGGCACGAGGCACCTTTTCATCAAGTGGTGTCGCACTAGGTCAGTTCCTAGTTGCACATTTGCGCCAATCAGGCGAACATCCCACGACGGTAATTGACGCCGCATGCTGGGTGACCTGCCGGCCGATTGGTCTCATCCAATGTGTGGTCCGTAACAAAAATACAGTGTGCGCATACGACAGCTGGTTTGGAACTTTGCGCCTCTCTGATCACGCTCTCGCGATACGTGCGCTTCGGGCTAACTGACCTGAGTTTCACCCTACGCTCGCCCCAATGTTTTGGCAGTGTTGGATTTAACGGCGACGACTGAGGAGGCCTCCACATGGCAACCCCATCAAACAACGACACCATCTTCGACTTGTTCGCAAAGTCCTACGACGGCAACAAGCAAACACGCATGCCGTTGCGCGACTATCTGGAGGCGTGCAAATCCGATCCGACCATGTACGCCAGCGCGTCTGAGCGTATGATTGCCGCCATCGGCGAGCCCGAATTGATAGACACCGCCAAGGATCAACGTCTCGGCCGTGTGTTCATGAATCGCACCGTCAAGATTTATCCGGCGTTCAAGGACTTTTACGGCCTTGAGGAAACCATCGAACGGATCGTTGGATATTTCCGTCACGCGGCCCAGGGCCTCGAAGAGCGCAAACAGATTCTTTATCTCCTCGGCCCCGTCGGCGGCGGTAAATCTTCTCTCGCAGAGCGCCTGAAGGAGCTGATGGAGAAGCGGCCGATATACGTGCTTGCCACCAAGGATGAGCTGTCGCCCGTGTTCGAAAGTCCGCTCGGCTTGTTCGACCCGGTGACCATGGCCGATATGATGGCCGACAAGTACGGCATCCCAAAACGCATTTTGCCGGGCTTTATGAGCCCTTGGGCCGTGAAACGGCTGGATGAGTTCGGCGGCGACATCTCCAAGTTCTCGGTCGCCATGATGTATCCGTCGCGCCTGCGCCAGATCTGCGTCGCCAAAACGGAGCCCGGCGACGAAAACAACCAGGACATCTCGGCCCTGGTCGGCAAGGTCGACATTCGCAAGCTAGAACACTACGGCCAGAATGATGCCGATGCCTACTCGCATTCCGGCGGACTGAACCGCACGACCCAGGGGCTCCTGGAGTTTGTGGAAATGTTCAAAGCGCCCTTGAAAATGCTGCATCCATTGCTGACCGCAACCCAGGACCGCAGCTACGTTGGCACCGAGAACGTCGGCGCCATGCCGTACCAGGGAATAATCGTGGCGCACTCGAACGAGAGCGAATGGCAGTCGTTCCGCTCCAACAAAAACAACGAGGCCTTCCTCGACCGCATCTGCGTGATCACGGTGCCTTATTGCCTGCGGGTCATGGAGGAGCGCAAGATCTACGAGAAACTGCTGGCATCGTCCGATCTCAAGAACGCCGCGTGCGCGCCGGGCACGCTCGAAATGCTGGCGCGTTTCTCCGTTCTCTCGCGCCTCAAGGAACACGAGAACTCACAGATCTTCTCCAAAATGCGCGTTTATGACGGCGAAAGTCTCAAGGACACAGACCCGCACGCCAAGACAATCCAGGAGTATCGCGACGCAGCCGGTGTGACCGAGGGCATGGACGGCGCTTCGACCCGCTTTGCCTACAAGGTGCTGTCGGGCACATTTAACTTTGACAACACGGAAGTCGCAGCAGACCCCGTGCACCTGATGTTTATTCTGGAGCAGGCGATCAAACGCGAGCAGATGCCCGAAGAGCAAGAGAGCCGCTACATCGAGTTCCTCAAGGAAGAGCTCGCGCCGCGCTACGCTGAGTTCATCGGCAACGAGGTGCAGAAGGCGTATCTCGAAAGCTATCACGACTTCGGCCAGAACCTGTTCGACCGCTACGTCGCCTATGCCGACAGCTGGATCGAGGATCATGACTTCAAAGATCCCGACACCGGCCAGATCATGAGCCGACAGGTGCTGGAACAGGAGTTGTCCAAGATCGAGAAGCCGGCTGGAATCGCCAACCCGAAGGATTTCCGCTTCGAGGTGGTGAAGTTTGCCCTTCGCGCACGTGCCAAAAACTCGGGCAAAAATCCGACCTGGACCAGCTATGAGAAAATCCGCGACGTCATCGAGCGCCGCATGTTTTCACAGGTCGAGGATCTGCTGCCGGTCATCTCGTTTGGCAAGAAGCAGGACACCGAGACTGAGAGCAAGCACACCGAGTTCGTCCAACGCATGGTCTCGCGCGGCTACACGCCGCGTCAGGTGCGCCGCTTGGTTGAGTGGTACATGCGGGTGAAGAAGGCGAGCTGAGGCAATGGCGGACGCGCAGCGGAAATCGATGACCGTCGAGGAGTTCCTTGAGTGGAATATCCTTCAAGACGAGCGTTATGAACTCGTCGACGGATTTCCCGAGCCGCTGCGCCCTCGCGTCGCTCCGAGAGGCATGGCGGGGACGACAGATCAGCACGATACGATCACGGTCAACCTGATAATTGCGATTGGCAACCAACTTCGCAATTCCGGTTGCCGCCCCAAGACCGCCGATACGGCCGTGCGCACTAAGATAAGGAACGTGCGCCGGCCGGATGTGACGATTGAGTGTTCGCCGGTCCTGAAGGGCTCGCTTGAAGCGCGCAATCCCATTGCTGTATTCGAAGTGCTCTCACCGACGACACGCAAGATCGACCGCACGGTGAAGCTACAGGAATACTTGAAGCACCCAACCCTACGCACAATCGTGCATATCGATCCGGATGAATTGGACGTTGTCGTTTTTACGCGTGGCGAGGATGGCGGGTGGGCCGACACGCGGCTCGAATACATCGACGATGTGTTGACACTGCCGGAACTGAACGTCGCGCTGTCGCTGCCCGCCATCTACGACGGCGTGCCAGTCGTGGAGAAGGGGAAGCGGCCGGTCGAGTGATGGTTGCTGAGCGATGGATGTCCAAACCGAACCTTACCGAACTCTGGTGTCGCTCGAAGAGCAACTGTGGCGAGCCGAGACACGTGGGGATCGTGCGCTGATGGACACAACCTTTGCAGATGATTTCTTCGAGTTCGGCCGCTCGGGGCGGGTCTGGATGCGGGACGAGATGCTGTTCGATGGTTGTCCTCGCATCGAGATCGTCTTGCCGTTGCCGAATTTAAGGATCACGCTGCTGAATGACTCAACAGCGCTGGTCGCCTACGATAGCAGCGTACACTACGAGACACTTCAACACGCTCACCGCAGTTCGATTTGGAGTTTGATCGGCGCTCGATGGAAACTCCGCTTCCACCAGGGCACGCCGTTCACCCCCGTAGCGGCACAGGGCGCTTAACATGCAAATCGTCGACCGCCGCCTGAACCCGAAATCCAAGTCGCTTGGCAACCGCCAGCGCTTTCTCCGCCGCGCGCGCGGCGAGATCAAAGATGCTGTCAAGGACGCGCTTAAAAAACGCAAGGTCTCTGAGGCTGAGGGCGGTGAACGCGTCACCATTCGCTCGAAAAGCCTCCGCGAACCCTCATTCAACCACGGCAAAACCGGCCAGCGGGATTTCGTGCTGCCAGGCAACCAGGAATACGAGGTCGGCGACGCCATTCCAAAACCCCAGGGCGGTGGCGGAGGGCGCGGCAACCAAGGCAGCCCCGACGGCGAAGGCCAGGACGAATTCACATTCTCGCTCAGCCGCGATGAGTTTCTCGACATCTTCTTTGAGGATCTGAAGCTCCCCAACCTCGTCAAGGTCAAGCTGAAGAACCTGAAATCGCCGAAGCCGCAGCGCGCCGGTTTTAGCGTCTCGGGCTCACCGAGCCGGCTCAATCCCGTGCGTACCCTGCGCAACAGTCTCGGCCGCCGAATTGCGCTGAAACGCCCAACCGAAGATGAGATCAAAGCGCTTGAAGCCGAACTGGCCGAGGCCCAGGCGAAATCACCCCACGACGAGACGCTGATCACGGAGCTAAAAGCCAAACTCGAGCGCAAGAAGCATCAGCGCCGTGTGGTCGCGTTCATCGACCCGATCGACCTGCGCTACAATCGCTTCGAGCGCGTACCGCGCCCGACGACGCAAGCCGTCATGTTCTGTCTCATGGATGCGTCAGCCTCCATGACCGAGAGCCTCAAGGACCTTGCCAAACGCTTCTTCATGCTGCTGCACGTGTTCTTGTCGCGGCACTACAAGGAGGTCGATATTGTCTTCATTCGACACACCTCGACGGCGGCCGTGGTCGACGAAGAAACCTTCTTCCGCGGCACGGAAACGGGCGGCACCGTTATTTCATCTGCTCTTGAGGAGATGGTCAAAGACGTAAAGGCGCACTATTCGCCCGCTGATTGGAACATCTATGCCGCCCAAGCCTCCGACGGCGACAACTTCCACGAGGACATGGGCCATTGCCTCGAACTTCTGAACACCGACATTCTTCCCATCTGCCAATACTTCGCCTACATCGAAACCGCCCACGGTGAGCGCTACGCCGACACGCTCCAGACCCCCGTTTGGGCCGGCTATAGCGAGATCGGCGAACGCGCCTCAAACTTCGCCATGCGCCGCGTTACATCGCCGGAGGAAATCTTCCCGGTGTTCGCTGACCTGTTCAAGGCGAACGGAGTAGCCTGAACTTAGGCCGCTTCACCCAAACCAGGCAAAAGTCGGTGTCCCGCGGCCGTCGTCACCGCACCCGTGGCGATGAGATCGGCTGCCGCCTTAAGATCACCTGAAAGTATCCGATCCTGCTCAAGATACGCGATCCGCGCCCGCACAGTCGCCATCACACGCTCCAACGCAGGCGATGTTTTCAAGCCCGCCAATTGCTTTTTGCCCAGCCGTTCCAGACCGAACCCGTGCTTGCGCAGATCAACGCCCTGCGCCGCAACAATCAGTTCAATACCGATGATCTGCGCGAGGTTGCGATTCATCTCAATCAAACGCCGCGCCGCATGTGCCGCCATCGACACGTGATCCTCGATATTGGCACTGGTTGGCGTCGAGTCGATTGAGGCGGGCGTCGCCCGCTGCTTGTTCTCGGCAAACAGCGCAGCCGCTGTCACCTCGGCAATCATCAAGCCAGAGTTCAAACCAGCAGACGGTGACAGAAACGCGGGCATGCCGAAATTCAGCGCCGGATCTACCAAGGTCGCAATCCGCCGTTCAACAATGGCCCCGATCTCTGAAATCGCGAGCGCAATCTGATCGGCCGCAAACGCCACCGGCTCAGCATGGAAGTTACCGCCCGACAGAATCTCACCCGTGTCGACGATCACCAGCGGATTGTCCGTCACCGCGTTGGCTTCAACAGCCAGCGTGTGAGCGGCTTGCGAGAGCAGATCCATCGCAGCCCCCATTACCTGCGGCTGACACCGGAAGCAGTAGGGGTCCTGTACGCGCTCGTCACCCTCCACGTGCGCTTCACGAATGGCGCTTCCGTCGAGCAGGTTCATCAGCCCCTTCGCGGCCGCGACTTGCCCACGATGACCGCGCAGGGCGTGAATTTCAGGTCGAAACGGCGTCGTCGACCCCATGGCCGCATCGACCGATAGCGCCCCCGTTACCAGGGCCGACCGTGCCAACCGCTGCGCTTCAAACAGCCCCGCGAGGCAATACGCCGTCGAGAACTGCGTACCGTTGATCAATCCGAGGCCCTCTTTCGGACCAAGCGTGACGGCCGCAATATCGGCGCGTTTCATGGCCTCAGCACCTGAGAGTTCATTGCCCTCAAACATGGCCCAACCCTCGCCAATCATGACGGCGGTCATATGCGCCAACGGTGCCAGGTCACCCGATGCTCCGACCGAACCCTGCTGCGGGATAACCGGCAGAACACCGGCCGCCAGCATTTTTTCAAGCGTTTCGATGACAACGTAGCGCACGCCTGATGCACCGCGTCCGAGTGAGATGACCTTCAGCGCCATCATCAGGTGCACCACCTCAGCCGGTGTCGCGGGCCCAACGCCGCAGCAGTGCGAGAGGATCAGATTGCGCTGCAATTGTTCGGTATCTTCAGGCTTAATCCGCTGTTTCGCAAGCGCACCAAAGCCCGTGTTGACCCCGTAAACAGGGACGTTCCCGATAGCCGCTTTTGCGACCACGGCGGCGGCTTGATCAACACGCTTGCGACAGACAGGATCAAGCTGCACGGCCAAACGGCCACGG
>JANNXS010000393.1:0-11899 GCA_031409695.1 Hyphomicrobiaceae bacterium
CGCACCATGCCACTCACCCCAAGCACACTATCTATGCCGAACGCCGGAATACCAACGAAGGCATCCTCACCCGCAACAAGGACAAGGCGGCGCTCCGCGCCGACCGCATGCGCGGCCAGATCGCCAAGGCCGACAACGCTGCGCACCTGGAGGGGCGCCGTAACGCGTATCTGCGCGACACGTGGACCAGTTGGGACGAGGCGCCTCTCACATATGAAGCACTCCAAGCCGAATATGGCCGTCCGGCGCCAACGTCGGCCTTTGGCCGCATCAAAGCCGCTGCCTTGCAGGGTGAAGCGACCCGCCGCGCGCTGGCGATATCACGCGAGCACGGACACCCCTGGCGCGCCGGCCAAGTCAACGCAAGCGCACCATCCCTGTTTGTTATGTTACGACCCATGGTGGCCAAGACCGGCCCCGGCCATCCGGTGTTCACGGTGACGGCCAAAGACCTGGCGTTCGCATTCTACGGCCTCGGTATCACCAGCCTGCGCGACCTGCAGACCTCGCTGGAGAACATCGCGCTGGAGGAGCAAATCCTGTTCGCCGACCGGCTGGCCAAGCAAAAGAACCGGCCCAAACCCCGACCACGGCCATCGCCCCCGAAGCTGCCCACGCCAAAAGCCGAGCAGCTGGCCCGCCTACGCAGCGTCGCTTACCACCCCGAGCAAGCCTATCAGCGGCGGCTCGAACAGCTGGCAGCCTTTGAAAAGCGGCACCAGGCCCAGGCGCTGCGCCACCAGCGGCGCAAATCAACGATGGGTCGACGCCGGCAGATGACGCCGCCGCCGGTCACATGGTAGCGAGCGCTAATCGCGTTTCCGCCCGTCTCCGACAAAGCCGTTCGGCCCGGGCATCGACCAGGCGTCACGCTCTAATCTCCATCCGCAAACGCGAAGGTGCTCCACGACTGCCTTGGCCACCATGCGATAGTGCTCGTCTGCGTCAAGACGTGACGGCTTCACGCGATAGGGAGTGCGGCTCAAGGCATAGCTGATGTCGAACACCAGAGTGTCGAATGGCTCGGGTCGGATCAGTGTGTCGGGAGATGTACCGTGGGTCATAGAGCTGGAGTAGTATAAAAAGAACTTAAAGAGAACATGATTGCTGATGCTCGGCCCAATCTTGACAAGCGTGGTAAGCATCCGGTGAGCGCCGCGGCAGTTATGGCGTGCTGCCGCGCTTACGTGGGTGCGCGCGCTCATTGATGATGATCTGCTTGAGGCATTCGATGCCGTATTCTGTGAAGGCGGGAACACCGTGCTCGCCGACGCCGAAGACCCAGAGGCAGCCTTCCTCTGGATCCATGGCGGTGGAGATCTCATGCAGCCAGTCTTCGTCCTCGCCGAGCATCGTGGCGACATGGCTGATCGTGAAGACGTAGGGGATCCAGGCCATGGTCAGGCAGCCTTGGCTGTCTTGGCCCGAGCGTCGCGCCAGTTCCAGGGCAGCAGTTCGTCGAGACGTGATGCCGGCAGCGACGCGGTACACGCAAGTACGTCGGCGAGCCACGCCTGCGGATCGATGTCGTTCATTTTTGCGCTGACGATGAGGCTGTAGAGGGCAGCGGCACGCATGCCGCCGCGATCAGAACCGGCGAACAGCCATGATTTTCTTCCGAGCGCGATGCCGCGCAGCGCGCGCTCGGCGGCATTGTTGGTCAGGCAGATGCGGCCATCGTCGAGGAAGCGCGTGAACGATGGCCAGCGCTTCAGCATGTAATCCATGGCTTTTGCAATGTCGTTGCCGCGCGAGAGTTTGGCGCGCTCCTCACGCATCAAGGTTTCCAGATCGGCGACCAGCGGCGCACTCCGTTCCTGGCGGACGCATCGTCGTTCGTCAGCAGTTTTGCCGTTGATCTTGCGCTCGATCTCGAACAGCGCATCGATGCGGCGCACGACCTCCAGCGCGATGGGCGAGATCGGCGATGGCGTCTTGCCTTCGGCCTTGCGACGCGCGCTGGCTTCAATGTCGGCCAATGCAAAGAACGGACGTCGTGTGAACCGCCCCGGATTTGTCGGAGGCTCCAACTCTTGAGAGACTGGAGCCATGACGAATCACAAGACATCCGCTAAGTTTTCAACCGAGGTGCGTGAGCGTGCCGTCCGGATGGTGCTGGAGCACCGCGGCGAGCATACCTCGCAGTGGGCGGCGATCGTGTCGATCGCAGCTAAGATCGGGTGCACGCCACAGACGCTGAACGAGTGGATCAAGAAGTCCGACATCGACAGCGGCCGCAAGCCCGGCGTCACCACTGACGAGCGCGAACGATTGAAGGCCCTTGAGCGCGAGGTTCGAGAACTTCGCCAGGCGAATGAGATCCTGCGCAAGGCCAGCGCGTATTTTGCCCAGGCGGAGCTCGACCGCCGATGGAAGCCATGATCAGCTTCGTCGATGCGTATCGCGACACCCACGGCGGGATCGAGCGGATCTGCAACGTTATTGAGATCGCCCCGTCGACCTACCACGCCCACGTCGTCCGGCGCGATCAGCCGGAGACCGCACCACCGCGCGTCAAACGCGATCGTCTGCTCAGCGTCGAGATCAAAAGGGTTTTCAATGAGAACTTCCAAGTCTACGGCGTGCGCAAGGTCTGGCATCAGTTGCTGCGCGAGGGGCATGACGTCGGACGTTGCACGGTGGCGCGCTTGATGAAGAAAGAGGCTCTCCAAGGGGTGATCCGAGGCGCCCGTGTGCGCACAACCGTGAGCGATAGAGCCACGCCCTGTCCGCTCGATCACGTCAATCGCAAGTTCCGTGCACCACGTCCGAATGTGCTGTGGGTCTCGGATTTCACCTACGTCGCGACCTGGCAGAACTTCGTCTACGTCGCGTTCGTCATCGACGCCTACGCGCGCCGCATCGTCGGCTGGCGCGTGTCGCGTTCGGCGCATGCGGGCTTCGTGCTCGACGCGCTGGAGCAGGCTTTGCACGATCGAAAACCTGTCTCCGGTTCCGGCCTCGTGCACCACTCGGATCGCGGCGTGCAATACGTCTCTATCAAGTACACGGAACGCTTGGCCGAAGCCGGTCTCGTGCCATCGGTGGGCAGCGTCGGCGACAGCTACGACAACGCACTCGCCGAAACGATCAACGGTCTCTACAAAGCCGAACTGATCCATCGGCGCGGGCCGTGGCGCACACTCGAAGCCGTCGAGTACGCCACGCTCGAATGGGTCGACTGGTTCAACAACCGCCGCCTTCTCGAACCCATCGGCAACGTGCCGCCGGCCGAAGCGGAAGACGCCTACTACGCAAGCCTCGAAGAACCTGCCAAACTCGACGCCTGACTCAGACGAAACCGCCTCCGAAGAACCCGGGACAGTTCAATCGTGTGAGGCTATCATCGCCGAAGCGGAAGATGGAAAACTATCGACAGATGATCCGAAGTTCATAGTCGCCGCGAAAGCATGCTACATACCCTTTAGCGGTATTGGATTTACTGTCACAGCTGCACTTGTTGACGGTAAATCAGAAATAATTGCAGAGGACGGTACTCTTGATAAGATTCGGGCGCAAGTAGTTAAAGCGAGAGCGAAGAAGTAATCTCGCTCGCAACGGTGACGAAAAGAAGCTCCGATACTGAACCTGCGTGATTTGATCAGGCCGCTTAGATCGATAGCGGACCTCCCGAGTTACAATCTGTAGGGCGTCGAGGAAGGCCGCTCCGGGTCATTCGCGTGAATTTCACCGCCGGCCGATGATGGATGGTGACCACACAGCTGCGGAAATCATCGGATCATACCTATGGCCTGTGCGTCAACCGCAATGGCTTGTGCTCGATCATCAGCGGCCTCGTCGCCCCGGCTCGCCACTGATCCCACAGCCCCTCAAACCGCCGATCTTCGAAGTACCGCAGGCACGTGGCCAGCACCGGATGCGGCGCATCCCGCACGAACACCACGGCGGCGTCCTTCCCCATGCGCAGAACCTCGCTGGGCAACATCAGCCGCCGCCCGGATTGCCCGATGCCGACGTTCTCATGATGGGCGAGCACGGTGTCGGCGCCGGTGTTCACGCCGAACGTCGGCGCTTCCACAGTGGTATCGCCGATCATCTTCGAGACCAACTCGGCCGTATCCTGGTCGTTGACCCCGAAGAACACCTGGCACGCCGCGTTGGCGAGCAAGGAGCGCCATTTGCGGTAGGTGCCTTGCAACTGCCCCAGATCTTGGAAGATCAGCACGGCTCGTGCATATGCCCGCAGGTGGCCCATGCCGTCCTCCAGCTCGGGGATGTGCCCCAACGCCGCCGCCTCATCGAGCAAGAAAAGTGGCCGTTCGGGGCCGATGCCGGATTTGCCGACACGCGCCACGGCATGTAAGCCCAACCCCACCATCACCCGCATGAACGGCGCGTACACCGCTTTCATGTCCTCGGGCACGCTCACAAACAGCGTCGCCACCTTTCCCACCACATCCCGTTCCAGATCGAAATCGCTGATTTGCGCCAAGCGGCCGAGCACCCGCCCCTCGGCCCAGATGCTGGTACCTTTGGAGATGTTGGACAGCAGGTTCAGCCCTTCTTCGCTGGCCAAAGTGTTGGCCAACAGGCTGGCCTCGGAGCGCACCACGAACTGCGTCGAGCGCATCATGGATTTGAGGATGTCGCCGAACGTGCCGGCCGGCGCCGTGACTATCTCGTGCACGACACCGAGGTTGCAGCGCTCCGGATCATGGCCGCGCTTCTCGATGACGTACAGCAGCAGCGCGGTCAGAATACTCACTGAGCGGTCGCGCCAGTGGTTGTGGTCGTCCTTGGCTTCTTTGGGCATCAGGAGTTCGGCTAACCGGGTGCAATCATCCACCGCCCGCAGCAGGTCGCGTGAGACCACGTCCAGGGGATTGAACCGGTGGGAGCGGTCGGGATCGCCGACATTGATGCAGTAAACCGGCCCGAACTGCCGCCGCGCCCGTGCGGTCACCGCGAAGTTCTCGCCCTTGGGATCGGTGCAGATCACCGGGCCAGGGTAGGTCAATAGGTTCGGCACCACGACGCCGACGCCCTTCCCCGCCCCTTGCGGCGCGAACACCACCACCGAACCTTCCACATCGGCAAACCGCAGCAAACGCTTGCCCAACGTCCCAACAATCAGGCCACTCTCGCCCACCAGCTGCAACGCAGCCGCTTCCGCCTCGCGCAGCCACCTGGCTGCGCCGAACGTCTCGGGCGCTGCCCGCAGACGCCAGGCCACCGCCTTGGCCGTGCGTACTGTGGTTTGATAGCCCAGCCGCAGACACCACCAGGTCACGCCCGTGCCACGCCAGAGATCGGCCAGCACCGCCGCAGCCGCACCCATCAGCACCAGATTGTTATCGAGCATGGCGGCTAGCGTCACCGCCCGACGCCGGCACCGTCAACGCTGCCTGCCTACAGGTTCAGCACACACAGAATATACGATTAGCCCCCTGTGCCGCATGCGCCACGCATACGAATTATGCCCGTACCATGGGCACTTCTGTTGCAGGCTGTATGCGTGCCTCATACGCTCTGCATGCCAATCAACAACCAAGGAGGCGCCATGAACCAACCGAAACAGCCGCAGGGCAACTTTGTCCTCAACTTGAATTTCCGCCGCAACACCAGCCCGAACGCGCCCGCCATCACTGGTCGCATTTCGACGCCAGAAGATCCCGAGACCACCTTCGCATTCTCAGCCTTCGCGCAGACCGACAAGAACGGGGAAGCCTACTGGATCGGCCCCGTCGATATGAACCGCTCCATGCGCCAGGCCCTCAACACCCAACAAGCTCCGAACACGCACTTCGTGGCCATCCGTGAGAACGGGTTCAAGGTGTTCCGTGAGTTGCACGACGGTTCGCCCAACCCGGCCTATGCCAAGCTGAGCGAGGACGAGAAGAAGCTCAACGACGATAGACCTGCCTATTGGGCCAGCTGGACCCGGACCGAGAACGAGCCGCAACTGCGCGCCTCAGCCTGGGAACGCGACGCCAGCCGCTACGGCCCCTGGGCGAGCGGCAACACGCAACATCCCATGAGCAAAGAAGAAGCCGCCGCCCTCAAGGCCGGTAAAGCCGATGCCGTGGCGATGAACGCGCCCGAACCAATGGTAGCTCCTCCGCCTCCCGGCAGCCGCCGTGCAAAAGCCGGCGACCGCGAGCGGGCTTAACGCACCGAACACCGCCTGGGGCCGCCACGTGCGGCCCTCACGGCTTCATCACTCCAGGAGCACCCCATGAACCTCAACGCACTTCTTGCTGAAACTGGCCTCCGCGCCATCGTCGCAGCACGCACCATCCTCAGTCAGGAGATCAACGTCGTTCAAACCGCGCAGGCGCAGCAAACGCGCGACGCGTGTGTCGCTTTGCTCACCACCAAGCCTGATCCGGCGACATGGACGGCCGAGGAGCACGTGCTGTTCATGAACCACGGCCCCATGCCGGCGCCTGTATTCCGCCCAACGACCACACCCAGCCACGGTGCAGGCAAGCCCTTTGACGCATCGCTCGATGCCGAAATCCCGTTCTAGCGACGCATGATCGCCTGCCTCGAATGCCGCATCCCATCGCCGACCACCTCTACAAAATCAGCGCCAGCACCGGCGACAGCTTCTTCAAGCTCTGGGATGATTGGCTGGGGCTTGCCGTGGCTGCCCTCTCACGCCAGCCCGGCGAGGATGACGAGCGCTACATGAGCATCATGCGCCGGTATGGACCGCGCACCGCTGGCAAAGATCACCCTGGCGACCACTTCGCCCATACCCTTGGCGCGTTCATGCTGGCCTGCCGCACGGAATCCGCCCTGAACAGCACGTTCCCGGATTATCTCGGTATGATTTACGAGCAGGAATCACTCACCAACCGCTACAGTGGCCAGTTCTTCACGCCCGAGCACCTCTGCAAGATGATGGCGCAAATGACCGTGGAGCCGACTGAGGCACCCATCAACATTGCCGATCCCGCCTGCGGCAGTGGCCGGTTTTTCATCGCGGCTCAGCCTCTGGCGCCAAATGCGACGTTCTACGGCACCGACCGTGATCTGACCTGCGTGCACATGACCGCCCTCAACATGCTCGTGCGCAACGCCAACGCGTTCATCGTGCATGGCAACACGCTGTCGATGGAATGCTTCGGCGGCTACGCCACCCGCAGCACGGCCCTTGGCGGTGTGATCCGGCCGCTGGATGCGGCGACAGCCAAGGCGATCCTCACCAACACATCTCGGCAGATCGCCACGCACCCGCTAGGCCCGATCGCGCCCGCTCCAACCGAGTCAGCGTCGGAATCACCCGAGCCGACGGACGCGCCAGCGTTCACCCAGGACAAGAAGGGACAGTTGGGATTTGATTTCTAGGCGGCGCAAGTCCGTCCGCTGGCAGACATTTATACAAAAGCTGCCGCCGCGAGTGGCAAAGTTTGCACCGAATTGATCGCCTTCGAGCACGTCCGCTAGCAGCAGTATGACGTCGACATCTTGAATTATTGATTTCAAGCCAAGCCCGTACTGCCCAAGCCGGAAGAACCCCGATCCGTAGCACCCAGATCTTCCACCTCTTCAAAATGCACGTCAGGCACGGCCGAAAAAACGAGTTGAGCTATGCGCTCACCGTGTGCGACTGTGAACAATTCACTTCCAAGGTTCGCAAGTAGAACCAAAACTTCGCCACGGAAATCGCTATCAATCGTTCCCGGTGCATTCAAAACGAAAACAAAATTGTTTTTAGCGAGTCCCGACCGAGATCTGACTTGACATTCAAAGCCAGCGGGAATTTCCAACCTGATCCCTGTTGGCACAGCAGCAAGCCCCCCTGCCTTAATCCTCACACCTTCGCCTCGTTGATCCAAAGTGAGGTTCGCGCGAATATCCCAGCCGGCCGCCCCACGGCTACTTTTCTCAGGTATCGGCAAAGAAATATCGCTACCACTAGTGCGATTGAACTTTATCGAAATCATCCTGCTGACCCTGTCCCAGTTCCACACTTAACCGACCATGAACTTATCCTACCATAACAATCTTTCGGACGAAATCGGATACGATCTTATGCGTTATGTAGGGAGCACCTGTTCCAGTGTATAACTTGGCGAAAGACGAAAACTTGTCTTTCAAGCCGTCATAGACTAGCCGCGCCAACTTCCGATCGTCGAAGGTAACGCCTAGAAGGCAGTCGGACAGCAACTCGGGCCTACTTGTAAGAGCAATGTCACCAATTTTAACCCTGCCAACTCTCGGCAGCACAATTGATTGTTCCCCAACCACCTTATGACCGACGTCCAGCATTGAGGCCGGTAGCTTGTACCGATCCACAATTTTGGAAGATTGAATGCTAGTCGTGTGAATCCAGCCTTGCCGACCGGTTTGCAGCACGCGCTTGGCTTTAGGCTGCGAAATTGCCCCGCGCGTTAGCTGCCACGGAAGGTGGATGCTGGGCCGACTGTCGGCAATCCGCACAGCGCTTTTGACTTCCTGCTTTAACCTTAGACCGATCAGGTAGGTAGAAACATCAAGACCCGGGAACCTATTGTAGCGCGGACCAGAAATAAGGCGCGAGTTAAAAAACTTCGCGAGCTGCCTCCGAGCGGTTGAATCTCTTTCACTCTTTAGTGTCGACGTTGGCATTATCGCAAGCAGTTCTCCGTCCGCATCCAAATAGTCGAGCGCGGTGAAAAGAAACGCGAATGCAAGGCTACAGCGAATGTCGGCGAATCTCCCGCGGGCTTCATGCAATTGCGCCCTATCAAACGCAAAGGGTGGATTCAGTAGTATCAGATCAAACGTTAGCGGAAACTCATCCCGCACCATATCATCGAATCCGCTGTCGAGAAAATTCACAAAGCTCCACGTTGCGTCGGCAAGCGTTCCGAAGGAACTTCGGTCGACATCGTTTGCGTAAAGCGTTGCCCGCGGCCACCGCGCCAGGGCAGGCAACAATAGGCCGCCGTTACCCGCGCAGAAATCCACGATGGAATTGGGCTCGTTAATGGTTGCCGCCGCAATTAGCGCATTGGCAGTGTCGCCTGGAGTGTAGGAAATCATAAATCCACCCTAGCCAACCTGTTTGAGAAATGACGACACATTGTAGAGGTGACATTTTGACAATCCATAGGTCCTTTCGCGCTTCCTGATTGGATGGTCGTAAAGCAACTCAATATTTGTATTACGCATTGCGTACATCATTGCGCCGAGAGCATGAGGCTTCGTTCCAATTGTCGCAATTTGAAGCATCTTGGCACCAAAGCCCTGCTGAAGTCGAGCAAGTTGCGAGTAAAGTGCAAAAGGGCAAGCTGCATCAACGTAACTCACTCGTTGCCAAGACCTGGTGACGCTAAGCACTGTCGCATTTCCCTCAAAGGTGTGAAACGGATACTCGATCTCAAAGCCAGGCACGCCGATAATCGGCGAAATATCACGCTCACTGGGTTCGATGCGCTCGATCAAATGCCTGAATCTTATGCCCTCGAACCCAAGTAATGGAATTAATATCGTCTCTTCGGAGCGCTTGGCTTGCAAGCGTGCAAACGTTGGTATCGGCGAAAAGCCTTGAATCCGCTCGCTCAAATCAAAGAACTCGCCGGGTTTGGGAGTGACATTGTGTGCATAAGAGAGTGGTTCAACATAGATACAGCAGGTCTCCCTTCCCTCTTCAACGCATACCCGCACAAGCGGCATCCAAACATGATGAGGCAAACCTGTTATATCTATATAGACTGACGAAGCATTCAAGGATGTCACAAACTCGCGCAGCTGCTTTTGATCCCGCACGGACAGCCAAGTCTCCCTATATCTTGGCACCTTAGCCGAATGCAAGTCGTCTCTGGATAGCACCTCGAACGTGTTTTCCTCCGCAAAAAGATCCACCCAGGCAGGATCAATTTCGCTCCTTTGCTCCAGCACGCCATACAGTAGCACAGACGCCGGGCCAACGGGAATCGCAGTCCTGACGAGGTGGGTTTGGCGCATTGGGAGCCAAGCGCTCGGATCACTTGAAGAATTCATCGAACATGCTCATTTGTGGGGGAAGTTCGGAATTGGCCAAGTGCTGTCGGTCTTGCCCGAGGAGTTTCTTTATCGTCGCTTGCGGCGACTTTGACATTGCAATCAAGTCTGCATCGGAAACACTTATCTTTCGCTTTCGTCTCGAGCTATAGCTGAAGTATGGTGAAAATATCGGGTGCGGGGCATAATCCCAGGCGCGCGTATCAGTCTCGGCCGCGAGCTTTGTTCCCGGCGATCTCACCAAGGCTAGATGCATAATAGCTTCCGTCAATAGCTTCGCTGAGTCCTCTTGCTGGGATTTTGGCGCTAGCTCCGCAGTGTCCCTTACGTGGAATTGATTGCGCTCAGGCGCGCCGCCCACCGGGTTTTCTGCAAATATTTGGAATAGCCTACCAAACCCTAGAATAAGCTTTGACAAATAGCTACCACGTGAGGTAGCGCCCTCGAGTTCCCGCAAGTAGTTTAATCCAACGCGCCGAGCCGCCAGCGTCTGATCCCTGAACCCAATAGGCTGCGACAGATCCTTTTGAGCTTCAATTTGCTGAACGATGCTTTCATGAACCAACTGCATATAAAACCTTATATTCCCATGAGCAATTCTGGCGAATGTTTCGTGCCCGCAATAGTGTTTCCCAATGGATGCGCCCTTGTCGGCCAAAGAGAATAAGAGCGCTTGCGCATGATTCTCATATTTGTCGCGCGCGCTTTTGTTTCCGGCCACATACTCTCGAGCCGTTCTTTTTGTCGCCTCGATGTTGCCATGAGTTAATTCATGGAAGACATGCAATACAAAATCGTCAACCTCTGCAAGGTGTGGCTGAAAGTCCGTCCCCTTGAGCTCTTGGCGAAGTTTTTCGACGCGTCGACCAACGCCAAGGAGATTAGCCTCCTCGATTGTCGATAGGGCTGGCAGAAGCTTGTCTAGACCCAGATGCGCTCCAACAGATTTTTCACCGCTTTTTAGTCGCGACTCACAGACTGCCCTTGCAAAGGGTGCGAAGTTATCCCGGAGGCGCTCTTCAATGTTGATCAATTCATAGTCTGCCGGGCTGATAAGTGATTCATTATCGTTAAGGGTGGTGTGCACACGCCAACCAAGTTCGCGCACGCCGATCTTAAAGTAGCAATTATCCCCACTGTGCTTAATCATGGTGTTGACAATCTGTTGTTGGTAATCCAACAGATTTTCGTATTCATCGAGGATTATATGAAAACCCGTCTTCTCAAGGCCGTCGACTTTCTTTAGTTGCTGTAGAAAGTGGGTTATCGGGGATTGCAATTGGGATATTGTGGGCCTTTGATGCCCTAGGTTGTTAATATAGATTTCAAGTTGGGTTAAGGCACTCACAATGCCTTCTTGTAACTCGCAAAATGTTTTTGCTTCACCGACGCCTAGTGCATTCCCCACAACCGAAAGGGAGACGTTCGAAAAATTAGTATTGCTATTGTGGTTAATGTGCCAAGAGGCGTATTTTGCAAGTTCGCCGCATATAGTGAGGTTGAGAAAGTGTCCAAATATACGCCTCCACTCGTCTTTCCTCAATTCTGGCCCATCAAATGCAGTAACAATATTAGTGTTGACTCGATAGTATACTCCAACGTGTGTTGGGGCCGCCCAGTCTTGGCTTTGCAATGCGCGTTGTCCTTCAAACGATAAGCAGCGCAGGACGGTAGTCTTTCCGGATCCACGTCCACCCGTCAAAACGCAAGACTTGTTACCCAATAAATGGGTAAAGTATGTTGGCTCGCTGAATAGCTTGAAAATGTCATCTTTGAGCCACTCGGCGCGAAAACTACCAAATAGATCGTGGATTGCGGTGGCATCTGTCATGACGCACTCCTGGTTACTAGCGGTTTCCAATTGCGCCGAGTTGAGAAGAAGATGGGGAGGCTAGCGTCTGGGATTCCGTGGCTAAAGGCGAGGGTCAACGCCAGCGCAGGCTTG
>JANNXS010000394.1:0-5377 GCA_031409695.1 Hyphomicrobiaceae bacterium
GCGATGGCATTCCGAACGGGATGCATGGTGGGCATGATGCTGGGAACCATATTGTCATTCGGCGGAGCAATCGTGAATATATCATATTAGCGCATTTGAACCGTGGTAGTATACGAGTACAAACAGGCGCCGCTGTTTCGGCTGGACAGCAAGTGGCTCAATGCGGGAACTCGGGCAACTCCCCAGGTGGGCCGCATTTGCACTTTCACATGCAGGATTCCCCGAATATATTGGACTACATGAACGCCCGCGGCGTACCAATCGTTTTTAGCAAAGTTCAGTTGTGGAATCCTCAGTCTGCACGCTGTGAATGGGCGCAGAATTGGTCGCCGACGTTCCGGGACGCATTTTGTTGAACGTTTATGTTGAGCGGGGAGGCCCAAATGCGCGCTATTTATTCAGCACATAAGTTGCCCATCGCGATAATGTTGGCAGCCCTCGGTGTGGCGTTGTCACCATTCCCCACCTCGGCCGCAGGTCTGGGGCAGACGTGTGGTGGCCGCTCCAATTTGTCCTGCAACGCCGGCATGTGGTGCAGTTATTCTTTCGGTTGTGGCGCCGATGTTCAGGGAGTGTGCCGAAAGAGAAATCTCTCTATGGCGTGCGACGCTATTTTTATTCCACGCTGCGGCTGTGACGGAAAAACGTACGGGAGCGACTGTGATCTGGAGGACTCTGTAATTAAGCTCCGCCATGGCGGCCCATGTGAAACGAAGAGGTAACTGTGAAACGAAGAGGTAGCGGACACGACGAACCAGCAAAAGTTATGGTGCCACCTCTTCGGTTTAAGCTCATCTTCGCCGTAAACCTACCCGCAAAAGTCCACCAAGGACGGTCGATTTGCTTTTGATCGATGCCAAAAAAGCAACCCCACAGTCGCACTACGCGGGAGACTAGCGAGGAGGGTCTTGAGCCGTTGGGCTCGACCAGAACTTGTATTCCGTGCGAGCGTCGGCCGGTATCCATTGAGGCGGACAATGCTCAACCCGATCACACGCGCCGCAGGCGGCCTAGCAACAGTGTTGGCATGGCTGCTGCTTGCAGACCCCACAGCAGCCCAACGCGCCTCTAACGCCCCCGAAGCGGCGAGCGGCCTTGAGCCACGCACCGTGTCAACCGCGCGACGCTACATGATTGCTGCGGCCAATCCGGTTGCAGTTGATGCGGGCGTCGCGATCCTAGACGCGGGCGGCAGTGCGGTCGATGCCATGATCTCCGTGCAACTGGTGCTCAACCTCGTCGAACCGCAGTCGTCCGGCATCGGTGGCGGCGCGTTTTTGCTCCATTACGATGCACCGCGCCGACGCATGCAAAGCTACGACGGCCGCGAGACAGCCCCAGCGGCCGCAAGACCCGAACGATTCCTCAAGCCAGACGGGTCGCCACGGGCGTTCGGCGAAGCCGTATTTGGCGGCGAGAGTGTTGGCGTACCCGGCCTGGTTTCGATGCTGGCGCTTGCCCATCGGCAACACGGTAAGCTGCCATGGGCACGGCTATTCGATCCAGCCATCAAGATCGCAGATGAGGGGTTCGCCGTATCACCGCGCCTCAACAAGCTCTTGACCGAAACGGGCGCAGCCGCATTTGAGACAACCGCGCGCGCCTACTTCTTTGACACAAACGGCAACGCGTGGCCCGTCGGTCACGTGCTGAAGAACCCAGCGTTTGCAGCGACGCTCCGAGCCATCGCGGCGGGCCGCGATCAAGCATTTTATTCCGGTTCGATCGCCGAGGCGATCGTCAAGGCAGTCACCGACGCGCCGAATCACAAAGGCGATGTGACCTTGGCAGACCTTGCGGCGTTCAAAGCCAAGGAGCGCGCGCCGCTCTGCACGATGTATCGCCAGAGTCGCGTGTGCGGCATGGGTCCGCCATCGTCTGGCGGGCTTGCAATCGCGCAGATGCTAGTGCTGCTTGAGCCATTCAATCTTGGCACAATGCCGTTGAACCCCCAGTCGGTGCATCTCCTCGCCGAGGCGCAGAAACTGGCCTATGCCGACCGTGACAGGTACGTTGGCGATCCCGATGCGGTAAATGTCCCAATCCTGGGTTTGATGACTCCTGGCTATCTGACCAGCCGCCGCCAGACGATCGACCTCGCGAAGGCGAAGCCCAAAGCGGAAGCCGGCGTGCCACCTGGCGTCGTCGGCCAACGTGCTGGCCTCGATGCCACGGTCGAAAGTGTCGGCACCAGCCACGTGTCGATCATCGATCAACGCGGCAATGCGGTCGCCTTAACGACGACAATCGAGAACGGCTTCGGCTCCCGTATCATGGCGGCCGGTTTCCTGCTCAATAACCAGCTCACCGACTTCTCGTTTTTGCCCAAGGACAAGGATGGCGCACCCATCGCCAATGCCGTCGGGCCGGGCAAACGGCCCCGCTCCTCCATGGCGCCGACCATCGTGCTCGATGCCCAGGGTCGCGTGCGTCACGTGATCGGCTCCCCCGGCGGTAGCCGCATCATCCTCTACGTCGCAAAAACCATCGTCGGCTTGGTCGACTGGAAGCTCGACCCACAGCAGGCATCGGACTTAGCCAACTTCGGCTCGCGCAACGGACCTTTGGAGATCGAAGCCGGTATGGCGCCCTTGCTGCTCACAGCCCAGATGCTACAGCGCGGGCATCAAGTGGTTACGCCCGAGATGACCTCCGGTGTCCATGTTATAACGCGGCTGCCAAACGGCAGTCTTCAGGGCGGCGCTGATCCCAGACGTGAAGGGGCGGCCAAGGGCAAGTGAGCATGATCCAGTACGGCCGCGGCCTTCTTCCGCTGTGGACACTTGAGCCGGGCGTCCGCCATCTCAACCACGGCGCCTATGGCGCTTGCCCGCGTGTGGTGCAGGATGCGGAAGCGGCGTGGAAGGCACGCATGGAAGCGCAGCCGACCGCGTTTTTCCAGGATATCCTGCCTGCAGCTATCGTTGAGGCGGCGGCCAAAGTCGCGCCGCATTTCGGGGTTGCACCCGAGCGGTTTGCATTCGTTGAAAACGCGACCCAGGGCACCAACGCCGTGCTTCGCTCACTCGCCTTCAAACCGGGCGATGAAATCCTCATCACGGATCATGTCTACAATGCCGTTCGTATGAACCTGCAGGATGTAGCCGCACGCACAGGCGCGGCGATCGTTGAAGTGCAGGTCGGCCTGCCCGTGCAAGGCAGTGCGCAGATCGCAGCTGCTTTCCAGCGCGGACTGACAGACAGGACACGGCTGATCATCGCAGATCATATCGTGTCACCGTCGGCGATCATCATGCCCGTCGCCGAGGTGGTCGCGCTCGGCAAAGCCGCTGGCGTTCCCGTACTGATCGACGGCGCCCACGCCCCAGGCATGCTCGAGCTTGATGTCGATGCGCTCGGCGCAACCTGGTATGTCGGCAATCTGCACAAATGGATGTGCGCCCCACGCGGGGCAGCCTTCATCGCCCGCGCAAAGGATGCGCCCGAGATCCACCCGACGACGATTTCCCACAATTACGGCCTAGGGTTTCCGCTCGAGTTTGCTCAACTCGGCACGCGCAACGCGTGCGCCTGGCTTGCGGTGCCGGAGGCGCTTTGGTTCCATGAGCGACTCGGCGGGCCTGATTTGCGCCGCCGCAACCATGCGCTGGCGATCGACGCCGGTGCGAGACTGGCTCGCGCCTTCGGCACCGAAACCGGCGGCCCGGATGCGCTCTTTGGCTCCATGGTAACGATCCGTATTCCAACGACCCACACACCAACGCGTGACGGTGGCCGCGCCATCCGCAGTCAGCTTTGGCAACGCCATCGGGTCGAGGTGCCAGTGATGGCACTCGCCGGGGCGCTCTGGCTGCGTGTGTCAGCGGCAGCGTACAATGACACGAGCGACTACGATGGTCTTGCCGAGCTGGTGATGAACGTGGTCGACGAACACCTTTGAAACGGAGAAAAATAGTATGACCCCCGAACAAAAGCTTTCAGCCATGGGCATCACGTTGCCAGACCCACCGCAGCCCGTCGCGACCTACGTTTCCTTTAAGCGCGATGGCAACATCTTGTATCTCTCGGGCCAGGGCCCGCGGTCGGCCGATGGCAAAATGCTGACCGGCGTCGTTGGCAAGGACCTGACCGTCAAAGAAGCCTACGAGCACGCGAAGTTGGTCGGCATCGGCCTGTTGGCCGCGGCGAAGAAGGCAACCGGCGACCTGTCGAAAGTCGAAGTCATCAAGATGCTCGGGATGGTGCGCGGCACGCCGGATTTCGGCGAGCAACCGGAAGTGATCAATGGTTGCTCCGATCTGTTCGTTGCCGTGCTCGGCGAACGTGGGCGGCACGCGCGCTCAGCCGTCGGCATGGCGTCGCTCCCCCGCGGCATCTCGGTTGAGATCGAATGCATCATGCGCGTCCATGAATGAGGCTGGGGTAGCCACAAGCGTCGACGCAGCACGCACCGGTGCGACGTGATTGACCCGGTGGCGACGTCGTAACTCAACCGCCGCCACACCCCAAAATGTGATGGTCGGCCTTGTGCCGACCACCCATCCCTCAGCGAGTCCGAGCCGTGAGATGTTGCACTGCCATAGCAACGGGTGAGCAGTCTCACGTGTTGATGAAAGGGTGCTACCCACAAGGGGTAGCATGACAGTGGTGGGTGGGCTGACCGCGGAGTTCGGCTTCCCCTCATGGACCATCTCGCCCCAGCGCCGCCTACGATGTTTAACCGCTCGCGCTCATTTCCGTGGCAGCTTGACCTCAGCCGCGCCCAACGCATCCGCAAGGCGATGTTTGGCTGACCCGGGACGCAATGGTTTCGGCTGGCTGTCTGCGGGGGCCCAGGCGGTGAGCGTGATGATTTCAAAGGTCGCTAACACTTTGCCGTCAGCACGCGAAAATCGCTCAGCGTAGATCTCGCAGGCGCGGACCAGCGTCGCGCGGCGCAGCGGCGTGCGGCGGCGCTCAGCCAGCACGTTGGTCGCCCCCATGGCGCGCAGATCATGCATCAGCGCCAGCGGGTGTTTGTAGGCAACCGTGAACGTGTCACTGTCGACCACCGGCAGCGCGAAGCCCGCCCTCTGCGACAACGCGCCAATATCGCGGCCGTCGGCGAACGGTGCAACACGAGGGCTGGCCCCGCCCTCCATTTCACTTTCCGCGGCAACGAACGCTTGGCGCAACTCGCTGAGGCTCTCGCCGCCGATGATGGCTGCAAGCAGCAAACCATCCGGTTTCAAAGCATAGCGCATTTGCGTCAGCACGCCGGGCAGATCGTTGACCCAGTGCAGCGATAGCGGTGAGACGATCAAATCAAAGTGCGCCGGTCGGAGAGGCAGATACTCATCGTCAGACTGAGCGCAAAGAGTAGGCTTTGCGGGCAGCATGGACCTCGCCGGATCCAAATCGATGACCATGTCATGAC
>JANNXS010000395.1:0-13588 GCA_031409695.1 Hyphomicrobiaceae bacterium
AAGTGCCGCTCTGGCGTCCACACGGCCCGAAATCCGCGGCTGTCGGCAAAACGACTGCTGTCAAGGAGAAGCTCATATTTGCGCGCACCGACGCCGTCGTCGTTGCCCCAAAAGAAGAGGCTGAAATCAGTGGATTTTGCACGTGCTCTTGCGCGGCTCGATGCGGGTGCCACCGGTCTCGTCTCGGTGTGCACCACCACCTTGAAGCCGCGCGCCAAGGTCCAGAAGATTTCAAGAACGGAGATGTCAAACGACAGACTGGTAACCGCGAGCCAGACGTCTTGGCGTGCGCTTGAGCGCTGAATGCGACTGTCCATACCGGCGAATAGGTTCACAACGTTGCGATGCTCGACCATCACGCCCTTCGGTCGGCCCGTCGATCCAGACGTGTACATAATGTAGGCAAGGTCTGTCGCGCTGGCGACATCTGGCAGCGCCTCAGCCGCGCCGGATGCAGCAGCATCTTCGATCCGGATGACCTCGGTTTTGCTTGTTCCGATCGACCGGGCGAGGCCGTCAGTGCTGAGGATGAAGCAGAGACCACTATCCTCGATCATGAACGCAATCCGATCACGCGGATACGCCGGATCAAGCGCTACATACGCGCCGCCAGCCTTCAGGATCGCGAGCGCACCGATAACGAGGTCACACGAGCGGGGAAGATAGAGGCCGATCGGCTGGTCGGGGCGAACGCCTTTTGTGGTGAGCACATTGGCCACACGATTGGCCGCGCGGTCGAGCTCCCGGTACGAGAGCGTGCGCCCGTCACATACGATCGCAATTGCCTCGGGCGTCCGGTGCGCTTGCGCTTCAATCAGCCGATGGACAACAGCCGAACGATCATAGGGAACCGATGTGTCATTCCATCCATGGATCGTTACAGTCTTTTCAGCCTCAGTCATAACGGGAAGGTCGGCGATGCGAGCAGATCCATCGGCCGCGAAAGCGCTAATGAACGTGTTGAGCCGATCCAGAAGGGCATCGAGGACAGAGGCCGGTACGCGTGCGACGTCGACGGCCAAGTGAGCGGGCATGCCGTCTTTGGGCAACACAAAAGTCAGTGCGGCAGCGGACGGTGAGGAAGCGATGCTCGCTGTCGACCGCACCGCGATTGTTGCTGGCTGGTGCAACGCATGTGGATTGCGCAGCAGCAAGTCGGACGGATATCCACGACGCTCGGACAGAGCCGCGATCTCTACGGCAGAACTGGCGACCGCCCCGTCGGCGGTGGCCCCCTCGGAAACGTCGATGACGAGTGGGAGCGAGGTGCCAACATATCCTTCGAGATGTTCGACGTCCGCCGCGCACGGGTCGTTGATGTACGCAAGACGGATGGGCGTCTGCGTGCCTGATCGAATGAAGAATGCTGCAATTGCCGCGACCGCTCGATGCTCCAGCCAGCCTGACAATACTGGCAGTTGAAAGGTCTGAATGTCTGGCACGCCCAACCCGCCGTCAGGCGACGCGCCGTGAATTTCCGGCACATTGCCGGCCTGCAATCGCTTCAGGAACCAAGCTTCATGGCGCACGGTTTCGTTGGTGAAGCCGTCTATTGCTTGCTGCAATGCACTCGTATTCGGCAAGATTCTGGCATCTCGGCGCATGACAGTTTGCGCGTCGATGGCGGCTCCAGAGGCATCGATCAAGCCTTCAATGCAGATGCTGCCATCGCCAGTAGCCACGACGACGCCCGATAAGTCAGATGCGAGAACGGTGCCCGGTGTGCCGACCGCGGCAACGTTTGCTGTCTCAACCCCAGACACGAAATAGAGGCCCTTTTCCGTCCTGATCTTGGGCAATCCCAGCGGATTGATGTACCCTGACCCGAAAGTCAGTGCACGGACCACACGCGTGATCTCGTCCGCCGTGCGCGTGAAATCGAGGGTCGCGGCGGAAGACGGCCGTTGATGGCGGCCGTAATATGTGCGGTTGGCGAGATCTTGCGGATGCGCTGTCAGCGTGCCGTTTTCGATGAGGTCGACCAGTTCAGTAAATGAGGCGATGCCGGCTTCGAAACACTTCGTGTTGAGGGTCAGCGCTGTTTCGTGGCGGTCTATGTCGAAGGCGCGTTGCAAATATACATCACCCTCGTCGGCCACATTGCTCACTGCATGCCATGTGACGCCATAACGTGTCTCGCCGGCCAACAGAGCCCACGCCGGTGCGTTGAGCCCAGCGTAACGCGGCAGCGGACCGTCGTGGAAATTCACGGCCCCGCGGCTGGCCGCTTGCCAGATCTTTCCGGGTAGTAACGAGAGGTTATTGATGCTGAACAGCCAATCGTAAGTCACGCCGGTCAGGCGATCAGAAAGACCCAGACCGTCGGCGATGACGTCGATATCGCTTGAGCGTGCCCACTCGCCCACATCAGTGTTGGCTGAGACAATGCCAGTAATCCGGTGTCCTCGCGCGAGCAGCAGCATCCCGCATTGGACGAGCAGCGAGCCATCGCCGATCAGGAGACAGCTGAGCTTTCGATCGACAGTTCGCGCACTCATTCGCACATCCTCATCGACAAAATCTCAGTCGCAAGTCGCACATTTCGATCCGGCGAAAACCAGACACGAAAGCAACGGCTTGGAGCCCCAACGAGACGTCATCCCTTTTCCAACACGCCTACAGCGCCACAGCTACCGCCATTATCGCGCACCCGCCGCCGCAAGTGGGCGTTCACCCTCCTGGCGAGCACCCGGACATGTGGCGCCTCGCACATGGACGCGTGATCGCCTGGGCAAATGCTGATTTCGATGGGTTTACTGAACAAACGCTCCCAACCGTTCGACGACCCAATATCGACACCGAGCACCAGGCCGCTGCCAGCCCTAAAAAGTATGGCATCACCGTCATAGGCGGTCGGCCGATACGCAGCGAAAGCTTCTGTCCAAGTATCGGCGATGTTTTCTAGACGATAGCGATACGGAAACATTTGGCGGAGTGGCTTTCGTGCAACCGTCGCCAAGAGCGCCGCGCGCCGCAAGACGCCCCTCTTTGTGACCTCCAAAGCATAGCGTCCACCGCCCTGCTGGACGCCTGCAGAGTGGGTACTGAGTTTACTCAGGGCCGACGGCAACCTGACGCCTGGCGCGATCGAATCGAGAAATACTAGGCAGCCGACGCGTTCGCCTGCGGCAACCAGTTGTTTGGCCATTTCAAACGCAACGACACCGCCACCCGAATAACCACCCAGGTAGTATGGCCCGGTCGGCTGGTGGTGCTTGATTTCCTGGATGTAGTGCGACGCCATCTCTGGGACCGTACGGTGCAAAGGGGACATGCCGTCCAAGCCCTGCGGCTGCAGGCCGTAAAAGGGTCGGTCGATGCCCATTTCCAAAGCGAGCGGTCGCAAGTTTAGTGGATTTCCGCCCATACCAGCCGCGCAATAAAACGCTGCTTCCTCGCCCATCAGTTGGATCGGAACGAGCGAGGAATAGACAGTGCGCGACGCGCTTGGCAACGTCGCGGTGGGGCGCTCCGCTGCTGTCTGATCCCGCGCGGCCTGCGCGTCGAGCAGTATGGCAAGCTTGCGGATGTTGGAGTTCTCAAACAGCGTCGACAGCGGAAGCGAAAGGCCAAATTCCTTTCGAATGGCAGCAAACAAGCGAACGGCGTGAAGTGAGTGGCCGCCAAGCTCAAAGAAATCATCATTGACGCCCACTTGACGTACACCGAGGAGGCTTGACCAGAGGCGTGCAAGGCGCTTTTCCATGTCTGTGTCGGCGGCCACATATGCAGACTCGAGATCTGGTCGCGTGAACGACCCTGCACCCTCGTCATCCTGGTCGACCGCCAAGCCGGTGCCGGTGCGGCCTTCGGCGTCGACCTCACGCTCCCACACTTTGAGATCCACTGAGGATGCGATGCATTGCACCACGTGAGGTTGCGACATGATGCGGTCAAGTGCCGCGAGACCGTCGCGCGTGTCGATTGCGTCCCGTAAGATTTTGTCGAGCGCCGGGGCTCCGACCTTCTTGCTCGTCGCTGGCAGTTTTGAACCGACGAGGCTCGTCGCGATATCGATCCGTTTCATTTCGAAACCTTCGATTTCACAGAACGGCCGCCCTCCGTCGTCCATCAACGTAACATCGAAACTGGCTTCTCCGACGCATGAACCCGGCTTGAGGCGGACATGGCTCAGGATGCGTTGCGGCATGCGGGTGTAGATGCGGACTAGACCATAGCCGAACGGTACATAGAAGTCCCGCTCCGGAACAAACCCGGGGATCAACCGCTGAGCAGCCCCAGTTGCAAAGTCGAGCATCGCTGGATGCAGATGGTAGTGCTCCAAATCCGTTACGAACTTCGGATCGAGCACAAGCTCAAGCAACGACTCACCGCGGCCCTGACGGATTGAGCGGATGAGGTTCCAGCGCGGACCGAATGCGACGAAATGTTGATCCCCGATGCCGCCTTGCACCGGGTTGAGATTGTTCGGACAACGGGCAGTAATTGCGTCGACATCAACAGGTGACGGAAGAGGCCCGCGATACGCTGAAATGTCGCCTATGACATGCGGCAGGCTCCGGGCGTCATCGCCCGCCGTGCGCATTGTGATCTCGCTCGCTCCGCCTTGGGTGGCGATTTGAATTGTCAGGCGTCGCGTTGTGCCTTCGGCGACCTGGAAAGGAGCCAAAAACATGAGATCCTTGATTTCGATAGCGCTCGAAGGTTTGCCGGCACTGAAAGCGGCGCGCGCCAATTCAACGAACGTCGACCCAGACAGAAGTGCCGCTCCGTTCTGGATGACGTGCTCCGAGAGCAACCAATGTTTGTCGATTGAAAAGTCAGTCACAAAGATACGACCAACACCGTGCTCGTCCGAGAAGCCGTCAAGCGCCGGATGTGACACCACCGATGACGGCATTCGCCCATGCTGATTTTCGACACTGGCACGCGCGGCCATGCCTGTTTCTCGCCAGGCGTTCCAGTTGACGACGGCGGTTCGACCCGGTGCCCGTCGCGCCCGGTCGACAGCAAAGGCATCGAGAAAAGCGTTCGCTGCTGTGTAGTCGACCTGACCTGGCAGCGCGAGAACAGACGCGACCGAGGAAAACACGAGGAAGAAATCCAGCGGTTCATCGATCAGGCGATCAAGGTTGAGCGCACCGGCAATCTTCGGGAGCAGGACGCGCGACATCGAGCCGATAGTTTTGTTCTCGATCGGCTCATCGTCCATGACGCCTGCAGCATGGATAACGCCGCTAATCGTCCCGAGTTCGACTCGCACCGCCGCAAGTGAGCGTTCGACCTGCTCAGCGTTAGTGATGTCGCACTTGAAGACGACGACTTTCGCGCCAAGCCCTCTGATCTGTTGGATCCGGCGAATGCGCTGTGAACCCATGCTTTCGACGGGAAGGAGACGCAGGACATCATCCCAATCTTCCTCGGGCGGCAGCTCACTGCGTGCAAGAAGTGCGATTTTGACCTTCTCGGATCTGGCCAAGTGCTCGGCGGTTTCCAACGCCAACCCACCGAGGCCGCCAGTGAAGACGTAAACGCCGTTGGCGCGCAACCAAGGCCTGTCGTTCGTCGGAGGTGGCAGAGTGAGACTATGCGTTGACCGCACAAAGCGAGAGCCAGCGCGAAGTGCCACAAGTTGGTCGTTCGGCTGAGCTGTCAGTTCGCCCAGAAGCGCGCTTTCGAAGCGCCGTGCGCCGACCCCGATCGGAGACGGCCGGACGTCAATGCAGCGCGTGCGCAGCTGCGGCATCTCACGCGGCGCGACCAAGACAGGGCCGACAATAGTGGCACGCAAGGGATCGATTGGTTCGTCGCAGATTTGTGCGAGATCGCGTGTGACCACATTAAAATTTACGCTCTCGCCTTGCCGACCGAGCGCGCGCACAGCAAATGTCGGCGCCATGAAATCCGAAAGCAACCTAAGTCGCAGCTCGTCGTCAGGCGGGCGCCTGGCACGCGGTCCGGACAGCCGAGCAAGGCCGCAGCAGTACACGACGTCTGTCGGCCGAAATTCGGATCTGTCGAGTTCAGCAAGCAATTCCTGGTGCTGGTTGGCAGAATTGACGTCAAGGACCCAGCGTAAGTCCCCGACCATCTTGAGCTCAAGGCCGTGTGTTGCGACCACGACCTCTCCGGGGAGTTGCCCGATCACTCGACCGGCGAGCGCCGACCCATCGGAATAGATTAGCCAGCGCCTGGGTTGAACGGCGACAGTTTCAGGCGGTGCCGTAGTGGCCGTGAGCCTCGGCGATTGAACCCAGGTTGGAACTGAAAACCAATCATCCAAGGCTTCATGCCTAAGCGTCTTTGAGGCGCCGACCTGGGAGGACGCGTTCGGCGCGATCCAAAAGCGCTCGTGCTGAAATGGATATGTTGGGAGCTCGACACGCGGCGTGCCCTGGGTCGGCCAAAGTCGCTCCAGTGGCACCGGCAGTCCCAACGCCCAGCCCCGTCCGACAGCTGCGAGAAAATGAACGGCATCGTCAACCGCCTCGTCCATATGAGGTAGGCTGTTGATGATCTGATTTGGCTCGATCGTTCGTTGTACTTTGACCAGTGACGTCAGGCTGCGGCCGGGGCCGATCTCGATGAAAATCCTAGATTGGTCCGCGGCCAGTGTTGCCAGCCCCTTGGCAAACCTAACCGTTGATCGCAGATGAGCGCGCCAATACTTCGGGTCGCGCGCTTGGGCGTTGGTCAGCCATGTGCCCGTCTGGTTCGAGACGATCGGAACTTTCGGTTCTGAAAGGGTGATCGTCTCGAGGAAGGCCTCGAAGCGCTCAAGGATCGGCTCCAACATGCGCGAATGCGCGGCAATCGCTATCGGAACACGCATGGTTTCTATCCCATCCGTCTGCAGATCAGCCTGGAACGCGTTGAGAGCAGCATCGCTACCAGAAACGACGCATGCCTCAGGTGCATTCACCGAGGCGAGATCGAGGTCCAGAGGCAAGCGCGCGCGGACCGCGCCTTCAGACAGCGGGATGCTCAGCATACCGCCGGGCGGGATCTCGTTGAAAAGTCGGCCGCGCAGATGAACCAGTTCGACAGCGTTTTTGAAACTGAAGACGCCAGCAATGCAGGCCGCGGCGTTCTCGCCCATGGAATGGCCAATGAGTGCCCGCGGTTCGATCCCCCAGCGGAGCCAGAGTTTCGCCAGAGCAACCTCAATAATGAGAATGGCAGGTAGCTGCCGGGCCGGATCAAGGAACTTGGCCGCGGTGTCATGTACCACATCGAACCAGATGGCACGGATTGCAGCCGCCACGTCCGGCGGCAAGTAGCCGAGGCCCTCATCAATATCGGCTCGGAAGGTCGGTTGCGTGCGATAAAGTGCCTGTCCCATTCCGGGGTATTGGGCACCGCCGCCGGGCAGAAGGAAAACCGCGCCCGTCGTCCGTTCAACGAGCTTGTGCGCCGGTGCCGTGTTCCGACCCGTTCCACGCAGTGCCGCAACGGCTTGAGCACGATCCTTTGCGGCAACAACGCGGCGATAGGTGAAATGCGTGCGACCGTGAAATAGAGTTGCAGCCACGTCCTGGAGTTGCGCGCCAGGGGTGACGTCCAGGAAATCCGCGAGCCGCAGACAGCCATCATCGAGTGCTTTGCGGTTTTTTGCGGAGAGTACAAAAAGATTCGGACCACTCTCACCTGGACGCTTTCCGTCTGGCTGTGCGACCGGCGCTTGCTCAAGCACGGCGTGTGCATTTGTGCCGCCAACCCCGAGCGAATTCACACCTGCCCGCCGTGGCCCAAGGCTGGTGGGCCATGGCGTGAGGCGATCGCAAACGATAAAGGGCGTGGACCCGAAATCGATGGCTGGGTTTGGTTTTTCATAGCCGAGGGTCGGTGGAATTTCACCATGCTCCAGGGCAAGCGCCGCTTTGATGAGACCGATAACACCAGCGGCAGTGTCGAGATGCCCTATGTTCGATTTCACTGAACCAATATGGCAGAAGCCCGTTCGATCGGTGGAGTGCCGGAACGCCTGCGTCAACGCCTCGACTTCGATGGGATCGCCAAGCTTCGTTCCCGTGCCGTGGCATTCGACGTATTGAACGGTGTCGGCCGCGATCCCGGCCAACGTCTGTGCCTCAAGGATCGCTGCGGCCTGTCCAGTGACGCTCGGCGCCAAATAGCTCGCCTTGTCCGATCCATCATTGTTAATCGCCGTCCCCTTGATGATGGCACGGATCGGATCACCGTCTGCAATGGCGTCCGCAAGACGGCGTAGAACAACGACGCCCGCGCCGCTGCCGAACACCGTGCCGGCCGCTCGATGATCGAAGGCGCGGCAATGGCCGTCAGGCGACAGGATCTCGCCGTCGCGATAGGTGTAGCCCCGGCGGTGCGGCAATTCGATCGTCACGCCGCCGGCCAACGCCATATCGCATTCGCCATTGAGGAGGCTTTGGCAGGCGTAATGCACGGCCACGAGAGACGTTGAGCAAGCGGTCTGTACGTTGACGCTTGGGCCCCGAAGATCGAACGCGTGGGAGACCCGTGTCGCCAGGAAATCCTTATCGTTGCCCGTATGACGGAGAAGAAACAATCCAACTCGGTCGACCAATTGTTGGTGACTGCAGACGTTAGAGTAAAAGTATGTACCCATGCCGCACCCGGCGAAGACAGCAATTTGTCCCGCGAGACTCTTTGGCGGCCGCGCTGCATTCTCGATGGCTTCCCACGCACATTCGAGAAAGTGCCGGTGCTGCGGATCCATCACGGCAGCTTCCTGGCGGCTAAGACCAAAGAACTCCGGATCGAACTGCTCCAAGCCGTCAAGGCAAGCAGCATAGGGCACGTAATTTTTATCGCGGATGACCTCTGGCGCTTCGCCCACGGCCAGCAATTCTGCGTTCGTTAGTCTGCGAATGGATGAGACACCGTTTCTCAGGTTAAGCCAGAACTGTGCTACGGTGTTCGCCTCGGGGACACGAACAGCCATGCCGATAATTGCGATCTCAAGACCCGATCTGGCCACGTCCACCTCAACACACGCGTAATTCCAATAGCGATTCAAAAGCCCACATGGTGTGGACACCAATCGTCAAAACGACAACTAACAATGGATCTTTAGAACGATATCCTAGCCATGCGCCAATCTGCAACTTTCCCACTGCATTGGTAAAATTAACCTAGCTTGGCAATGGCTGCTTTTGCTCACGTCCGCCGTCGCATTTCCCTGGTGAATTTCGACTGACGTCGATTACCCGTGGCTGACGAGCTTGCCTTGCCAGTTTCGGCAGAAATGACTAGTAGTAACAGCCGTTGGCGTGCAGCATCATATTGGTTTGCTGAAGGATTCAAGGCCATGTCACCCGTGCCATATCGCATTGGATTTGTCATGGATCAGATAGCTGGGCACGTGACCAACTACCGAAATCTCCGATCGGCCAGTAGCCAAGAGCCCGATATTGTCGCATCTTGGCATGAAATTCATTACTACAAAGCTGGCGGCAATTTCGAGCGTGTCAGGGAAAGGTTCGCACCGAAAGCCTCTAGCTACGTTTCAGGCGTTATGCGCGGCGCATGGGAGGTGAAACATGCTTTGCGCGACAAGGATAACTGGGACGCCATCTTCACCAACGCGAGTGTTGGCGTGTTTTTCTCGCCCGCCTTCCGTCATGTGCCGACCATGATCGACTTCGATTCAACACCGGTCCAGATCGACCGCATGGAGGCCTATGGGTCGTCGAAGGACGCAAAGCTCGTGGCCGACCTGAAGTGGCATCTCTCGCGGCGGCTGATGCGTTCGGCGACGCTCCTCCAAGCCTGGTCCAACTGGGCTCGACAGTCCGCCATCGACGACTACATGGTCGATCCGGAAAAGATCATCGTCAACCCTCCTGGCGTAGATCTGTCTTTCTGGACACCTGCGACCGAAGAACCTGCTGTGAGGCAGCCGCGCAGGATCCTGTTTGTCGGCGGTGACTTTCGTCGCAAAGGCGGTCACTTGCTCCTTGAGTGGTTCCAGGCGCGACGCGCCGAGTCCTGGGAATTACACATCGTCACGGGCGAAAATGTCGAACAGCAGGACGGTGTTTTCGTTTATCGCGATATGAAGCCAAATTCGGAACGGCTGCTTCGGTTGTTTCGCGATTGCGACTTGTTCGTGCTGCCGAGCCTCGGTGAATGCTTTGGAATAGCAACGGTCGAGGCAATGGCCGCGGGACTACCTGTGATTGCGAGTGACGTTGGCGGCACCGCCGACATCGTGGACCATGGGCGAAACGGCTTCATCGTGGCGGCTGGCGACGTCGCCGGGCTCGGGCGCGCAATCGAAACGATCATGGTCGACCCTGAGCTACGCGTGCAACTGGCGTTCCGCTCACGGAGTATCGCACAAGAACGCTTCGATCTCAATGCGAACGCCCGCAAAACCTTTGCACACTTGCGGAGGATCGCTCGGCGCCCGAGGGCGGCGGAGGCCTAGAAAAGTCGAACCGGATCCCATGCCCGCTGAGGCAGTACATGTCCTGTTAGACTGCTACGCATGGCTGGGTGTGAGTGACGGGAGAGACGGGCAGTGATTTCACGATTTTCGCCGGATTGCCTGCCACAATGGTATCTCGGGGCACGTCACGCGTGACGACGCTTCCTGCGCCGACAACTGAGTTCTGCCCAATTCGAACCCCGGGCAAAATCGTGGCGCGTGAGCCAATCCACGCACCGTTTTCAATCGCAATCGGATACGACGGTGGGAGTTTGGTCCGATCGAGCAGATCGTGTTGGTGATTGTCCATTATGAACACGTAGTGCCCAATCTTGCATCGGTCTCCAATTGTGACCTGTTCGTGTGCTGAGATAGATGTGCCGTAATTAATGACTGTCTCGTCACCAATAGTTATGCGCGCGCCAGGGTGCGCGATCAATTCAATCGGGACGACGGTGCCGATAAGGATAACCCTCTCGCCAATGACCAAGCTCCCGTCTCCGTAGACCCTGATGCGCCCGCGCAGGCGCACCGTCAAAGGCACTGAAGCACGCCATGCCATCTGAAGCTGACAGTTCAGAAGATACCCGACCACGCGCGGGTTCAAAAAAGCCTTGACGAGTTTGCGGATCGCATCGCTGAGAATCATGGCTGGTTTATCACTGATCACACGTACCGCTTTCAGTCCCGTTTGGATCGGACCCAGCTGACGCGCCGCCCTTGTAAGGCCCGTCCGTACACCGATATTTTTGTGATTAGGTACCAGGGTAATTGCAATAATTCTAGTACAGACAACAGGTTTCGACCGATGCGATACCAATACGTCGCGAACACAAGGCCCGCACTGCTGACCAAAATCGCGGTTACCTGGAGCGCAAGAGTTGGTCCGCCCATCAAGGCAACCAGCGCGGCCAAGCCGGTCGTTAGAACGATCAATAGCACGTAGAGCGCAAGCGGGGGCACAGCCGCATGTAGTCCAAGAAACAAAAGCCGCCAGTCCGCGCGTTCGGCAGCTCGCATGAGCGTCCGCGGAACATGGTTGCGGATCACCTGTAAGTGGCCGGTCTCCCATCTGGTTCGCTGCGACCTTTGTCCTTCCTGACTGGGCGGAATTGAGCTCCTGACACAGGCTTCAGGAACAAACACGGCACCCTGACCGCGGGTTGCCAACTGCAACCCGAGGACCATATCTTCGACCAAGTGGCCGGTGTCGAGATCGGCGTCCGCAAGCGTGCGCCAGGGAAAAGCCATCCCCGTCCCCATGAGGAGGCACGGAACCCCAAGCGCCACGAGTCCTGTGGGCCGCAGGACGTTTTTAATGCGCCAGGCAAATGTCCCAATCCTCGCAAGCGGACCCGCCGCTATGCCCGGTTCGTCGAGTTCGTATCTCGCTTGGACAGGCCGTTTAAACTGATGCGTAGCGGCCAATAGCGTCGCCAACGCGCCAGCGTCCGGGATGCAATCCGCGTCGAGAATAACAACGAAAGACGGCGGGTTTGGTGTGAGATGGCGCACTGCAAAGTTCACCGCATAACCTTTGCCCCGACGATCCGGATCCTTGCGCTCAATGACCGTTGCCCCAAGAGAGCGCGCAAGCGCGGCTGTGTCGTCGGTGCAGTTGTCTGCAACGACGAGAACAGAACCGTGGGCGGGCAGGCTTGCGATAATGTGCGGTAAAGTTCGATCGATCGTACCGACTTCATTGTGCGCGGGCATGACGATGACGAACGGTTCTTTCAACTCGAAGTCAGGGGTGATCGACATCAAGGGCGCTCGCCGCGCCGCGACGGCCTCGGTCACAAGCACAAGTGTTAGTAGAAAAAGCCCGAGAGCCACGCACAGCAGGACCGCGTGCCCTCCGGTAATCAATACTTCGAATATCGTCATAAGGAAGCTGCCCACAATCTCGGCTTCGTCGCTGTGGATCGCAATAAGCCGAAGTTATTGGACATACGCCTACATTACTTGCCAGTAAAGCAATTGAAACTAACCATGAATAACGATGTCCCTAGGTGCACTCATCTGCACGCTGTTTGAATGCCTTGCGTCAGTGTACAACGCCCCAATCAAAGGCTGGTGGTGCCAAGCACAACCGGTGCGTTCGGTTCGGCCTTTTTAGCAAGGCTTCCAGCGGTCAACCGTAGTTGACAAGTGAGGCCGCCCGGTCGAACCCTTGATCCAGAGAGGTTTTTCGGGCAGCTCTGGCGCCGTAGAGTTCGAGGCGAGCAGTCATGTCGAGTCACAAGTCAAGTTCACAAGAACATTTCAATAGCGATCCTCGGTTATCGTTCGCGCCATTGGATATGGGAGACGTACTTGGAACCTTGAGACGCGGATGGACCCTCTTGGCATTGTGTCTCGCAGGCGGTCTCGCCGGTGGCCTCGCGCTTACCTCTGCCATGTCACAGTCCTATAGTGCCAACGTGCGGCTGGTGCTCGAGAACAACGTCAACAGATACCTCCAGTCAAATCGGGCAGCCGATGGACCGACACTGGGTGATGAAACGTGGACACAAATACACATTATTTCCTCTGAAGCCGTTTTGCTTCCCGTGATCGAGAAACTGAAGCTGACCGAGGACTCAGAATTCGGTGGTGCGTCGGATGGATCGTCGAATACCAGCTGGCGTCGCAAGGCAATCGATGCGGTTAACAGATATGCTGAAAGCTTGGGCCTGAAAGCGGCGTCTCTTTCGGAAAAGCCATCTCCGCAGGTGACGGCGTACAAGAAGTTGGTTGAGAACTTATGGGTGGGGTGGGAAGCCCAGCCGCTCGTCCTCAGTGTAACCTTTACGTCCAAAGATCCGAACAAGGCAGTGTTGATCGCGAATGAGATTGTCGCGAGCTATATCAACTCAACCATGGATTCTAAGCGGCGATCGGCTAGCCTTGCAGCGCAGTCGTTACAGGATCGCCTCGGTGACCTCCGTACTCAGGCGGCGAACGCCGAACGTCAGCTACTTGAATTCAAGTTGGCAAACAACGTCACAAGGATGGAACAGAACACCGGTCCGTCGGAAGAGGCGACCAGCATCAACAGTAGCATTTCGACCGCCAGGGTTGGGATGTTGGATGCGCGCGCACGTCTCGAGGTAGCGCAATTGGCTGACAAAAAAGGCGATGATTTTCGGGTGCCGCGCATAAGCGAGAAGATGCTGCGCGACATGCTCCACCTCAATGCAATGCTTCTGGATT
>JANNXS010000396.1:0-4245 GCA_031409695.1 Hyphomicrobiaceae bacterium
TGTCGGCGGCGTCCCGTGCCGCACCACGTCGCACGATCCCGCCACGCCAGACGCTGTGCTGTAAACTTTGGTCCCGGCAGGATCATCCCTCTCTTAAAATCAGTCCACTGACGCGAGCATACACGACGCAGAGTCATTCCCCGAATGTGTTGCTCAACGCTCGCCGAACTCGCCGCAGAGGGCGTCCGATCGGTGGCCATTTTGAAGTGCCCGGAAGGGGTGTTCGCTCAGATTCAGTGTGCTCGTTTTGCACACGAAATCGCGTAACAATATGAAAATCATATCTTTTCTTCCCAATCCATCATCGGGGCGACGGCAAAGCGGAAGTGATTGTTTTGCATCTCTTTGCTCACTTTCCCGAGTTCCAGTATGCGTAGCCTAGCGTGGAGGGATCGCCGCAATGGTGTTCAATGCGATGCGTGTTGTATGGCAAGTTGTGATCGCACTATTTTCGTTACAAGTTCCTTTGGCAGTGGTTCCCCGTAAAGAAATCGAACCGTATCTTTGTTGGCGCGATACGAGCCTACTTCAATTTCAAGCGCTTCATCACCTCTGTAGATTGGATAAAGTGCCGCGTGCTTCTTCCAGCACGCAAAGTATACGAACGCCGATTTGCCGATCCTGAACGATGGCATTTCATAGCGGATCGCCTCCTTCGCTTGGGGTGCGGCAGCCAGGATTGCTTGCCGCAGATCCACAGCTCGCTTCTGCACCGGGGCTGGAAGCGCGGCGATGTAGTCATCAACGGTCAAATGCTTTGGCATAGCAACAGATCGCCTAGGTCATGACGGCACCAGCAGCCCGCCGGCCAGTCCCTTGGCGATCAGCGCGCGCGTCTCCGGGATGCCGTAAAGCTGCACGAACGAGCCGAAACGCGGGCCCTGGCTGGTGCCAAGCAGCACTTCGTAGATGGCCTGGAACCAGGCGCGCAACGATTCCTTGGGATAGCCATTCTCTTTGCCGGCCGCGTAGACGAGGTCTTGCAACTCCGACGCCGTGGCGGTGGCCGGCGCGGCCGCAAATGCCGCGTCCAGCGCCTTCAAGGCGTCGATCTCGATACCAACTGCAGCGCGGTACTTTTTCAAAGGCATTTCGAAGTCGCGGTAGTAGTTGATCGCGTAGCCCGCGAGTTTGTCGAGGATCGGCTGCGTTTCAGGCGTCGCGTCCGGCGCGTAACGGCGAATGAAACCCCACAGCACGTTTTTGTCTTCTGTGTTTGAGACCGAGACGAGGTTCAAAAGCAGCGCGAACGAGATCGGCAGTGTTGCTGCGGGCGGCGTACCAGAGTGAATGTGCCAGACGGGATTGTCCAAGCGTGCCTTGCCATCCTCAGACCCCACTTTGGCGAGAAACGTGAGGTAGTCATCCATGGCCCGTGGGATCACGTCGAAATGCATCCGCTTCGCCGCCCGCGGTTTTGAATACATGAAGAGCGAGAGCGATTCAGGCGACGCGTAGGTGAGCCATTGCTCGATGGTGATGCCGTTGCCCTTGGTCTTTGAAATCTTCTCGCCCTTCTCGTCGAGAAACAGCTCGTAGACATAGTGCAGAGGCGCCGGAACACCCAGAATTTCGCAGATTTTGTCGTAGACTGGTGCGTTTGATTGGTGGTCCTTGCCGAACATTTCATAGTCAACGCCGAGGGCAGCAAAACGCATGCCAAAATCCGGCTTCCACTGCAGCTTGGTGCGTCCGCCCGTGACCGGCATCGTCACCTCGGTTCCGTCTTCGTCGTTGAAGGTGATCGTACCGGCTTTGGCGTCGATCTTGTTCATGGGCACGTAGAGCACGCGGCCTGATTTTGGCGAGATTGGCAGGAACGGGCTGTAGGTGGCCTGGCGTTCAGGGCCAAGCGTCGGCAGCATAACGCCCATGATGTCATCGTAGCGTTCGAGCGCCCTGAGCAGCATAGGGTCGAACGTGCCCGAGGCGTAACACGCGGTCGCGCTCATGAACTCGTAGTCGAAACCAAACTGGTCGAGGAAGCGGCGTAGACGCGCGTTGTTATGATGCGCGAAACTCTCATAGGACTGGTCCTTTGCGCCTTCGGATGCCCACTTCGCATCCGGCGCGGAAAACGGATCCGGTACGCGAGAGAGTGGCTTGCCGAGGTTTGCCTGCAACATGGCTTGGTTGGGCACGTTCGCTGGAACCTTGCGCATACCGTCCATGTCGTCAGAAAAACAGATCAGCCGCGTTTTGCGCTTCCCCTCGGTCAACACGTGGAAGGCGTGTCGCACCATGCTTGTGCGTGCGACTTCGCCGAACGTGCCGATGTGGGGAAGACCTGAAGGGCCGTAGCCCGTTTCGAAGATCACCGTCTTGTCTTTGCCACCGGGCATGCGGTCGAGCCGGGCAATCAACCTGCGTGCTTCCTCGAAGGGCCAGGCGCGCGCATCGCCACAGGCTACGATGTCAGCTGAAGGGATTTGCATGGGTGTAGGTCACGCTTCAATTGTCTTCACGGTGCTGGCTGAGCATTAGGTGCCGCGCTGCAGAGGGTCAACAGAGTGTCGCGCACAGAGGGGCTGGCACGGCCACGCGCTATCGGCGCCTCGCCTTGCCGGTCAAGCCGACGACTAGTGGGCCGACGACTAGTGGGCCGACGACTAGTGGGCCGACGACTAGTGGGCCGACGACTAGTGGGCCGACGACTAGTGGGCCGACGACTAGTGGGCCGACGGTCTGGAGGAGACGCAGTTGTTGGCTCGTCCCGACGGCGCGAGGTCGGCCTCCTCTGCCTGTGAAGCCCCCTATGAAGGACGGGGAGAGGAAACCCGAGGGCTCGGCCTACGCGGCGTTCCACCCCATGACACTCTTGATTTCGAGGTATTCCTCGATGCCGAACTCGCCCCACTCGCGGCCGTTGCCGGACTGCTTCATGCCGCCGAACGGTGCTTTGCTATCGGCGGGTGCGTTGTTGATGTGCACCATGCCGGCCTTCAACTGGCGGGCGACGCGCTTGGCGCGCTCGCGATCGCCGGACGAGACGTAGGCCGCCAAGCCGAACGGGCTGTCGTTGGCAATCTTCACGGCCTCAGCCTCGTCCTTATAGGGGATGATGGCCAGCACGGGGCCGAAGATCTCTTCCTGGGCGATGGTCATGGCGTTGTTGACGCCCGAGAACACCGTTGGGCGCACATAGTAACCCTTGGCGAGGCCGTCCGGACGGCCGGGGCCGCCGGCCGCCACCTGCGCGCCTTCCTCGATACCCTTTTTGATCAGCGCCTGGATTTTGTTCCACTGCAACTCTGAGACAACCGGACCGAGATCGATGCCGTCTGCCTTGGGGTCACCGACCTTGAGTGATTCAGCTGTCGCTTTAGCGATTGCGGTGGCTTCTGCGAGGCGCGCGGCCGGCACAAGCATGCGCGTCGGCGCGTTGCACGACTGGCCGGAATTGCGCATGCAGGCCTGCACACCGCCGGCGACAGCCTTGGCGAAATCGGCGTCATCGAGCAGGATGTTGGCGCTTTTGCCACCCAATTCCTGGCCAACGCGCTTGACGGTTGGGGCGGCCTTAATAGCGACATCGATGCCGGCGCGGGTTGAACCCGTGAACGAGATACAATCGATGCCGGGATGGGCGGCCAAAACCGCGCCGACGCCGGGGCCGTCGCCGTTGACGAGATTGAACACACCCTTTGGAACGCCCGCTTCGTGAAGGATTTCCGCCATCAGTAGGGCGCTGTACGGCGACATTTCCGACGGTTTCAGCACCATGGTGCAGCCGGCGGCCAGCGCACCCGCGACCTTGCAGGCGATCTGGTTGGCCGGCCAATTCCAAGGCGTGATCATGCCGACCACGCCGATCGGCTCACGGATGATTTCCGTCGAGCCGAGCTTTTCCTCGAAGTGATACTCCTTGAGCAGATCATGGGCGGTCTTGAAATGGCCGAAGCCGGCGCCGGCCTGGAAACGGGTGGCAAAGCCGAGCGGGGCTCCCATTTCCATGCTGATGGCGGCGCCCATGTCTGTCATGCGCGCCTTGTAAGCCTCGACAATTTTGGCCAGCAGCGCGATGCGCTCATCTTTGGTCGTCCGCGAATAGGTGGCGAAGGCAGTGCGGGCTGCGATGACGGCTGTGTCAACGTCCTTGGCATTGCCCATGGCGACGTCGCCGATCTTGGCTTCCGTGGCAGGGTTGATGACGGCGCGGAGTTTCAGGTCTGTGGGCGCGACCCAGGCGCCGTTGATGTAGAAGTGTTGGGCATGCGCTGCGGAAGTGGGCGCTGCGGAAGTGGG
>JANNXS010000397.1:0-5049 GCA_031409695.1 Hyphomicrobiaceae bacterium
CTCAACGACCCAGGTTCCATTGTGCCCGGCCCAGGGCCTTGATGAAAAAAAACTCACGCCCGCAGCTTGATGTTCTTCAAGGGCAACGAGCGCACCGGCTGGCCGGTCGCGGCGAAGATGGCGTTGAGCACGGCGGGACCGGCGACCATGATGGTTGGCTCGCCGACGCCGCCCCAGAAACCGCCAGACGGCACTGTGACAGTCTCGACCTTTGGGAAGTCGGCAAGGCGCATGATCTCGTAGGAGTCGAGGTTTTCCTGCACAACGGCGCCGTTCTTGACGGTGATTTCCTCGAACAGGGTCGACGACAGTCCGTAGGCGACCGAGCCGACCACCTGTGCCTCGACCTGATCCGGGTTGACGACGTGGCCGCAATCCGTGCCCATCACGAGGCGGTGGATTTTCAGCTTGCCGCGCTCGTTGACCGACACTTCTGCAGCCGCCGCTGTATAGCTGCCGTAGCCCATTTGTTGCGCAATGCCGCGGAACGTGCCGGCTGCCGGTTTGGTTGTTTCCCAGCCGATTTTGGCGGCGACCGCGTTGAGCACATCGAGGTGTTTCTTGGTTTTTGTATCCTTGCTCATCAGTTCACGGCGGAAAACGAGCGGGTCTTTGCCAGCGGCCTTCGCCACTTCGTCCATGAAGCACTCAAGCCAGAAGGTATTTTGATTGTTGTTGACCCCGCGCCAGAAGCCCGGCGTCAAGTGCGTGTTGCGCATGACGCAGTCGATGTTCAGGTTCGGGATCGTGTAGCCGAGCGCGCCTTCTGCGGCACGGGGACCGTCAGCGGGGTTGAGGCCCTGGTACATGATGAAGTCGTTGCCGTTGTTCTGCGCCAAGATCTGCGGCAGCAGAGCGGCCGGGATCGATTGGGCCGCGATGCGCATGGTAAGCCCAACGAGGTTACCCTTGTCATCGAGGCCGGCTTGTAGTTTCGCTTGTCCGACCGGGCGGAAGTAGCCGCGGCGCATGTCCTCTTCGCGCGAGTAGAGTAGCTTTACCGGCACGCCTGGGATCTGCTTGGCGAGCAGCACCGCTTTGGTGACGTAGTCCTGAACGCCGCGCCGCCCGAAGCCGCCGCCGAGATGCAGTTTGTAGACCTCGCATTTATCAGCCGGGAGGCCCGCCGCCTGGGCGCACGCGCCAAGCGACGCTTCACCGTTCTGTGTCGGCACCCAGACTTCGCATTTGTCCGCGCTCCACTTGGCCGTGCAGTTCATCGGCTCCATGGTAACGTGGTGGGCGAGCGGGGACATGAAGCTCGCCTCGATCTTCTTGGCCGCACCGGCAATGGCGCCAGCCGCGTCGCCGACTTTATTGGCTGAGAAGACATTTTCCGTGGTGTCGAGGCCGGTCTTCTGGAAAGCGGTGATGGAGGCCGTATCGACCTTGAAGTTCGGCCCATCTTCATAGGTGATCTTGATTTCGCCGAGGGCCTTGTTGGCCTGCCACCACGTGTCGGCGACCACGGCTACAGCGCCATCGCCGACGCGATACACGCCTTTCACGCCCGGCATCGTTTTGGCTTTGGCATCATCTACGTTTGCGATCTTACCGCCATGAACCGGGCAGTCCTTAATGGACGCGCTCAGCATACCCGGCAGCTTCAAGTCGATGCCGTAAACCTGCTTGCCGGTGAGCTTGTCCTTGGTGTCCAGACGCGCCAGAGGTTTGCCGGCGACTTTCCAATCCTTGGCATCCTTGAGTTTCATGGTCTTCAAGTCGGGCACCGGTAGCTTCGCCGCAGCGGCTGCAACCTTGCCATAGGTCACTGTGCGCTTTGACTTGGCGTGCGTGATGATGCCTTTGTCCGTGGTCAATTCCTCGACCGGCACTTTCAGTTCGGCGGCTGCGGCTTGAAGCAGCATCTGGCGGGCCGCAGCGCCGCCCTGGCGGACGTAGTCGTGCGAGCCGCGAATGCCGCGCGAACCGCCCGTTGACATGTCACCCCAGACTCGTTTGCGGGCGAGGTTCTGGCCGGGCGTTGGATACTCCCACTGCACTTTTGACCAGTCGGCATCGAGCTCTTCGGTGACCAGCTGCGCAAGGCCCGTCAGCGTGCCCTGGCCCATCTCAGAGCGTGCAATGCGGACGATGTAGGAGTTGTCAGGCTTGATCACGACCCACGCGGCAACCTCGTCGCCAGGCGAGCCGAGCACACGTTGGGCAATGGCGTCACCGATGCCAGTCTGCAGGCCGATGGCGAGCCCGCCGCCAGCTGCTGCTCCTGAAATGAGAAGGTTTCGGCGGGAGAGTTTGGGTGTTGCTGTCATGGCAATGGATATCCGTCGATCAGAAGGTGTGACTTGAGGTTGCGCGCCGCTGGTCTTGAGTTGACGCGTCACCCCTTCTTCGCTGGCGTACCGCCGGTGGCCGCGAGCTTTATGCCATCACGGATGCGTTGATAGGTGCCGCAACGACAGATGTTTGTCATGGCCTCGTCGATATCGGCATCTGTTGGCTTTGGCTTCGTTTTGAGCAATGCCGCCGCTGCCATGATCTGGCCGGTCTGGCAGTAGCCACACTGGGCGACTTCGAGCGCGAGCCAGGCTTTTTGCACGGGATGCGACCCGTTCGGCGACAGGCCTTCGATGGTTACGATCTTGTCGGTTGGCTTCACGTCCTTGACCTGGATTGAGCACGAGCGCTGGACAGCGCCATTGATGTGCACGGAGCACGCACCGCACTGGGCAACGCCACAGCCATACTTCGTGCCGGTCAGGCCACCCTGCTCACGGATGGCCCAAAGCAGTGGTGTATCGCCGTCAACCTTCAGGTTGACGTTTTTACCGTTGATATTCAGCTTTGCCATGCGAGTTTCTCCCGTGGCTCTGATGGGAGCCGGTGGTCACTGCGTTCGGCGCATACGAAAGCGCGTCGCGCGCGCTTGCGCAAGTGCTGCAGCATGGGGAACCGCGTCACGAGACTGTGACTGCGTGTGTCATGCAAACGTCACGGCATAAACGGGCGGCAGGGTGTGCGTGACGCATTTCCAAGCGTCACCTTGATTTTCAGTCACCCAGAGGCCGCCCGTGGTCGAGCCAAAGGCGAGGCGGTTGCCTGAGACGTCGATTGTAAGGGCATGCCGATAGACTACATCGTACGCGTGGCTTTGCGGGAGACCGTCGCTTAACACCTCAAACGACTTGCCGCCGTCGCGCGTGCGGGTAACGACCAGCTTGCCATCGACCGGAATGCGCTTCTCGTCTTTGATCTCGGGGACAAACCAAGCGATGTCAGGGTCGGTCGGGTGGGCCGCGACGGCGAAGCCGAACACGGACGGTTTTACGTCGGTGATCTCGCGGAAGTTCTGGCCCTCGTCGTCGGAGACGAAAATGCCGTTGTGATGCTGCACCCACATGCGCTCAGGTTTGGCGCGGCACCAAGCGAGGTGGTGCACGTCCTGCGAATTGGGATCGTTGGTGAGTTCGGGGGGCACATGGTCGGCACGCATGCCAGCGCCGCGTTGCTGCCAGCTATCGCCACCGTCCTCGGTGAACCAGACGCCGCCGGTCGAGACGGCAATGGCGACGCGTTGTGATGTCTTGGGATCGATGAGGATTGAGTGCAAGCCGGGCAGATCCATGCCGGCACCATTCCATTGCGCGCGCTTGGGATGATCCCACAGGCCACGCAACAGGTGCCATGTCGCGCCATGATCCGCTGATTTGAAAAGTCCGCCGGGCATCGTTCCACACCAGATTGTGCCGGGTTCATCCGCACCCGCCGCAACGAGGGCCCAGATGCGCTGCGTCGACCAGGGGATCGGCTTGCCCCACATGTCGTTCTGTACGAGGCCCTCGGGGCGCGGCGGATACGCAGGCGTTGCGATCTCCTCAAACGCTTGGCCCTGTTTGGCGCGATGTACCTTGACACCGAAGTGACCGTGATCGAGCGCGACATACGTCGTCCCGTCGCGCCGGTCGTGGAGCGCGAGCGTGACGTTGTCGGCGAGAAAATCGACCCGTGTGATGTCCCAGCCTGTGCCGCTGCGGACGACCGTAAAAAGGCCTTTGCGCGTTGAAACGAGGAGACGGTCTGACATCTTCAACCTCCTGAGAGTGCCTGAAAAACATACACCGAACTGTGCGCGCCGACAGCATCTGACAGCCGCTCGCGATCCGTAATCTGTTGTCCGTCAATGAAAATGGCCATGTGCCTTCGCAAGGCACCCTGATCATCAAGCACATAGCCACGCGCCCGTGTGTTGCCGGCGAAAACTGCGTCCAGCACCTCGCGTACTGTGCGCCCCTCAGCCTCCGTATCCGGGCAACTGACGTGACGCTGGATGTTCGGCGTGAAAGCGACTTTGGGCATGACGGCTCCAGGTGTGCGCCCTACGCTAAAGCCTCTCAGGACGGGATGTGTCCTGCAAGACAGTGTTTAGGAGGTAAGCGTTGCGAATTTGCCACCACCTCGGCGTCTCTGGCGTGCGAACGATATGATGTAAGCGTATTAGGGGGTTGCAATGTTCGGCGTCGAGTTTCGATGGTCGCGAAAGCGGCTTATGTGGTTCGTACAATTTCTTATGGGCCTTGTCACAGTTGCGCTCGTGGTCAGCTATTTCGGCTGGGGCAAAATAGGCCCATGGCTAAAAGACAATGAAAATGCCCTCAAGCTCATGGGCTACTTGGTTGGCCCGGCACTCGCGCTCATCGGTTTTGTACTCGGTGTGAAAGACAAGCTTGAGTTAGTCGAAAGCGCCGAGAAACTAGGTGCTTTGCGACAGGAAGCGGCGGCTGCAGAGAAGCGAGCCAAGGTCGCGGAACTGCAGGCGACGGAGGAGAAGAAAGGCGCCTTGAAGCTGAAGAGTGAACTTGAGACCGTCACCAAAGGTGCTGATCAACTTTGGAAGCTGCGTCCTCCACGACCCTTTAAAGAATATCGCGGCTGGTACTTCGATACTAGCGGCGCCAAGACTGTCGCCATTGGGAACCTGAAAGGCGGCGTTGGCAAAACTACGATCGCGGCGAACCTTGCGGCTTACGTCAGCGAAGTTCTGCGCAAGCGCGTACTCGTAGTCGACTTGGACTACCAGGGATCGTTATC
>JANNXS010000398.1:0-7871 GCA_031409695.1 Hyphomicrobiaceae bacterium
CGGCCGATGATATCGACGATGGCGTTGCCGAGGGCGACGACATCGATTGTGGGGGCAGCCATGGAAACTCCTATCGGGCAGGTTTGCGCTGCCCGTCCCATGGGACGCCCCGAGGGTCAAGGTTCTCAGCTGACCTTAACCAGCGGTCGGCCGGTGCGCTAAACCACGCGCGAGATCGCGCAGCCGGAATGGCAGACCCGACAGTAGTACCTCGACATAGCGGGCGTGCTGATAGTCGCCGTTCAGCGATAGCCGCGGCAACGCGTGCAGCGCGTCGTTATCTTCAAGACGCACGACGCCCTTGCGGGTGGTCACAGCCGTCACAAGGCCAAGATCGCGCGCCAGCGCGAAATCACGCGGGCCCGCACTCGCCTCGTCACCGAAGGGAAAACTAAAGTGGCGGATCGGGCGCGACAGCTCTTTTTCGAGACGCGAGAGCCCCTCGACAATTTCGGCACGCGCGGCACCAGGTCCGAGCCGGCCGATGGCGTAATGACGGCGCGTGTGTCCGCCGATGGTGACCAGCGGATCTGATGCCAGTCGCCGCAACTCGTCCCAGTCCATGATGAGCTCGCGGCACAGCACTTCAAGGCAGATGCCTGCCTTCGTACACAGCTCCCGAACTTTATGGCGTGCGATGGTTTCGTCGATCGAGCGCAGCCACCAGTAGATCTTGTTATAGGCAGCGTTCTTTTCACGCACCGTCGACAAGGAAAATGTGCGCATGACGCCGTCCATGTCGATTTCGGCTGTGTCGAGGGTTGCAAGTGCGCGTTCGAGGCCGAGCCACCAGAGTTCACCAGTGCCGTCGATGTAGTCTGTCGGGGCGTAAACCGTAAACGGCAAGCCATAGGTCTTGAACACGGGATACGCGTAGACGAGGTTGTCTTTGTACGCGTCATCCAGTGTGAAAGAAACGAACGGGCGTCCCGATGTGCCTGGTCCCGATGTGCCTGACGCCAAACGCGTTACAACTTCGTCAAGCGAGAGGACGTCGAAGCCTGCCTCCAGCACCTGTCGAATGGTCTGGTCTAGAAAGTCAGGGGTCACACGCAGTATCCGGTTTGGCTCAAAGGCGGCAGGTTCGCCGGGCGACACCTGGTGCAACATTAAAATCGCACCAGCACCCCGGGTCAGCGGTGAAAATAGTCCCGCCAGGCCGGTCGCATGTAACAGCGAAAGCGTGGTCTTGAGCCATGTCGTCGACGTGGTGTGCATACACGTGAGGCCACTGCATTTGCGCCTGCATTTGGCGCCGGATGATCACGCAACGGTGAAGCAAGAAGCATGCAAAGTGCGTCCGCAGCCGTTTCTGCGATGGGCTGGAATGCTGAATTCGACCTTGCCAAGAGCCCGCGCCACGCCCTAACCCATCATGTCCGAGCATTTTCCGCCAAAGTAGAACCCGGTTTGGTGACAGAAAATGCGACAAACAATCGATCTAGAGATCGGCGCCAAGCCGCCATTTGCGAGGAGACTGCCCCATGAAACTCGTTCGCTTCGGTGCGCCTGGCGCTGAAAAACCCGGCCTTGTCGATGCATCCGGTATCGTGCGCGATCTCTCGGGGCACGTGAAGGATATAACCGGCGAAACCCTGTCACCGGCGAGCCTTGCTAAATTGCGCGCCATCGATCCGATGTCACTCCCCGAGGCGCCCAAGGGTGCGAGGCTCGGTGCGCCGGTCGGCAAAAGCGCCAATTTTATTGCCGTCGGGCTTAACTATGCCGACCACGCCGCTGAGACCGGTGCGCCGATCCCGAAAGAGCCGATTTTGTTCAATAAGCTGGCTAACACAATCATCGGCGCGAATGACGACGTCATGATCCCCAAAGGCTCACAAAAGCTCGATTGGGAAGTCGAGATCGCATTCGTGATTGGCACGCGCTGCCGCTACGTTGAAGAGAAGGATGCGCTGGCCCACATCGCCGGATACGCCGTGTGCAACGATATGTCCGAGCGCTATTTCCAGATGGAAATCGGGGGACAGTGGATGAAGGGCAAGAGTTTCGAAACATCCGGCCCACTCGGCCCTTGGCTCGTCACAACCGACGAAATCAAGGATGTCCAGGCGCTTTCGATGTACCTCGATGTGAACGGGAAGCGGATGCAGACGGGCAATACCAAAACCATGATCTTCTCAATTCGCCACTGCCTCTCCTACATCAGCCAGTTCATGGTGCTGGAACCCGGCGACGTCGTCACAACGGGCACGCCGCCCGGAGTCGGCCTCGGCATGAAGCCGAATGTGTTCCTCTTGGCCGGCGATGTCATGACACTCGGCATCGAGGGCCTAGGCGCACAACGGCAAACCGTGGTGCCGTTCAAGATGTGACGGCGGCAGGTCGCAAACCTGCATTTAGTACCGGCGTAGGGCGTAGGTTAGTGGGGGGACTCTGTGGCTAAAGCTGGGACAAAAACAGGGGTCACGAAACCCAGGGCAACAGTGAAAGCCGCGGCCCCGGCGGCCACGGCAACCAACAGCCCCCAGCGCATGACAGCCGCAGAGGCGCTGACCGAGACGCTGATCCGCAACGGTATTGATACGATTTACGGCCTACCTGGCGTACATAACGATCCGCTCTTTGATGCGTTCCATGGCGCACGCAAAGCAGGACGACTATCGGTCATCCATACGCGCCACGAACAGACGTCAGCGTACATGGCGCTCGGCGCGGCGCTTGCGACCGGTAGGCCGCAGGCGTTTTCCGTCGTCCCGGGTCCCGGCTTCCTCAATGCAAGCGCGGCCCTGTTGCAAGCCTACGCGATGAATGCCCCTGTGCTCGCGCTCCTTGGTCAGATCCCGCAAGGCGATATTGATCGCGGCTTCGGCCATTTACACGAATTGCGCGACCAGCTTGGTATCGCCGGGCACATGACCAAGTACACAGCCCGCATCAGCCATCCAAACGACGCCTCAGCAGTCGCCAATCGCGCGATTTACGAGATGACGGCGGGGGTGCCGCGACCGGCCGCAATCGAGTGCGCGATGGACGTGTGGGGACGCTCGGCGCCAGTCCAGATAGATCACCCCCTGGCGCGGTCGCAACCGCCACTTGATGACGACGCCGTGACGGCCGCGGCCAAGATGCTTGGCGCAGCGGAGCATCCTTTGATCGTTGTTGGCGGCGGCGCGCAAAGCGCAAGTGCCGAAGTGACAGCGCTGGCTGAGGCCCTTGAGGCGCCGGTTGTCGCGTGGCGGCGTGGGCACGGGGTGCTGTCAGCAAAACATCGCCTGCATGTGAGTTGGCCGATCGCACACAAACTCTGGAAGACGGCCGACGTCGTACTCGCGATCGGGACGCGTCTGCATTTGCAGCAGACCAGCTGGGGTCTCGACAAGACCGTAAAAATTGTCCGCATCGAGATTGATCCTGAGACGCCGGAGCGCTTTGCGAAGCCAGCCGTTGCCATGGTCGGTGACGCACAAGCGTATGCACGTGCCCTGCTTGAGGCGTTGCCCGCGCACAATCGCCGCCGCACCGCGCGTGAAGCTGACCTCGCGCCGCATCGCACTTGGTTTACCGAACGCCTGACGCGCTTCGAGCCACAACTGAGTTTCCTGCAGGCCATGCGTCGCGCACTGCCCGACGACGGCATCTTCGTCGATGAGGTCACGCAACTCGGTTTTGCCGCCCGCCTCGCGTTTCCAGTCTACCATCCGCGCACGTACATATCAGCCGGCTATCAGGACAGCCTCGGCTGGGGCATCGGCGTGGCACTTGGCGTCAAGCACGCCAAACCGGATCGCGCGGTGCTCGCCATCTCGGGCGACGGTGGGTTCATGTATCAAGTCGGCGAATTGGCAACGGCGGCACAACACGGAATTGGGGTGGTGTTCGTCGTGTTCGACAACAGTGCATTCGGCAACGTGCGCTTATTGCAGACTGAACGCTTTGGTGGTCGCACCATAGCCAGCGATCTCAAGAACCCCGATTTTGTGACGCTTGCCGAGAGTTTCGGCATTGCGGCCTATCGGGCAACCACGCCTGCGGAACTCGAAAGGGCCGCATCGCACGCCATTGCCGCCGACAAACCCGCTTTAATCCATGTGCCAGTCGGCGAAATGCCAAGCCCCTGGGACATGATCCACATGCCACGGCAGCGGGGCTAGACCTGCTCTAGATGCGCATTCCAATCCTACGGAGTCGGAACAGCGCTCTATGTGTTTGCTTGGTCGCATGTTGTTAGACGAACCGGAAAGTCATTTCGTCGGAAAATGCTCTAACGCTGCGGCGGACGTGGAGCCGCCGTTGTGCCGGGAATGATGGCGAGCGAGGGCTGCGATGCAGACGTCACACCCTGCAGCGGCGCAACGGTTGCGGCCGACGGCGGCGCTCCGGTATGCTGCTGCGGCAAGTCGAGCCGTTCCCCGTTTGAGCACACACGCGTCGGTGCTCCATCACCACGTCGTCCAGGCCCCATTGGTTGCTCGATACTTGCCCGGGGGGCGGAAAACACCTTGCGCCAGTTGGCAACCAAGCCTTTTGACTTTTCGCGCGCATCTTTGGGCGAACTGCAAAAGATGTTTTGGTAAATGTCCTCGATCCAGATCCGATCCGAAGGCGTCGCATTTTCGGTGGCCATTTTGATCAAGCCCAACGCCTGGGCATGGTCCTGTTTGACGTATTTGCCGCGCGCCATGAGATCGGCAAACACGGCTTGTGCGCCGGCGTGGCTCTCTTTGGATAGCTTCTGCAGATAGTGCAGGCCGGCTGGACGGTCCGCGTCATTCGGGATCAGCATCTTCGCAAGTTCGAACTGTGCGTCCGGCTCGTTGAAAAACGTCGCCGCGTGGCGCAGGTACTCGACCGCAAGTTGCTCATCGGGCTTCAATGCAATCTCGGCCAAGCCGGCACGGACATAAAGCGCCACAGCCGTCAAAGCCTTAGCAACGAAAGGGGCCTTCTTCAGGTCATCGGGGTCGATATCCGCGTTCTCGTCCGCGATCTTCTGGAAGAACATATAGGCCTTGGCATGATCCGTCTGTGCGCTGGCGTTGTCGGCCAGCATGCGGCCCAAGTAGAATTCGGCGAAGAAACGCTGTTTCGGATCGTCTTTGGCGATCACATACTCAAGCGCCGGAATGGCAATGTCGTAGTAACCAGCGCGATAAGCGCCAAGCCCCTGCTCAAACGCTTCGCGCGTCGACTTGTATGTGACGTCGCGCGCCTGGGCGGTCGACACGAAAACGGGCGGCACGAAACCGGGCAGCACGAGGCTCGGCAGCGCACCGCCTATCGGGCCCAACGAAGCCAACATCACAGCGGCAAGCGCGACGCGCTTAGATGTCCGCAAAGCAAACACGTTCAACCTTTCCACCAGCATCGAGTCCACAGCCAGCAATGGCGGGACCTACCTGGTCAGCACAAAAGCGCAGAGCGCCGGTGATGTCGCTATCGTCAGGTGCGCCCGCGGCCTTGCAGCACTGTGCGAGCACGATTTTCACAACTGACTTGCCAAATGGACCATCCAAGGTCGCACTCGAACCTGCCGCGCGGTCACAAGACCAAGCGGGATTTTTAAAAGCCAACGGCTTCATTCTGGCCACCTCAACGATGGTCCCCATGGGTGCCGACGCGCGTTTGCGCCCGACAGCACCGCCCAGCTTGCATGTAGTACGCAAATCCAAAACAGCAACCCTCTGATTTGTATCACTGTTCATATTTTTCTTACGGTCCCGCAGGACCCGAGGCTGGCTTGCATTCGGCTCTCGGAAGTCCGTCGTCCTGTGTCTGTTTTGATGAATCTCAGCCATGAGGGTCTAGGCGGCGTCGAGGTCTGTTGACGGTACATCGTGTTGCGTCTGCCCATCCGGCGCCGACTGGTGCCCGACGGTCTGCTCAAACGCGGATGTGTCCCGTTTTCACATCCGGGAGGTATGCCCCTCAGATGTTCCGATGCCGATACGCGTCAGGCACCGCCCTTAACGTTTCAGGCCTATCTCCCTGTTAGCGTGCCTTGTTTGAAGCCTGCGTGCGCAGGCCCGGCGTGTCGATGTCTCTGCGCGCCATTCAGCTTCCTGCCGTCAGCCATCGGCTCGGTTTATGGCTCAAAGGTGGCGCATTGACCGGAGTTCGTTGCCAGTTCGCAACACGTTCACATTCGTCCGCAGAGACGCCGCGTTTCCGGTCGGGAACCGCAGCCGAAATGCACCTCTCCACCCTCAACGGGCCTAAGCACTCGATCTGAGCGGGTGCAGTTCAGGCCGACGCAACACACGCATAAGTCCTCCCGGAGACTGGCCGCTAAAGAACGACCCCGATTCCATTTCGGCTGTGATAAGCCACCAAGTCGTTCGGCTCAGGGCGCCTTCACGGCGACATAGGGGCAGGTCGATTGCAGTTCTTCTTCAGCAAACCTTGCAATCATTGCCAGCCGATGGCAGGGCACGTCACATGTCGCGCACAGCCCTCACCCCAGCTCCGTCGTCTGTTGACACTGGCACCTCAGCGCCGTTCGATCCGGCCGGTCAACGGGGTTACTTTGCCATCGGGGCCGAGCGCACATCCAAGGCCCTGAACCTCGGCAACATTATGCGGTCGGCGCACGGCTTTGGGGCGTCTTTCACTTTCACCGTTGGCGCTATGTATCAAGCTATGGAGGCGCGCGCCGACACCAGTAAAGGGCAGTGGCACTTGCCGCATTACAATTGGACGACACTGGCTGAGATGCATTTGCCGCGCGGGTGCGTTTTGGTCGGCGTGGAGCTGACCGACGACGCCAAGGACCTCACCACGTTCCGCCACCCACTCAGAGCTGCCTACGTGCTCGGGCCGGAAAAAGGCTCGTTGTCGCCCCAAATGCTGGCGCAATGCAAAAGCGTCATCAAGATTCCGACCCGTTTCTGCATCAACGTCGCCATGGCCGCAGCGATCGTGATGTACGACCGCGTGCGGTCCGCAAACACTTCGCCGAGACTGCCATAATGTTTCGAACCGGTGCGCGACGTTACCAGGACAGAAAGACGAGCGCGAGTTACAGCTGGTCGCGTGCTAGAAGATGGCGTGGCACGCGTACCGGCATCGAGAGCAGGATCTGCGCCATGGCTTTACCGAGCGGGTCGTGACGCAGGCTCGCCATGCCACCGCCGCCGAGCGCTTGTTCGCAGACAAAGTTGAAGGCATTGAGGCCCGGTAGCGCGTATCGCGTCACGCGGCCGGCGACGGCGTACCCGAGGTAGGCTTTCACGCGTTCGGCCGTGACTTCGGCGGCGACGATCGGCAGCAAGTGCTTGCGCCGCGCGATGATGCCAATGTTGGAGATGTCGCCTTTGTCGCCCGACCGCCCGTGGGCGATGCGGATCAGCGGAACGGTGATAAGATCGACGGCGTCATCCCAACCGACATCTGCCCGAATGGCCGCGCGCAGCCCGTCGGCGGAATCTACGTCAGTGCTGGAGCCGCCGCTCGAGCTCCCACTTGCATCGTCACCTGTGCCGTCTCTGGCACCAACTCGACTACTCTCCACGGCCTGGACGCCGTGAGGGATGGCGACAGCGTGCCGGTGCCCGTCCATCTCGACCGTTGGTGTCAGCCGCGACTTGGCCAACAGGAATGCAAACTGTTGAATTGACGGCGCCACATCGGGTCGACCGCCGCCGCCGCCCGTCGTGCCCGGCGCAAATGAGGTTCCAGGGGCCGCGAATTCCTTGGCAAAGATCTCAAGTGCGCGCTTGTCCGTGTGGCGCACGGCCAAGCGCATGATGACTTCGCGGCTGCCAGCGGCGTTCGCGTGGGGCCCGTAGGCCGCCTCCGCACCGATGATATCAATGCGTGTTGCGCTGTAGTCACCAAGGTTCTGATCACGGAACAGGGCACGCGTGCGCGCAAGCAAGGCATCCCCGGTTCGCTGCGCTTTGCGGGCGGCGTCG
>JANNXS010000399.1:0-14370 GCA_031409695.1 Hyphomicrobiaceae bacterium
ACTTCAGAAACAGTCCCACGTTCCTCGACGACGACCATTCTAGACCTGATCGCCGACGTCGCGAAATCAGTGCGCCGGTATCCCCCGGCGCTGAGCCATCCCTAGACCTGGGCGTTATTAAACAGAGCTGCGCCACCGGCGCGCTCAGCCCTTGTGCAGACTGCATAGCTGATAGTCACATCACTGTCACGATGAAGTCAGACGCCTGTTGAAATAAATCTGACGTCATGTCGGGACCGCAACCCTCGCTCCATCCGTCTCTCGGTCGCTGTCGGGCGGCGCTGCCCGGTGACTGCCTCCAAGACGACCCCCAGTGCCGGACCAACGCGATTCTGACCAACGCGATCCTTGAAAAACCCGGGATGCGCCGCTAAAGGCTGCGGGCGTTGCCGAGCCTCGTCGCTTAGCAATCAGCGCGCGGACCTCAAGGCTCGGACCTCTCGACAATGGCGAAAATCACTTTCGTGCAACCCGATGGCAAGAGCCAGACGGTGACGGCCGACACGGGCATGACGGTTATGGAGGCCGCAAAGAAAAACCTGATCGACGGCATCGAGGCCGAGTGCGGTGGCGCCTGCGCCTGCGCCACGTGTCATGTCTATGTTGACGCGGCCTGGCTCGCCAAGGTTGGCAAGCCCGCCGACATGGAAGAGGACATGCTTGATTTTGCCTTCGATGTCCGTGAGGAGAGCCGCCTCGCCTGCCAGATCAAGGTTTCGGACGCGATCGACGGGCTGATCATCAAAGTACCGGCGAAGCAGTTCTGAGCGAGCAGCAGTTCATCGTGTCGCCGAAGCTCCCCCCTCGAGTGCTCCCCCGCCGCGTGCTCGTCCGTGACCTAGAGGTCATGGCGAGCATCGGTGTGTTCGAGGTGGAGCACCGATACGAACAACGCATTATCGTCAATCTCGACCTGCGTGTGCGCGACGACTACGACGGCAAAAGCGAGCGGATTGGGGATGTGGTTGACTATGGCGCGCTGGTTGCAGGCGTTGAACGCATTGTCGCCAGTCGACATTTCAAGCTGGTCGAGACGTTGGCTGAACGCATCGCTGAGGGGTGTCTGGAGGACACTCGCGTGCAAAGCGTTACGGTCCGCGTCGAGAAACCAGATATTCTGCCGTCCTGCCGAGCGGTCGGCATCGAGATTGAACGTTCACGCGGGTAGCTGAGTTATGACGTTTACAGCGGCGTGAATGGCTGGTGTCGCAACAGCCGCTCGCGCCCAACAGCGAGCACGGTCTTTGACCCCGCGAAGACGCGGTCGCAGGGCGAGGTTGAGGGCCAGGCGATCGGCTCGGACGCCGTCCATCGGCACGCGGTCCCAGGCAAGAAGGCCAGCCGAACCGGCCGCACTGAGCCGCCCGTCTGCGAAGAAGACAACCTCGTGGCCGCTATTTTTCAGCACAGTCAGCAGATCGGGTGTGACGTCGTGGCGGGAACCATACGGCACGCTGAACGCCCGCACGGGCCTGCCGCTGAGCGCTGCAAGCCGATGTTTTGAGCCGGTGATTTCATGGGCCATGTCATCGGCGCTGAGCGAACGGCATCGGACATGGCTCGCGGTGTGATTGGCGATCTCAAGCCCAGCCGCGGCGAGGTCCTGCACGTCACCGGGCCGGAGGTAAAGGTTAAGGTCCGTGTGCAGTACCGCCTCGTCGAGCCCGAAAACAGTGAGCAGGCGCTGCTGCAGTTGCAGCCGCTGCCCCAGAAGCAGCTCCACAGCCGGTCCATTGATATACGCAGACAAACCGCCTGCAGCGACCGCCTCAGGACCGATGGCAGATAAGAGTTTAGCGACGCCAACCCTGGTCGCAAGTTCGCCTAAAGCGTGATCGAACTGCAGCGTAGGCCGCTCGATCATATCGGGGTTGAGAAACACCACGCCCGGCAGCCCACGGCGCAACAAGATCGGCGCGACGGTTTCAGCGAGACTGCGATAACTGTCATCAAAGGTGAGCAGCAGTGGCCGACCTGGCCACGGCCGGTACAAAAGCGTCTCGAGATCAACGATGTCGTAGGCCGCTTCGTAGTAATCGAGGTGGGCCTCGAACGTTTCAATCTGTGTGGAAACACCGAGGTTTGCCGCAGCCGACGGGACGACGTCGCCGACGTGATGGTAGGTCGGACACGTTAACAACGGGCGGAACATACTCAGGACTCGGTGCAATGACAGTAGGCCCAACTGACCAAAGCCAAACTGACGAAAACCCGACTTGCGAAATCCCGGGCGGCCGATCGGAGAGTAGCAAGTATGGTGCCACTCAGCGGACCAGTGCGGTCACATTGACAGCGATGTCCCGGCCATGACGTAACCGTCGCCGACAATCCATCTCACTGAGGTTCCGGCATGGCTCAAACCTTCGACCGCGTCATCGTCAACGGCCGCGTGTTTGCGGGCGGTGATCTCGTCTCGTGCGACATCGGCATTGCCGGTGGGAAAATCGCTGGCCTCGGTCATGATCTGGTGGCCACGGACAAAGTCGATGCCACGGGCAAGCTGGTGCTGCCGGGTGGCATCGACAGTCATGTGCACATCTCCCAGCCGTCTGGCCCCGGAATAACCATGGCAGACGATTTTGAGAGCGGGACGAGATCGGCGGCGTTCGGCGGCAATACAACTCTCATCCCGTTCTGCATGCAGGAAAAGGGGCAGACGCTTCGTGACGCACTCACCGCCTACCACGCGCTGGCGGCCAAGCAGTGCTACACGGATTACGGTTTTCATTTGGTTATCTCAGACCCGACACCAGGCGTGCTCGGCCAGGAACTGCCGGGCGCCATCGCCGATGGCTACACGTCGTTCAAGGTGTTCATGACCTATGAGGGCCTGGCGCTTACTGATGAGCAGATTTTGAAGGTCATGACCGTCGCCAAGGAAACCGGCGCGCTGGTGATGGTCCACTGTGAGAACTACGACATCATCCGCTACCTGACGGACAAGTTCGAGGCAGAGGGCAAGACCGCGCCCTACTATCACGCACTATCGCGCCCCATGATTGCGGAGCGGGAAGCGTCCCATCGCGCGCTCTCGTTGGCCGAAGTTATGGATGTCCCTGTCTGCATCGTCCACATTTCCAACGGCCCGACTGTCGAGGAGATCCGACGCGCACGCGACCGCGGCCTGAAGGTTCTTGCCGAAACCTGTCCGCAGTATCTCGTTTTGACAGCCAAGGATCTCGACGGCCTGAACATGGAAGGCGCGAAGTACGTCTGTTCGCCACCGCCCCGTGATGTCGCAAGCCAACAGGCCGTTTGGGCTGGCATTGAGCGCGGTGACTTTGATTTGTTTTCGTCCGACCACTGCCCGTTTAAGTACGACAGCCCGACAGGCAAGCTGAACCCCAAGGCGCGGACATCGTTTCGCTGGGTGCCCAACGGCATGCCGGGGGTTGGTGCGCGCAATCTGATCCTGTTTTCCAAGGGCGTCATGGAAAAGCGCATCGGCCTTGATCGCTTCGTCGCGTTGACCTCGACCAACCATGCCAAGGCATACGGACTGTATCCGAAAAAAGGCACCATAGCGATTGGCGCGGATGCCGATATTGTCCTGTGGGACCCGACGATCACTAAGCCGATCATGCATGCCGATATGCACGACGGCTCCGACTACACGCCCTATGAGGGCATCGTGTGCACGGGCTGGCCGGTTGAGACGATCCTGCGCGGTGAAACGATTGTGCGGGACGGTAAGCTCGTCGCGAAAAAGGGTGCCGGTGCGTACCTGCCGCGGGCGAAATCGAGCCTCGTCGAGGGGCCGGGCGGGGCCTGATCTCAACCGGGGCTCAGCCTTTAACCCGCAACGGCGAAGCCACCTGCCGATGCCGCGCGCGGCGCCAGGATGCTCGGCGCTAAAGGCGGCACTGGCGGCGCCGCGTTGGGGCCAGTCGCGGCAGACCCAGTTGTGCCAACACCAGTCGAGCGAGTTGCTGCGTTGCCATTGGCCGCCGGTTCGCCCTCGATCGTTCCATTGTGCGCCTCGATAAGGCGGCTCTCCAGGAATAAAATATCGTAGCCGGCAGCCGCACAGGCTTTGATCACGTCGGTCGGCGCTTGGTGGCGTGCCGCCGCAAGGGCCCAGGCGGCCGCCGTGCGTGCGCCAGAGTAACAGCAGGCATAGATGGGGCGCGGTAGGGTGTTCAGCGCGGTTGCAAAGGCGCTCAGCGTGGCTGCATCGGGCCGGCGGCTCGGGATTGGCAGATGTTGAAACACAAGGCCCGCCTTTTCCGCCAGCGCCTTGGCACCGGCCGATGACATCAAGCGTTCCACTTCGCCATCGGGCTGCGTGTTGAGAAGTGAGCGGAAGCCCGCCTTGGCGAGGATATCCAACTCGTCGGCAGTCGGCACTTCGCCAACAGCAATAGCATCAGACAAAGCAACAGGAACCATAGCCAGAACGCCTCACAACAACGGAACCGCGCCTAAAGGGTCGCCGCCCACGATCTCTCAACCGGCCAACGGCCGAGCACAAGGCGCATAATACCGGCGGTCCTATTTATTAATCGACGGTATCCGCGCGCCGGGTTGCTAGGGCGCCAATACAGTGCGTCTCATATCAACGCCTGATACACGAGATTGCGGATCATCTGGCGATAGCGCAGGCGGATCATGCCTGGGGAAGCCGCCATAAACACGCACGCCAGATCTTGCGCCGGGTCGACCCAGAAATACGTGCCGTACACACCCGACCAATAATAGTCGCCCTTCGAGCCGGCCAACGCCGCTATGCCGTCGGCCTGGCGCACGGCAAAGCCGAGGCCGAAGCCATAGCCGGCCGCGGCGGGGTCCATCGTGTCGGCGATGCGCGCACCCAGACCCGCTGGCAGATGATCCGAGGTCATCAGCCGGACTGTCCCGCGGCCAAGGATCTGCTTGCCGCCGAAGTGTCCGCCGGCGCGCAGCATTTCGGTGAAGCGGAGGTAATCTGACACCGTCGACACGGCGCCGCCACCGCCTGAGTCCCAACGCGGCGCATGGGGATGCGCGTGGTGCACCTTCTGCGGCCCGCCTGTGAGCGGATCAGCCTCGAAGGCCTGGGCGTAGCGCGCCTTTTGGCCATCGGCCAATTCAAAGGCCGTATCGATCATGCCAAGCGGCCCGCAAAGGCGCTGCTGGAGAAACGCATTCAAGTTCTGCCCTGTCACCGCCTCGACGATGAAGCCGAGAATGTCGATGGAAAATCCATACTGCCAATCCGTTCCCGGATCGTAGGTCAGCGGTGCCTGCGCAAGCATCGCCAGCGTCTCGGCCTTGGAGCGCTCGATCATGGCTTTGATTGAACCGCCTGGATGTTTTTTGTGTGCCGCACTCGCGCCGCGGTCCCCATAAGGATACCCCGACGTGTGCCGCAGCAGATCTTGCACGGTTGGTTCACGCGTCGGCCCGCGCACCTCAAGTTTGTCGGGGTCAAGGGTGAGTGCGACGCGAGGGTTTTTCAGCTCCGGCAGATAGGCCGACACCGGGTCGGCGAGCAGAATGCGCCCCTCTTCAACCAACATCATGATGGCAACGGATGTCATCGGTTTGGTCATGGATGCGATCGAGAACACAGCGTCGGTGGTCATGCGCGCGTTCGTCTTCGGGTCCCGCTCTCCGATGGCCACAAGATGCGCAAGTTTACCGCCGCGCATCAGCCCAACCACAGCGCCTGGAATGCGTTTGGCTTGCACCTCTCGTTCCAGCGCCGTGGTGATGCGGGCGAGGCGAACGGACGACAGGCCCACGTCTTCCGGTTTGGCGATGGCAAGAGCGGTCGACATGGTCGAGATCCTTGAAACGAATGCGCGGATTGGTGCTCTGCTTCGCTTAGGTCGTCAATCCGTGCGCTCTAGCCCTGCGCTCCAGTGACCAATCGGTCGCCTTTGCCAACACGCGAGAATCGACCGTTGTGCGTCAGGCATGAAAATAAATGATGCTTCCTTGGTACGGCCGCGGTGTGTAGCCCAGTTGTTGATCCTGAGTGTAGCGACGTTGATGTATACGACTGGCAAGGCTATTGAGGCTGCGTTCGCACCACGCACACGCATCATAGGCGATGGCTGTATGACGACATCGGACAAAGCCCCCATGGGCCAATCTGAGACGGGCGATCCGTTGTTGCTCACTCCTGGGCCGTTGACGACGTCAAGGAGCGTCAAAGAGGTCATGGTGCACGACTGGGGCTCACGCGATGCAGCCTTCCTCGCCATCAACAAAACCGTGCTCGACCGATTGCCTGAGATCGTGCATGGCGAAGGGCGGTTCACCACCATTCCAGTGCAGGGTTCCGGCACTTTTGCCGTCGAAGGTATGCTGACGACATTCGTTCCGGCGAAGGGCAAATGCCTGGTGCTCATCAACGGTGCCTATGGCCATCGGGCCAAGAAAATTCTCGACATCGCCAAGCGCGCGACGGTGGTCCACGAGACCGCCGAAGATACGCCGCCCGACCTGAAAAAAATTGACGCTGTTCTCGAGGGTCACAAAGACATCACGCATGTCTTTGTCGTGCAGTGTGAGACGACCAGCGGCATCCTCAACCCGATCCCAGAGTTGGCAAAGCTGGTCGAAAGTCACGGCCGACGGTTGCTGATAGACGCCATGAGCGCCTTCGGAGCGCTGCCGCTTGATACCCGCAAGGTCCGTTGCGATGCAATTGCCGCATCCTCCAACAAGTGCATCGAGGGCATCCCGGGCCTTGGTTTCGTGTTGGCCCGTAAAACTGCACTTGAAGAAACCAAAGGCAACGCAACGACCCTGGTGCTTGATCTTTACGAGCAGGCCGACGCATTCGCAAAAACCGGCCAGTATCGATTTACGCCGCCGACCCACGTGATCGTGGCATTCCATCAGGCACTGCTGGAATTCTTCGCCGAAGGGGGCCAGCCCGGCCGTGGCAAGCGTTACGCTGACAACGGGCGCACTCTGACCGAGGGCATGCAAGCGCTTGGTTTTAAGCCGCTATTGCCCGCAAACCTGCAAGCGCCGATCATCTACACCTTCTACATGCCAAAGACGCCGGATTTCATATTTCAGCGCTTCTATGACGATCTGAAAGCGCGCGGCTATGTGATCTATCCGGGCAAACTGACGGTCGCAAATAGCTTTCGCGTTGGCTGCATAGGCCACATCGAGGCGCGCCACATGCAAGGCTTCCTCGCCAACGCCGCTGAGGTGTTGGACGCGATGGGCCTATCGCCGCAAAAGTTGGCGACATGACGGGCGACCGCATTTGCAGATGCGGAATGAACCGAGCCGGGATGTAGCCGAACGGGCCGACGATGCGCCACGGCGTCAGTTGGGCTCATCGGGACAATTGGAATACGTCAGTATGGGCCGAAAACACTAGGTTGCGGTGTCGCTTGTCAGGCCCGATAAACATGTATAGTGACTGGCGGGTGAGGGCCGGTAGCTCAGTGGTAGAGCACGTGACTTTTAATCATGTGGTCGTCGGTTCGACCCCGACCCGGCTCACCACGACTTGATGGTTCGCGCCCCGGTCCGATAGGCGAGCCCCTCCATTTGGTTAACGACATCTGGCCGTTTTGACGGTAGACGGGCTAGAATGGATCTGGCCAATGCTTAGTGCCGTGCCAACGCTTAGTGCCGCGATCGTGTATCGGCTTCTGACTTCAATTTCCCAACTCCAATTTCGATGTGCCGATGCCCGATGGTCTCCATGGTAGATGAGCACGCGTCGAGCCACACCGACAGCCTCCTGCTGGCGGTCTTTCAGGCCGCGGTTGATAGCGCTCATCCGCGCTTGAGTGTGCCGCCACATCTGCCGGATGTACCAGCCAAAGGCCGTATCCTGATCGTTGGGGCGGGCAAAGCCAATGCGGCCATGATGGTAGCCGCCGAGGAGCATTATCGCCAACGCGGCCTGTTGCACCGGGTCGAAGGCTTTGTGACCACGCGACATGGTTTTCGTCGGCCAACGCAGCACCTTGAGGTCCTTGAAGCGGCACATCCCGTGCCGGACGTGCACGGCGAGGCGGCGGCAGCGCGCACCTTGGCCTTTGTACAGCAGGCGGGTCCGGAGGATCTCGTGTTGGTGCTGTTGTCGGGTGGTGCGTCGGCGCTCTGGTCTGCGCCTGTTGCGGGCGTAACGCTCGACGCGAAGCAGGCCCTAACCCGGCAGTTGCTCAAATCGGGAGCGACGATCAGCGAGATAAACACGGTGCGCCGACATCTGTCGCGTATCAAAGGTGGACGGTTGGCGGCCGCCGCCTATCCGGCGCACATACTGACGCTCGCAATTTCTGATGTGCCGGGAGATGTGCCAGCAGCCATTGGATCAGGCCCGACGGTTGCCGATGAAACGACGCTTTCGGACGCACGCGCCGTGCTTGCCAAGTTCGCAATTGTTCCCTCACAGACGATCGCCGCGGCCTTGGTTGATCCGGCCAATGAGACTTTAAAACTAGGCGCCAAAGACCTGCAGACAAGTGCTTACAAAATCATTGCGGCACCACAGGCGTCGCTGGAGGCAGGCGCAGCGCTGGCGTCGACGGCTGGGTACAGGCCGGTGATGCTTGGCGATGCTTTGGAAGGCGAAGCCCGCGACGTCGGCCGCGCACATGCCGGGCTTGCGCTCGAGGCGAAAGTGCGCGGCGACAAGGTTGCCATCCTCTCTGGCGGTGAATTGACCGTCACGGTTACCGGCACGGGACGCGGTGGACCCAATCAAGAATACGCCCTTAGCCTCGCCCTTGGTCTTGGCGGCGCGCCCGGCATTGCAGCGCTGGCCGCCGACACGGACGGCATCGACGGTGGCAGTGGCGCTGCAACTGACCCGGCCGGAGCACGTGTGTTGCCTGAAACACTGGCGCGCGCGCAGGCTCTGGGTAATGATGCCGCCGTATTTCTGGCCAACAACGACAGCACAGCGTTCTTCCGCGCCCTCGGCGATCTCGTCGAATGCGGACCGACGCAGACCAACGTCAATGACTTCCGTGTGATCCTGGTCGACCCTTGAGCAAAACGCTTCAAATCCTTTCGCTCTGCACCGTGTTCGCGTTTGCGACCCCGGCCGTTGCCGACCTGCGCTTGTGCAATACGACCGCGGCCCGGATCGGCGTTGCCATCGGCTATCAAGACACTGACGGCTGGGCGACGGAAGGCTGGTGGAACATTGCCGCACAGACGTGCGAAACGCTCTTCAAGGGCGGGTTGGCGAGCCGGTATGTCTATGTTTACGCCGTCGATTATGACCGCGGCGGCGAATGGGCCGGCAAGAGCATGATGTGTGTTGCTGACAAGTCGTTCCTCATTCGAGGCCTGCAAGACTGCCAGAAGCGCGGCCACAAGCAAGGCGGTTTCTTTGAAGTCGACACGCAAGAATCTAAGGACTGGACCATCCGTCTGACCGACCCCGGCGATGCAACACAGCGCCGGTAAGCTCGCCAGACCGGGTCAGCAAAATGGCGTGGCAATAGACGGTTGGCCAGTACACGGTTGGCCAATACACGGTTGGCCAGTACACGGTTGGCCAGTACACGGTTGGAACGGAAAATGTCGCAATCGCTGGGGAATCGCGGCTGCGTGAAGCAGCCGCGATTGGTCTTTATTTGATCAAGCCTTCGGCTTTCATCGCCGCCTGCACAGCTGGGCGGGCGCCGACGCGCTGATGATACTTCACCAGGTGTGGATATGGCGCGAGATCGATCCCCGTCGGTTTGGTCCAGTTTAACGTCGTGAACAGATAGCCGTCGGCAACCGAGAAGGTCTTGCCCATAAGGTAATCGTGCGCCGCAAAGTGCTGCTCAAGATGCGTAAAGCGCGTCGCGAGCTTATCCTTGGCGAGCTTTTTGGCCTCGTCCGGCATCGCCGGATTGAACAGTGGCGAGAACCCCTTGTGCATCTCGGTCGAGACGAAGTTCAGCCAGCTCTGCAGCTTGTAGCGATCGAGCGTGCCGTTGGCGGGTGCCAGGTGTTTCTCAGGTGCTTGGTCGGCGATGTACTGTACGATAGCCGGGCCTTCGATGAGCATAGTGCCGTCGTCGAGTTCAAGTGCTGGGACGTAGCCGAGGGGGTTTTTCGACTTGAAGTCGCCACCGGTTTCAATGGCCTTTGTTTTGAGGTCGGCTTTGACGGCTGTGTGTTTCAGGCCAGCTTCATGCAAGGCGATGTGGGGTGAAAGCGAGCAGGCGCCTGGTGCGTAATAGAGTTTCATGTTGGGAACTCCGACTGGATCAATGAGGGGCAAGCCGCCCACTCAACGCCCCCGATAGCCGTCGCGCTGTGTGCCATGCAATGGGCTTCACCCAGACGTGAAGTCATACCGTCGGTCAATTTTTTTGACTGACGGCATCAGTCATGACGCACGCAGCTGCAGGAGGATCTCGTCTTCGACGTCGCGCAGGCGGTCTTTGCCAAAAAACATTTCAGATCCGACAAAAAACGTCGGGCTGCCAAAGTTGCCACGCGCAACGGAAGCTTCGGTGTTTGCCATCAATTCGGCCTTCACCGACAGATCCTGCATGGCTGCCAGCAACATTGAGCCGTCGAGGCCGGAGGCGTCGAGTGCCGCGCGGAGGACGTCGGCATCGTCCATTTTCTTCGGCGCCTCCCACATGTGGTGGAACACAGCCTCGACGTAGCGCGCCATGTCGCCAGCCCGACCAGCCGCAACGGCGCCGCGCATGATTTGTACCGTATTGACGGGAAAATGTGGGTTCATGCGAAACGCCGTCAGCCCGTGCTTGGCGATGAAGCGTTGCATTTCGAGCCGCTGGTACTCGTTCTTGTTTTTCACGCCAGCGAATTGGGCCATGGGCGACTGGTTGTTGGTCAACTTGAAAATGCCGCCAAGCAAGACCGGGACGTAGGCAAAGTTGACGCCAGTGCGGGCCTCGATCCCCGCGATCACTTTGTATGAGAAATAGGCGTTTGGGCTGCCAAAATCAAAGTGGAACTCAACGCTGGGGGTGGTCATTGCGGTCTCGTAACCTTGCAGCCCGCAGGAGCCGGGCCGCACATAGTCTCACGGAGCTGGGGACGAGCGCAATCACCGCCCGCCACCGGCTGCGGTCCCCGCGCCGACGCCACAGCAGCGCGACGTTGCTGTGATGCGGTATTTCAAATCGTCTTCGCCAGCGCGACAGCCGTATCGCTCATGCGATTCGAGAAACCCCACTCATTGTCGTACCAGGACAGCACGCGCACGAGTGAACCATCCATCACCTTGGTCTGGTCGAGGTGGAAGATGGAGGAGTGCGCATCGTGGTTGAAATCCATCAACACGTTCGGCTGATCGGTTGTGCCGAGGATCCCCCTCAACTTACCGTTCGATGCTGCCAGGATGGCTTCGTTGATTTCGGCAACCGACGTCTTTTTCTTGGCGATGAACTTGAAATCGACGACTGACACATTCGGAACCGGCACACGGATCGAGGTGCCATCGAGTTTCCCGTTCAGTTCCGGCAACACCAGGCCGACGGCCTTGGCCGCGCCGGTCGTGGTCGGGATCATGGACAGCGCCGCGGCGCGACCGCGATAGAGGTCCTTGTGCATCGTATCGAGCGTCGGCTGGTCGCCGGTGTAGGCATGGATCGTGGTCATGAAGCCCTTGTCGATGCCGACCGCGTCGTTGAGCACCATCGCGACCGGCGCCAAACAGTTGGTCGTGCACGAGGCGTTCGAGAGCACGAGGTGCGACTTGGTGATCTTGTCGTGGTTGACGCCGTAGACAACCGTGAGGTCGGCGCCGTCACACGGGGCCGAAACCAGCACGCGCTTCGCGCCAGCTGTCAAATGCGCCGCGGCCTTGTCTTTTGTGGTGAAGATGCCGGTGCACTCAAGCGCAACATCGACCTTCATAGCGGCGTGCGGCAGCTTGGCCGGATCGCGCTCAGCAGTCACTTTGATCGGCCCACGGCCGACATCAATGGTGTCGCCTGCAACCACGACCTTATGTGGGAACCGGCCGTGAACGCTGTCAAAGCGCAGCAGGTGGGCGTTGGTCTCAACCGGGCCGAGATCGTTGATGGCAACGACCTCTATGTCGGTGCGACCGCTCTCGATGATGGCGCGCAGGACGTTGCGGCCGATGCGGCCGAAACCGTTGATGGCGACACGGACGGTCATGGGGATCTCCTCGGATGGGCAAAGGCCGACGATTGCCACCGGCCGCATGGATTACGGCGGCATAGCAAAAGCCGCGCCGCGACGCTTGGGCCGGTCTATGGCGTGGCGCGACACACATGACAACAGTCGCGTATCAACCAGACGCGCATCAGTCAGATTGGGCGTGGCTGAGGCTCAGTTGCCAAGCAAACCCGAAAATGGGTTCCACGGCTTCACCACCGGCTCCTTTGACGCTGCAACGCGATCGCGCTTTGTCGCGGTTTTCGGCCCGTCGAGCTTGGCCGCAGCCAACGCCACGGGTTTACCCGCCAAGCTTGAGGCAACGCGGCTGTCCATGCCGTAGAGGTCGCCGTGCAAGCTAAGCTGACCCGCCGCGTCCGCAGTGGCCGTGAAATAGGTCAGATGCACCGGCACCGGTTTTGATAACGTGATGTCCGATGTGCGCCCGCCCGGTACCAGGCCACGCACCTTTTCCGCGCTCCAGCCCTTGTCATGGGCAAGGATCACTTCAGCGAGATGGATAGGGTTTTGCACGCGCATACAGCCGTGGCTGTAGGCCCGTGTGGCTTGGCCAAAAAGGCTCTTTTCCTGGGTATCGTGCATGTAGACGTCATATTTGTTTGGAAACCGGAACTTGACCACGCCCAATACGTTCTGGGCGCTCGGCGGCTGCATGAAGTGAAACTGGCGGACGTCGGTTTTGCTCCAATCGATGCTGTCTGGGTTTACCTCCCGGCCATTGTGCGAGACGCGCAATTGATGCCGCGCCAGGGCTTTCGAGGCGGCACCGTCGCCGTCGCCAAAATCAAACAGGCTTTGGTTGCGCCGGCTGGCACGCGCCAACATCGGACCGATCTCATTTGCCTTGATCCCAGACGGGACCCCCCAGGATGGATGGAAGATCACGTACAACATATCAGCCGACATGACCGGTGTTGGCGACGACGGTTTGCCGACCACGATTTTTTCGGTCAGTACAACTTGGCCGTCCTTATAGGTGCGCGTGATCTGCTCCGGCACGTTGTTGCGAATGTGGAAGGCCCCGAGGTCATCGGGCATCCAGCGCCAGCGCTCGAGGTTGACCTCAAGCCGTTGGATGGTCTCGGGTGGCGCATTGTCTTGACGCGCTTTGGCAAGTGCCCGCTGCAAGTTCTGAAATCCGACGTGCTGGGGATGGAATTGACGCAATGCCGCTGCCGGGTCGTCGGCCGCCGCTAAAGCCGCGATCACCGACCTCGCCTCAAATGGCCGCGGGCGCATCTCGATCATACGGCTGATGCTGCCAGGATCGAGGCGACCGCCACGGGCATGGCGCGCATACGTCATCAGGGCAAGGCTCAACGCCAGCTCGTGCTCGGCCTGTGCCTCAGCGCCAACAAAGCTCTCGGGTGTTGCGACCCTGTAGGCGTCTTTACCAGCGAGGCCGAAGTTGGCGGCCAGTGCCAACTCAACCAGCGCGGTCTTGGCCTTGGGGCTTGGGCCAACGGGTGTTGTCCAGAGCAGCTGACCGCCGTTGTCGGTGTAATAGGCTGCAAGGGCATCACGATCGTCTTTCGCGCCCCCGTTTGCCCCTACTTTTACCCCCGAGAGTTCAGCGAGTTTAGCAAGCACGATTGTGATTGCTGGATGGGGTGGCGTAACTGATTTTTCAACGGCGGCGGGGGCACCGGGCGCCATTGGTGCGACCGTATCAGCTGTTTTTGGTGAGAGTGGGTCGGCATCGTCGGTCGTTGTTGGTATCGCCGAAGAAGCCGCTGTTTTCTCCGAGGGCAGCCTCTTGTGAGCGCTCTGCGCCTGAGCGCCAGCGCTCAGCACCGTCACCGACAGCGTCATCGCTAGTGCGGATGCAGTCCCGCGAAAAGACGTCATGAGAGCCTCGACAGCAAAACAGTTATCCAGGTAGCGTGATAATAGCCGACGGTTGTCAAGAGATAGCGTGAGTGTGGCAGCGTCAAGCTCAGGGTAATTCAATTCCTTTTTTCTTAAGCTGGCTTAAAAGGCAAACCGCAGGCTCTACTGTCATCCTGCCCCTCTTGTGGGCAGGATCCATTCCTCAACGAATTCTCGTCTTTAAGACGCAATGCCCGGCCTCACCATGGGTCCTGCCCACGTCGTGCATCGCACGCAAAGGCATGACGGGCAGGATGACCGTTGGAGTGGTGTCGAAGTTGAGAATTGAATTGCGCAGATGGCGTTGCCAGGATCGCCCAGGCTTTCGTTTAACGTATGATTGGGCGCCTTACGTCAACACCAGTCGCCAATCGGGCGTGGAGCACCATCACGGCGTCGCGCACGAAATGTTCT
>JANNXS010000400.1:0-3115 GCA_031409695.1 Hyphomicrobiaceae bacterium
TCAAAAGTGTCCTGCGGGGTTTGGGTGTTGATCCTGAGGATGCCAAGACCCGCATACTGGAGGTCTGGAACAAGATCGACCGTGTCAGTGCGGAGCGGCGTGACGAGTTGATGGCTGAAGTCGCGCGTCGACCCGACAAGCCCGTCCTTGTCTCTGCCATGACGGGTGAGGGCGTTGCGACGCTGCTTGCAAACATCAACGACGCTCTCGGTGCGGACGATGACGAACTGTCGGTGACGCTCGGGCCAACCGCGGGCAAACTGCTGCACTGGCTGCACGAGCACGCCGAGATCATCGACAAGAAAACCTCCAAAGACGGCAAGACGAAGCTGCGGGTCAAAATCTCCGCCGAGAAACGCGGCCGCTTGGAACACCAGGCCAAAGAAGCCGGGGCCAAGATCGGCGCGTGAAAATTGACACAGGAGCCGCGGCCGCGGGCGACGATGCGCGCGGCCGCCGGGGGGTCTCAGAAGCAGTCGGTGATCAGGCGCTAACAGTGATCAGAACTTTTGCCGCGAACCTGACGTGGTCACATCCATCTCACGCAACACTTTGCGCTGCGTGTCCCATTGGGCTGCGGCCGCCGCGGGTGAAGCTGCCGGTGGCGCTGCTGCGGCTTCGGCCGCCTTGCGCTGGTCCGCGATGTAGGGATCGTTGCTGAAACCGAACCGCGTCGAGTTGGTTTGGATATCGAGGGCGTTCTGCTCGAAACGGCGGCGTGCCTCCTCGACACGTCCCTGGTCGCGCAGTTTGATCGCGGCTTCGTTCATGGCGCGCGCTTCGTGGACTGCCACATCGCGCATGACCGTCTTGTCGACGCTGTCGGATTGGTCAGCGACGAGGCTTGAAAAGCGGGCGCGGATCGTTTGGCCGGGGAGCTCTCGGACCACGCCGCCTGCGTCCGTCAAAGTCACACTGACAGATCCGAGCACCTGTTCGCCAGTCGCAATCGCGGCCGGGATACCGATCGCCGCCACGATAGATTGCTCCGTGTCCGCGATGATCTGCGTGAGGCGCACATGCAAGCGTTGACCGAGCGCCTCGGCTGGCCGTCCGAGCACGCGGCCCGGGCCGACGCCCGGCGCGAGATCGAAGGTGATGTTGATGGCCTGTGCGACCACGTTTTGTGCGTCATCGAATTCAAGATCAAAAAAGCGTTTCAGGTCGGCTGGCTCTGCGACGAACTTGTGCGAGCCCTCCGCAGACTTGGCGAGACCCGCCATCAGGTCTTCGTTGTACGACGTGCCGAGGCCGATGGTTGAGACGATGATGCCTTCGCGGCCAAGCATCTGCCCAAGACGGACGAAATCAGCCGGCTGGCTTGGTCCGACGTTGGCGAGACCGTCCGAGAGGAGAAGGATTTTGTTGACCAGCTCCGGCGACTTGAATTTTCGCACCTCGTCAGCACCTGCCTGCACGCCGGCCCAGATGGCCGTTGAGCCCCGCGCAGTGATCTGGTCGATCTTCTGCTTGATCGACGCAGGATTGCTCGCGCGCGTGGCCGGGACTTCGATGATGACACGATCGTCATAGCTCACCACCGACACGATATCGCGCGGACCGAGGCGATCAACCGCCATCTTTGCAGCATCTCGAGCGGCCTGGATGCGAGGCCCGGTCATAGACCCTGAGCGGTCGATCACGAGCGCGATGTTGAGCGGCGCGCGCTTGCGGGTTGCATGCTGGATGCCCTTCAAGTTGACCCGCACATAGGCGGTCTGAGTTCGATCCGCAGCCAAGACGGATTGGCTGAGCGTGGTTGTGAACGCGACGGGTGGGCCGTCAGGTCCAAGCGCGCGTGCAGGTCCGCTACTGGTCGCGATAAGACCGGTGCCAAAAAGACTGGCTGCAAAAAGACTGGTGCCAAATGCCGCCGAGACAACGTTTGGTATTTTCATGGCGTCCTCCGTGTTGACGTGAAGGAACCGTTGTGCCGCCGAACGGCTGAGGCAGGGCGGAATTGCGGCCGGTCATGTTGAAGCAGTGACCGTTGTGTGGCCGTCGCGATTTAACGGGCGAAGTGTGGCTTGAAAGACAACGTATTAACGCTATCGGTTAAACAATGTCCGATTGCCGAGCCTTAACAGTGGCGTCGATCGCCATCAACGCGCGCAGTAACGCCTCGAAGTCCTTGAGCGGCACCATGTTGGGCCCGTCACTTGGGGCTTTGTCGGGGTCCTGATGTGTCTCAATGAACAACCCGGCAATGCCAACGGCAACAGCGGCGCGCGCGAGCGGCGCGACAAAGCGTCGATCACCGCCCGACGATGTGCCCTGTCCGCCAGGCTGCTGCACGGAATGCGTGGCGTCGAAAATCACGGGCGCACCGGTCTCAGCCAACTGCGGCAACGAGCGCATATCGACCACCAGGGTGTTGTAGCCAAAGCTCGCACCACGCTCGGTCACGAGCACGTTGGCATTGCCGCTCTCGGTCACCTTGGCGACGACGTTCTTCATGTCCCAGGGTGCGAGAAACTGGCCCTTCTTGATCTTGACCACGCGTCCAGTTTTGGCCGCGGCGACCAGCAGATCCGTTTGGCGACAGAGGAACGCTGGAATTTGCAGCACATCCACGACCGCACCAACGCGGGCGCAGTGCTCGATCTCGTGTACATCGGTCACGATCGGCAGGTCGTATTTTTCCTTGATCTCGGCGAAAACCGGCAGCGCGCCTGCGAGACCAATGCCGCGTCGACCCGTGAGAGAGGTTCGGTTTGCCTTGTCGTAACTCGATTTATAGACGAGCCCGATGCCGAGGCGCGTCGCGATCTCCTTGAGCGCAGCTGCCATTTCGAGCGCGTGCGCGCGGCTTTCCATTTGGCACGGACCCGCGAAGACAGCGATTGGCCGGTCCATGGCAAACGCGATGTTCCCGACGCGGACCACGGCGTTCGGCCGGGGCGGGTTTTGTGCGGCGGGATTTTGATTCGGTATTTCGGACATGGGTCAGAACTAGCACAACTGGCGGCATCCAGCGAGTTCCCACGCTGCCCCCTCCCTGCCCCCTCCCTGGCCCCCTTGCCCCCTCCCTGCCCCCTCCCTGGCCCCCTTGCCCCCACGCTGCCCCCCTTGCCCGCACGTGCGTGGTCTCAGCGCTCACGCCGTCAGCTTTAGG
>JANNXS010000401.1:0-5242 GCA_031409695.1 Hyphomicrobiaceae bacterium
GATTCTCATCACCGTGGTCGGCTCCGTCGCGCTCATGGGGCTCGCGGCAAGGCAGTACATGTGGTGGGGAGCGATCGAGGCGCGCAACGTTCAAACACTCACCGCCGACGATTGGCGCGGCTGCACGGCGTGGCACTGCTCGACGAAGTTCTACGGCCGGCTCGCTTCGTTCTTCGATCTGCGCACCAAGTCCGGCGCCGAGCCGGACACGCTGTTTTTCCCGGACGAGGGCAACCAGGTGATGCAGGCGCGGGCCGCGATCGCGACCGCGCCGTGCGGCGTGCCGCGCCTTCCCGGGGCGACAGACATGCCGCGCCGCGCACGGGCAGACGGAAGCCCGTCGTGGCGCGACATGATCGGCGGAATGATACTCGATTTGGAGCGCATGATGGCGGCATCGATGTGCGGCGAGAAGGCCGCCACGGCCCGGCCGCTGCTGGCGCGACCACCGAAGCCAGCATTGTTCAGCATCCCTGTGGTCCAGAGCGATTTCATCGGTGCTTACGTGCTCGGCCGCTTCGGTGTCCTGTTCGCAAGCCTCGTCGCCGTCGCACAGGTTATCATCGTTGCAATCTGCCTCATGACGGGCCTCTTCTCCCCGCGTTTTAGGCGCGGCCTGCCGGTGGAAAGGGCGCGCACGCAGTTCCTGGCCCTCTTGTGCATCGGCGTCACCGCCCTGTTCGCCCTCCAATGGGCGTTCGCCTGGGGCAATGTGTTCGGCCTGATCCCGGTCATGGGACAGCCGATGAGTTTTGTCGCCTACGCCAACTCCAACCTAGTTCTGATGGCGTGCCCGGCGATCGCCATCGTGTTGACGGCCATGCGATTGGACGGCATGCTCCGGTCGGAGCCGGTGGAGGGCCTGCCCCCTCCGCCCGCGGCCTGGGCCGCCATCGAACGTGCCCAAGGTTTCACAAGCGATATTGATTGAGTACGGAGCTGATAATGCGGAAATTTTTGTCCCGTTGGAGTTATGAGTTCAACAAGAACGTTCGCTTCGCCGGCTTCGCGCTTGCCGGCTCGATTCTCGGCATTGCTTCGTTCGCCACCACGTATCTTGGTATGTACGCATACGGCTTGGGGCCGATCATGAGCGCATTCGTGTCGTTCGGCGTGCAGTCTTTCATGTATTTCCTGGCGTTCGAAATCGGCTTCAAGCTGGCCGATCAGGCGACCGCGGATGGACAGCGAAGTGCGGGCATGCGCTTCCTGGCGACCGCGGTCCCGCTCGCGATCGGATTTGGCGGCGGCACCGCAATTTTCTGGTTCGCACTGCAGGGTCGGATCGAGGGCTCGCAGGTGGTTCTTTCTGCCATTGGCCTAGCGCTGTTCCTCGTGCTCGTGCGCCGACCGCAGCAGGCCCCGATCTTCTTCGCCTACGTCATGGCGATGGCAATTTCCGTGATCTTCTCGTTCGAGGGCATCTATTCCCAGTGGAGCGCCAAGGACAAATACAACAACGCGCGCGACATCGGGACCGACGAGTTCGAGGGCATGATCGCGCTGCTGCGCAAGGCCCTGGCAGATGAAGCCGACAAGAAAAGCAGCCTGACCAAACCCGACAACAAAGACTGGGCTGTCATGGAGACCGACGTTGCGGCGCTCATCAAGGAGGCGCAGAAGACGGATGCGGCGGCCGAGCGGGCTGCGGGTGAGCGACGGCGATCCGAAGTCGAACGCGCACAAACTGCTCAGGCACGGCGGGCAACGGCTGAGCAGCGCAAGGCGACTGCCACGGCGACGCTGGCGACCACCGAGCGCGAACTCGATGTCATGCAGAAGCAGGCGCTAGAACTTGAGCCCAAGGTTGCCACGCTACGTCAGTCGCTGGCGGATGCAAAGACGAAGCTCGATGCTCGAGTGAAGACGCTGCAAGACGTTGAGAAGGGCACGATTTCGGGCAAAGACGGACGCGGGCCGGTTTATCGTTACTACGAAAGCGGCGATCCCAGTGAACTTGAAAAGCTGGGCCGCACCGGAAACGAGCGCATCCCGCCATTGCGCGATTTGCGCGATAGTGTTGGCAAACTCCAAGCAGACTTCGATCCACTCAACCGCCAGCTGACCGAACTCCGCGGCCGGATCGAGCGCATTCGCGCGCAGGACGGCACTGCGCGCAGCGAGCTTGCGATTACGTCGGCCGAACTCGGCGTCGCCGACCCATCCGCCACATCTTCCACAGGTGGCACAACGCCGACCGCCCAAGCCTTCACGGGTGCCGACCTCGAAGGCGCGCGCAACGCCTATCGCGCCGATCCGACATTCGTCGGCCTGCGCAAGATCGAGGCCGTCTGCGCGAGCCTCAACGATCGTTTCCGGGCGTCCGGCAGAACCGACACCTTGGCCTGCGGCCGCGACCACCGCGCTGCCGCAACGAAAGTGTTCGAAGCACTCACACAAGTCGGCGAGTTTGAAAAACAGTGCACGGCAACGCAAGTGCGTGAGCGGGCCGCGACAGGCGACCCGTCTCGCGACGCGGCTCGCATTACGGCGGCCACGTCCAACAACCCGAACAAAAAGAGCCTCAAGGACATCGAGAACACGCTGGTGTTCGAGAACTTGATGATCGAAGCCCGCAAATGCCTCTCCGTGGTGTCATCGCTCGCCTCGTTCACCGACTTGACGCGGGACGTGTCGAAGCGCATCGCCGGCCTTGATATCGGCCTGCATCCGGACACTGAAAATCGGCTCGCCGCGAGTATCATTTCTTTCGATCGCTACGACAAGCTCGCGATTTTCGCCGGGCTGCTCGCACTCGCGATGGATTCGCTGCTGTTGCTAGCGGGCGTTTACGGCACGCGCGGCACACTGTCGCCGACGGCGCAACCGGGGCCCTATTCCATCATCGACCAGGATCGCATTACGAGAGACGTGTTCCGCGCCAGTTCGCTGCCTCGAGCCAGCGACCCCGACGACACCCGACAGATGAGGACCTTCTTGCGCTATCTCAGTCCGGCCGAGCCCGAAGTTCCCACAGGGCGGGCGCAACAGGCAAAACCCGACCCTGTCCGGCTTGAGGATATCCTGGATTTCTCGGAGATCACCGATGATACCGACCGCGCTGAGGTCCAGCAAATATATCGCGGCATTCCGGCTGGCCAAGTCCGCCAGGGTACGCGCACCGTAGCTGATGGCGCACGCCGACCAGTTTACTTCGTAGACCGTCGCTTCACGGACAACCTCAGTGTTATGATCGCCGAGTACGAGAACCGGCGCAAGCACGAGGCAAGCACGCGAGAAGGGCCGACGGCTGGTACCTCCGCAGATGCGCGTCCGACCGTCCTCCCGATCCGACGGACCGGGTTCCGGTCGAGCTGATGCCGTGAAACATCTTGACCCAAACAGGTCTCGCCGGTCACACGTGCCTGCAGCAAGCTATGTTCTGCTGTGGCGGCAGTTAGCGCTCTGCTCATTCGTTTTCGTTGCGGCAAGTCTTTCGCCGCTTACACGTTGGATCAAGTTGATTTGCGTCGGTTGAGAGCCGTGGTCACCACGGTCGATGTTGCTTTTTACCGACCAGTTGACGACCGGACCGTGACCGTCACAAGGCAACCGCCGCAGCAACCGGAGGCATCGTCAAGCCGTTTCGGGTCGATGCCGTGTTTGATGCGCAAAGACTTTGAAACCAACGTTGCAAGGCCTCGCAAGTTCATGATGACTTGCGTGGATTCCGTTTGCAGCTGGAATGAGGTAGGATGCCTGGAAAATCTTGTTGGAGGCTTGCTCATGCGGTACGCACACTACGGCCGGTTCAGCACCGACATGCAGAGCGCGGCGAGCATCGAGGATCAGTTTCGCGTCTGCCGCGAGCGGTGCGACCGCGAGGGCTGGGCGTTCGTCGGCGCTTATGAAGACCGCGCCATGAGCGGTACCACGAAGCTGCGTCCCGGCTACCAGCGCCTATTGCAAGACGCTCGCGACCGGAAGTTCGATGTGGTCGTCGCTGAGGCGCTCGATCGGCTGTCGCGAGATCTCGAGGACGTTGCGCACCTTTACAAACAGCTGACCTTCAGCGGCGTAAAGCTGTTCACCCTAAGCGAGGGTTGGGTCAGCGAGATCCATATCGGCCTCGGTGGCACCATGGGCGCGCTGTATGTAAAACAGCTTTCAGAGAAGACGCATCGCGGGCTCCGCGGCCGCGTCGAGGGCGGAAAGTCGGGCGGCGGCCTGACCTACGGCTATGATGTCGTGCGAACGCCGAAGTCGGATGGCACCTTCGAGGTTGGCGGCCGCAAGATCAACGACACCGAGTCCAAAGTCGTTTTGCGCATCATGGAGGCGTATGCGGCCGGCATGCCGCCACGCAAGATCGCCTGGATGCTGAACGAAGAGGGCATTGCAGGCCCTCGCGAAACCGGCTGGGGCGCGTCGACGATCAATGGCAATGCCGAGCGCGGCACAGGCATCCTCAATAACCCGCTTTATGTGGGCAAGTTGGTCTGGAATAAGCTGAAGTACATGAAGGATCCGGAGACGGGGAAGCGCCGGTCACGCGTCAACGACGATGCCGATGTGATCGAAAAGGACGTGCCCGAGCTTCGCATCGTCAGCGAGGACCTTTGGGCGCGCGTGAAGGCGCGGCAGAAGGAGGTCTCCTACACGGTCACTGGCGCCGCTAAGCAGCCGTGGGATCGTCGCCGGCCGCGTTACCTGCTGTCGGGCCTCACCAAATGCGGCTGCTGTGGCTCCGGCTTCGTCATGATCAGCCAGACGCACCTTGGATGCGCGGCGGCTCGCAACAAGGGCACCTGCCAGAACCGGCTCGCAATCGCGCGCGACAAGCTGGAGGCGACCGTGCTCGCCGGCCTTCGTCACCACGTGATGGCACCGGAAATCTTCAAGGAGTTCTGCGACGCCTTCATTGCCGAGGTGAACCGGGGGCGCATGAACGCCAATGCCGAGCGGGCGTCCGCCGAGGCGGAACTGACCAAGCTCAAGCGGCGGCTGCGACAGATTGTCGACGCCATCGCAGAGGGTGTGCCGGCACGATCGCTGAAGGATGAGTTGCTGGCACTGGAGGCCCGTGAGGACGTCCTGAATGCCAAGCTGGCTGCCACGCCGGAACAGAAGGTGCTCCTCAATCCCGGCATGGCCGAGGCTTACCGTAAGCGTGTGGCCGAGCTGCAGACGGCTATCGCGCTGCCAGAGACCGACAAGGACGCAGCTGAGGCGATCCGATCGCTGGTTGAGAAGGTGCTGCTGGTACCGGTTGACGGAAAGCTGGTGATCGACCTCTACGGCG
>JANNXS010000402.1:0-9589 GCA_031409695.1 Hyphomicrobiaceae bacterium
TGGAGAATGCTCGCGCCGCCGTGCTTCGCTTTGATGGCGGCAAGTTTGTCGGCGATTTCTTGAACAGCGGTGTTCCAATCAATGGCTTCGTAGGTGCCATCCGCGCGCCGTCGCAGGGGCGAAGACAGGCGGTCGGCGCCATTCTGGTAGTAGTCCATTCGCTGCGATTTCTCGCAGATGTAGCCTTGCGAGATCGGATGGCTCTTGTCCCCGCGCGTGCGCACGATGCGACGCCGCTCGGTCTGCACCTCAAGGCCACAGTTCAGCGCGCAGATGATGCACGCTGTTTTCTTCCATTCGGGTGTTGCTGTGCTCGCCATCATCCGCTCTTACTTTCGCATGCCATCCTGTTGCCACCCGCGTGCAATTTGCGCCCATGGGCAGCGAGCTCTTTGCGCATCTGAACGCGTGTCACTTCTAGCGTGCTACTATGTGGCCAAGCCGGCGGGGAGCTCGGTTGCCGCTTCCGCGCTTAAGTCACGCCTTACCGGCTTCAGCCATGACATCCTTTGCGCCCACGGCTTCACCGCACTCGGAGCAACACATGACCGAGCGAAAGCGATGCCCGCAGGTCTTATGCCGATGATAGACTGGCGGTCCCTTCCTGCCGGCATAGTGCTCGTCACCCCAATGCACGAGTGACAGGATGATCGGATACAGTCCCAGCCCCTTTTTGGTGAGCCGATACTCATAACGCGTCGGTCGTTCCTGATACGCTGTCTTTTCGAACACGCCATGCTCGACCAGCACTGCCAACCGCTCGGCCAGGACGCGCCGCGCGATGCCAAGACGCTCTTGGAAATCGTCGAACCGGCGCACGCGCAAAAATGCATCCCTCAGGATGAGCAGCGTCCAACGGTCACCAATCACGGCGAGCGAGCGCGCCAGCGAGCAGTTCTCATTTGAGAGTTCGTTCCACTTCATCCTTGACGTCTGTCATTGACAACATCTTATTTCAAGACCTATGAGTCTTAAAAGTGAACTTTCTGAGGAGATGCGGATGTCGACTCCACGGGCGAGTGTCGCAATCGTCGGCGCTGGCGATTTTATCGGCGCTGCCATCGCCAAGCGCTTTGCAGCCGCAGGGTTCAGTGTTCACGGCGGACGAAGGCAGGGCGAAAAGCTTGCGTCTTTGAAGGCCGAGATCGAAGCTGCTGGCGGCAAGTTCACCGGGCACACTCTCGACGCGCGTACAGAAGAATCCGTTGCTGCATTCTTGGATGCAGCTAACAACGAAGCGCCGCTGGAAGTTTGCATCTTCAATGTCGGAGCCAACGTCAATTTTCCGATTCTCGACACGACGGAGCGCGTTTTTCGAAAAGTCTGGGAAATGGCTTGTTACGGGGGCTTCCTAACCGGTCGTGAGGCGGCGCGCCGCATGATCCCGCATGGACGTGGCTCAATCTTCTTCACGGGCGCGACGGCAAGCATGCGCGGCGGGAAAGGATATACGGCCTTCTCTTCCGCAAAATTCGGACTACGTGCCGTCGCACAAGCCATGGCACGTGAGCTCGGGCCGCAGAACATCCACGTGGCGCATCTCGTAATCGATTCCGGTGTTGACACCGCGTTCGTCCGAGATCGCATCGTCAAGGCCCGTGGCGCCGAAGCTTTAGCGAACCTGCAACCGGATACGTTGATGAACCCCGCGTCCATTGGAGAAGCCTATTGGCAGCTCCATTGCCAGACCCGAGACGCCTGGACGCATGAGCTAGATTTAAGACCATTCGGCGAAACGTGGTGAGGCAAACATGGACCCCATCTTCTACTTCGATTTCGGCAGTCCCAACGCATATCTCGCGCATCGCGTCATTCCCGGAGTCGAGCAACGCACAGGGAAGCGGTTCAAGTACCAACCAGTCCTTCTCGGCGGACTGTTCAAGCTCGCAGGCAACCAGGCGCCATCACAGGCCTTTGCGCACGTCCCTTAGATGTGTATCTGCGTGCAATTTTGCCCCCTGATCGGGACTGATCGGCGTCGAATATTGACCTCTGGCTCGGGCGGTGAAGATGGCCCCTTGTGGATGTGTACGCGCCGACGGATGAGTTGCTCAGCATGTTGTGGGCGGCATCGTACGTGAACGTCTGACTGAGCGCTGAGTTGCCGGCGTTGGTGGCCGACAGCAGGCGATCGAGGTCGTCGTAGGCGTAGGTCCAGGTGTCGATGGCGTTCGAGGCAGATACGGACGATATTCGTCCCGTCGCCGCCCGCGCGTAGGTGAGATCCTGAAGTGCCGTCGCGCCGCGCAGGGTTTGCACGCGGTTCAGCCAGCCGCGGGCGTCGTTGTAGACGTTGGTGGTGGTGACGCTGTTGGCGTAGCCGGCCGTGACGACCTGTCCGCGCGCGTTGTAGACGAAGCCGTTGACGTGGCCGGGGATCGAGGCGAGGCGGCCGGCGCGGTCGTACGTCCACGGGTTCGACACCGAGCCGATGGCGTCGCCGTCGGAGTAGGCCTTGGCGATGACATAGCCGCCGGCGTCGCGCGTGTCGGTGATGCTGTAGGTGACGCCCTTCAACGTCCAGCGCTGCTGCACCTTCAATCCGTTGCGGTCAGAGTTGACGTCGGACGAGCCCCAGTGGCCCGCCATGCGGCACAGCTTGCCGCCGTTGTAGTGGCTGCCCGCGACGCGGGTGGGGCATTTGTCGGCGTCAGCGAAGTCGTAGGCGTAGGTGTGCCACTGCGTCTGCGCGTTGGCGGCCGTGTAGTGCTGCCGCGCAATCATGCGGCCCTGGGCGTCGAACTGATATTCGCTGCGCTGGCCGCGCGCGTCCGTTTGACGGATCAGGCGCGAGGCTGAGTCATAGGCGAACGTCCACGTGCCGTGGTTGGGATCGGTGCCAGAGATGCAGCGGAGGCTTCTACTCAGGGCATGATAGCAAGTGCTGACCAAGTAAGATTTTTCTAACCTCTTCTATTTCCTTAAAATTTAGATACCACAAGACTTGCCCAGACGAATGCTCAGCCGTTTCTCCATATTTCTGGCGTAACTCGTCAAGTACACCGCCAATGTGCTGGTTATGGAAATGCGCAGGCGTGAGCACGTTCAATTCATATACATCACGCAACTTGCGCCCTTGTCGGATATCAGACTGCGCATTGTTGAAGCCGTCATAGTGGCGAACCATGCGCCACTTGTTGTCGCCATTCGGATGTCCCGCTAAATGGTGGCCCGGGCGATAAAATCGCATTTCTGGCGTGATTCGAGCAAACCCGATTCCGAAGCTTATAGGTTCGAGAAAAATAGGGAGCGCTGTCCCAAAACCGTAAATAATATTACCGACTTGCGAAGCGGCACTAACTATGTTGGCAATCATTTCGGTTTTCGAATTTTGATCAGTCAGCGGGATAGCAAAAAAAACGCATGCTAAGCTGCCATCAAAACAATCAGCTCCAAGACAAAATGTTGAGTGCGCGTTTTTGTCGAAATCCGATCGCGCCGAAAAGAGCACTAACCGGCGAATTTGATCACTCGGTTGGGCGGCTGCAAGAGAAGTGAGTTTTTTGATTCGTGGGGCTGTCTCGCGCGAGAGTCCCCTCGCCTTGAAGTATGTTTGTTTCACGCTAAGGTTGTGCGAACGTAAAACAGCCAGGAACGCCTCCATAAGTGGGCCCAGACACAGCGATCGCTCTGAGAAATACACGGCAACGTAAATCCATGCAGGAGGAGCCGATGCCAGCAGCGCGCTGCGATCGAGAGTCCTTATGGTGCGTGTGTCCACTGTCATCGGATCGAATCCATCACGCCCTTGGCGAAGTCCGCCGCATTTTCGCCTATCGACGCTTCGCGACCGATTGCGTTTTTGCCTTGAGCTGTCGCTGCAGCAGCCATGTCTCGGGCCTTCTCGCCTACCTTTCCAGCCTGACCCTTTGACGCGACCTCGATGAACCCCCAAGAACCGTTCCTGAAACCGATCGTTAGGTCGGCGAACTGGTTGAGAGGATCGCCCGTCTTACTCTTTGTGCCGAGGATGCCCGATGCTTTTGAGTGCATAGCCACCGACGAGACTTCCTCACGTTGAGCAAATTGCTTTGCCAATTCCATCATTTGCTTCGCGTGTTCCTTTGAGCCACTTGCTTGCGGGTTCCCAGATATCTTTCCTGCGGCGTCCTTCGACAACCCTCGCAGTCCTGAATCCTTAATGGCTGCCGCCCCCGTCTTGCCGACCTTGCCCCCAAGGCCAAGAGCTGCGGCCCCCATTGCCGCTCCACCGGGAAGCCCGGGAATTCCGGTTGCGACGGCATCCCATGCAAGAGCCGCAGTGGCGATGGCCTTTTGGCCGATTGAACCGCCGTTCATTGCGTCAGCGAAGGCGGAAATTGAAAAGGCTAGCGCGGCTGCATCCCAAATGGTTTCAACAACGTGACCGCTCTCATCACTCTTATTGACCGGATCGTTGTCGCTGTACGCATACCGGTTCATGCCCACGCCGGGCAAGTTGGGGTCCCACCAGTCGGCGGAGAGGAACCGAGCGAGAACGGGGTCGTAGTAGCGGGCGTTGAGGTAGACGAAGCCGGTTTCGGCGTCGCGGCGTTGGCCGATGTAGCCTTTGGTCTCGCTGTGTGATCCGGTCACGGACGCTTCGCGGCCGAAGGGCGCGTAGGTGACGCCGCGCACGACGGTGCCAGCCGCATCCGTCACGATTCGGATTGATTTCAGGTGGTCGCGGTGGTGGTAGAATTTCTGCGCTGATACGCCGAGGCCGACTTTCTTGGTGTCGTCATGCAGGTATTTGGTCCACGTGCCGAGTTCGTCGACCCCGACCTATTCGGGTTCTGCACTGTAGTTTGTCGTGTCTTCTTCAAGAGATGCGCAGAACAGCGCAAACGATTCTGCGCAGAATATAAGATCGCACCGCTCAACGAATGGTTTCCCAAGGTACGATTGAACTGGAAGATATGAAACGGAACCACTCAATAGATCGAGCACCACAAGATCATTGCCAAGCGACATGCCAATTGGGATTTTGCCTTTGGGAATAAGTCCTACACTTTCTTGAAACCGCTCGCTTAGGTCAACCCCAGGGACGTGTGACAGGGAGAAAAACTCCGATACGTCGAAGCGCTCGCCCTGCACTTCTGGCAATAATGTCTCTACTGGCCTTCCTCCTCCGTGCGCGAGCAACCAGGACCGGTAGTCGAGCGGCAGCTTTGCCCCTATTTCACTCTCGTACTGTCGAAGTTGCTCTTCTGTTGGCGGTTTTCGTTCGAGCACGAGTTTCATTTACCAACTCCGTCAATTTCCCCAGACATGAAAGCCGCCGTGGTGCCCCGTTCCAGTGTGTATCGATCGATCGACCAGCTGCATAATTCCCGCATTTTCAGTGTGGTGCCACGTCGTATTCGGCTGACTAGCTTGGGTTGCCTGCCCAGAGTTGCGCGCAGCCTGCTCAGCTGCTCGCCGATCCGCGGTGCGGCTTCCTGTTGGTTTGATCGTGACCTGGGCTTTGACGGCACCGGGAACTTGCCCAAATTGTGGGAAACCCTGCTGGCTAAATGGTACTCCAGTTGCCGGGTGCTGGCCCCCAGCATATTGTCCATTGCGCAATCCGCTCGGTCCGGTAACTCCCGGGATCGACGGATTGTCCCATCCGCCAACCCGTCCGCCGACCCCTCCAGAAATGCCTCCACCCTCCGAAATTTGCTTGTCGTTTTTGCCAAGTGGACCAGTGCCTGCCTTGTTCGCCAGTTCAATAGTTGGCCCTTTATTGGGTGACGCCTCGCGGATAGACGGGGAATTGTTTGGCGACGCCCCCTTCTCCGGCGTCTGGTTGCTGCGTTGCGGGCCGCCATTGGGCGACGGTCCAGCCTTTTCTTGTGCAGCCGACTTGCTCGCGTCGTAGCCGTGGTAGTCCCCGACTCCGAGGGCGTCCATGGCTGCGCCGATATCAAGTCCCGTATCAAGACTATGCCCATTCCGATCACTCTGATTTACCGGGTCATTCCACGCGTACGCATACCGATTCGTACCCACCCCCGGCAAATCCGGGTCCCACCAGTCCGGCGAGATGAAGCGACCGAGATGCGGATCATAGTATCGGGCGTGCAGATATAGAAGTCCCGTTTCCTCGTCGCGACGTTCGCCGATGTAACCGAGCGGCTCCTTATGCGCGCCGCTCTGTTGCGCCGGGTGACCATAGGGCGTGTACGTTGTGCGACTGACCTCCGCCCCCGCGCCGTCCGTGATTAGACGGATCGACACCAAGTGATCGCGGTGGTGGAAGAATTTCTGCGCTGACGGACCATTGCCCCGACGCTTCACATCGGGATGGACGTACTTGGTCCATGTCCCGAACTCGTCGATCTCGGCTTCGCCGAGGAAAACGGTGATTTTGTCGCCTGCCGCGTTTGGGATCACATGCAGCAATCGCTCATCGCCTGCGCCGTAAACGTAATTGTGCACGATGCCGCCCACCTGCACCGAGGCTAGCTTGTTCTCCGCGTCCCAGGTCAGCAGGTTCGACACGCCCGCGCCGACCTTGCTCGTGGCGTTGCCGGACGCGTCGTAGGCCAGCGCATAGGGGCCGGCCTGCGTGACCGCGTGCGGGCGGACGGCGCCGAGGCCTTGCGTCGGATACGTGTACGCGCCGACGGCTGAGTTGCTCAGCATGTTGTGGGCGCTATCGTACGTGAACGTCTGATTGAGCGCGCTGTTGCCGGCGTTGGTGGGTGATCACGGGCTCGAACCGTGGACCCGGTGATTAAGAGTCATCAAAATCGCTGAATCACAAGCTTTTGATCCAGCAGCTTATTATGAATTTTATCAAGCTAAATCAATGTATTGAAGTCCATCATCTGCCCTCGTCTTCCCTCAGCTTCCGTCGTCGACTTGCTGTTTCTCACGTATATTTGGTGTATATCTGGACCCGGTGATCAGGTGGTGATTTTGATCAGAGGGTCGACATGCCCGTTATCACGAAGCGCTTCCTCGATGGCCTCAACGGGGATGGCAAGTTGCGCATCATCCGCGATGATGAATTGACTGGCTTCGGCGTCCAGGTGACGCCTCAGGGTGGCATCAGCTTCTGCGTCACCTATTCGGTCGGCACCAAGTCGCGGCGCAAGGTCATCGGCCGCTTTGGCCCTCTGACCGTCGAGAAAGCCCGCAAGCTTGCCTTGGCCCACCTCGCCACTGCCGCCCAAGGCGACGATCCCCTACCCGAAACCGATCGCCACTTCGCAACCGTCGGCGAACTGTTCGAGGCTTGGATGCAGCGCCACGTGGCCGTCAACCTCAAGCCCAACAGTGCCCGGGCCTACCGTAAATCGTTTGAGAACCACGGGCGCTCCCGTTTCGGCCATTTCGCCCCGTCGAAACTCGACCACGCCACGTTCGCCGCAGCCCGCGATGCCATGAAGGACACCCCGATCCTGGCCAACCACATGTTACGCACCATGCGCGCCATGCTCAGTTGGGCGACCAGCCAAGGCTATGTTCAATGGCCGCACGGGAACCCCTCGCGCGGTCATCGCCTTTATCGCGAAACAGCGTCCGACCGCATTCTCACCGTCGCGGAAATTCGTGCCTTCGTTGCCGGCCTGCCCGCCGCCCGAATGGACGATGCCACCCGCGACATGCTGATGCTGGAGTTGCTGCTTGGCCAGCGATCCGGCGAGATCGCCGCCATGCGTAAAGCCGATGTCGATCTTACAGCGGCAACCTGGACCATCGTGGAAAACAAGAGCGACCGCCCCCACGTCGTGCCCTTGCCACCTTGGTCACGCGCCATCCTCGCAGCTGCGATCATGCGTGCGAAAGGCCATCACGTGTTCCCGTCACCGGTCCGCGACCCTGCGGCAGCTGATGCTCAAGGCGTGGACTCCCATGCGCTGGCCACAGCACTTCGCCGCGCCCAACGCCCCACCGACAAACATGGCAAGCCCGCCGCAGACACCCCAGATAAAGTATGGGTGTTTGACTTTCGGAACCGGGAAGGCGCGGCCAATCCCGTGTCGCCTCACGATCTGCGCCGCACCTGCTCGTCCTACCTGGAACTACTGGGGTTCGGCGACTTCATCCGGGGCGCCATCTTGAATCATTCGCAGCGCCGAAACGTGACTGCCAAACACTACAGTGCCGCCGACCTGCTCAAACTCAAACGGACGGCCTTGTTGCAATGGGAAGCCGCAGTCCGGCGTATCGAGGCTGGCGAAGATCCTTTCGCTTCCGTGCTGGAAGACGACCGCGCGGAAGAAGCACGCGTTCTTGGTACCGCGACTGCTCAAACCAGCTGAACCGGGCTTGTTTAATCACGCAGTCTCAGGCCATGCCTCATTGCTCACTTAAAGCAGATATTGACAATGTTCTCACTTCACCCCATACTGCAAGGGAGAACGAAAGAACGCCCCATGAGCATCCGCGCCTACAACGAACCGGTGTCACCCACCCCGGAGACCGTGACATTCGCCCAGAAGGCCATCCATGACCTGGATAGGCCCGAGGCCCGTTTTGCGTTGGTCGATCGCGTGTCTGGCCAAGAACTGCCGCTTAGCGACCAAATCCATGATCTGCTCCGCCAGCTGATGGTGGACCTCGCCCAGAACCGCGCCGTCGCCATCGTGCCGCTGGACCACGAACTCACCCCCAACCAGGCCGCTGACATTCTCAACGTGTCGCGCACCACCATCGTGCGCCTCATCGACAGCGGCAAGCTGCCCGCCCACCTCGTCGGCACCCACCACCGCATCCGCCTGGAAGACCTGCTCGCCCACAAACAGGCCGCCGACATCGCCCATGAGAAGGCCATGCAGGAGATGGTGACGCTCGGCCAAGAACTAGGCCTGGAGTGATCCGTGCCCAGACCCGCCGCGCTCTTTGACGCCAACGTCCTGGCGTCGATCACGCTCACCGACCTGATCGTGGAGTCCGCCAAACAAGGCCTGTTCAAAGCCCGATGGTCCGATGACATCCACGTCGAGTGGATGCGCGCTGTCATCGGTGCCAATCCCGGCATCGACCCGGCCAAGATCGACCGCCGCCGCCAACAGATGGACGCCAACACCGACGCGGCGATCGTCACTGGCTATGCCGATCTCATTCCCCGCCTCACGTTGCCCGATACCGGTGACCGGCATGTGCTCGCCGCCGCCATTGTCGGCCTTTGCGACACCCTGGTGACATTCAACCTCAAGCATTTTCCAGCGGCAATCCTGGCCATTCACGGGGTCACGCCCATGCATCCCGACCTGTTCTTTCTCGACTGCTTTGCCCACCACGCGTTGACCGTCCTCAAGGTGATTAAGACCTGCCGCGCGCGGATGAAGGCACCGCCCCTTTCTGCGAACGAGTACGTCAAGCGGCTGGAGCGCGTTGGATTGCCGATGTTCTCCGCTCGGCTCGCCGGCCACACGGCGCTGTTGTGACGTAGAACGGTAGCTGCTAGTTTTCTAGCTGCAACTTATTTATCAGCAACATAATTAGCAGCTATTTTGTTACACCTCTGCGTTTCGAATTTTTTCACATTATTGCGCTGTGCTTTGCAGGGGCATATAAACCTAGCACATAAGAAAGTAGCAGCTAGGTCATGCCCATTATCATCGCACTAATTTCTCAGAAAGGTGGCGTCGGGAAATCCGCGCTATCCCGTGCC
>JANNXS010000403.1:0-2534 GCA_031409695.1 Hyphomicrobiaceae bacterium
CCGTCGATGTCCGTGTCCCCATTGCGGTCGCCATAGAATGCGTGTGCGTAGTGCAATGTAAAGACCACCTGGATGGCCAGCCACGACACGAGAATTGTCAGGGCCGCGAGGCAAATGTGCTGGACCTTTGCCGTGCCCACCTGCGCCTTGGCATCGACCATCAGCCCGAACATGGCATAGAAGCTCGACACAAGCGCAAACAGGATGAGGCAGAAGAAGACAAACCGTGTCTCGTCCTCTTGAGCGGCAAGCAGCCTGATGCGGACCGTCGAGCACGTCGACATCAGGAACGCTGCCATGGCAAGATAAGCGAGACCACCCGCGTTCCACGCCGTCGCCAACCTGACACTGAGACCAACGGTGCTCGGCTGCAGCAGGTAGATCGCAAGAGCGAAGACAACAGCGGTCAATGCGCGGTGATGCAGCCGTAGACCGGTCAGAACGCTGTGCGCGATCGGACGCCGGAGAGGACGGCGGCGGATTTGGTCCGTCATGATGTACCTACTCCGCCGCCTCGGCCTTTGGCCGGAGCTGCGTGACATTGCTCTTTGGTTCGCTCGCCTTGAAGTGGAGTGGTCCGCCGCGGAACGGGGCGAAACCCGTGCCGAAAATGACGCCCGCGTCGATCAGGTCGGCATTCTCGACGATCTTCTCGTCGCGCACTTTTTCGCATTCGCGGATCAACGGCTCGACCAGCTCGCGGCCAAGCGTTTCAAGTTTTGACCGTTCCGCCGTGACGGGCGTTTTGACGGCTTTACTGTCTTTCCAGACATAGAAACCTTCGCCCGTTTTCTTGCCGAGTTTCTTGCCATCAACGAGCTTTTGCAGTTTGCTACCCTCAGCCGAGCGGCCGAGGACACGGCCGACATTGGCACAGACATCGAGACCGACCTGGTCGGCCAATTCAATCGGCCCCATGGGCATGCCGAAAAAGCGCGCAGCTTCATCGATCAGCTCTTTCGTCTCGCCCTTCTCCATGCGCTCCATGGCAGCCATCATGTAGGGGCCGAGCACGCGATTGACGACGAAGCCCGGCGACGACTTCACCACCAGCGGGAACTTGTCTATTGCCGCGACGAAGGCGCAGCCCTTGTCGATCTCGTCCTTGCGGCTGTCCTTCCCGCGCACGATCTCAACCAGCGGCAGGGCTGCGACTGGATTAAAGAAGTGTACGCCGATCAGGCGGCCCGGATCTTTCAGGCCTTTGGCGATGTCCTCGATCATGATCGAGGACGTATTGGTTGCCATAACGGCGCCGGGCTTCAACTTGGTCTCAATGTCGGCGAACAGCTTCTGCTTGACCTCGACGCGTTCGACGATGGCCTCAATCACGACATCCGCGCGGCCGATACCCTCGCCCTTGGGATCGGCGATCAGGCGCGCCTTCGCGGCATCCTTCAGCGCTTTGGTCTTGAACCTGCGCCCGAGCAGTTTCGCCTGTGCGTCGATGCCTTTCGCGATCGCCTCGGGCGAGAGATCCTGCAACGTCACTTCAAGGCCGCAAGCAACGCACCAGCCAGCGATGTCGGCGCCCATCACGCCGGCCCCGATCACATGGACGCGCCGCGGCGTCCAGGCGATATCCTTAGGCACCTGGGCCTTCAGCATTTCCGAGAGGCGAAACACGCGGCGCAGGTTCTTTGAGGTGTCACCCATCATGAGCGGGGCGAAGACGCGCGTCTCCTCGGCCTTCATTTTTGCATAGCCGCCGCCGTGCTTTTCATAGAGGTCGATCAAGCGGAACGGCGCGGGATAATGTGCTTCGTTGGCCTTCTTCGCAGTTTCAAGGCGCATTTTCGCGGCGACGCGCCCACGTAGAGGCCACTGCGAAATCCAGGATTTCCAACCACCCACAGGTTTCGACCGACGGCCCTTGTCGATCGCACGGCGGCAGGCCCAACGCAGTTGGCTCTCGGTATCGACGAGTTCATCGACGAAGCCCATGCCGCGTGCCGCACTCGCCCGGATCATATTGCCAGCCAGCATGGCCGGCATGGCGGCAAGCGCGCCGGACTGCCGGATGAAACGCGCGGTGCCATTGAAACCTGGAAAGAGTCCCAGTTTCACTTCAGGAAAACCGAAGCGCGTGGCATCGTCACGCGTGGCAATGCGCCAATGGCAGGCGAGCGCCAACTCGAGACCGCCGCCAAGGCAGAAACCGTGGATACCCGTCACCACTGGCACAGACAGTTTCTCGATCTCATCGAGCATACCATTGACGGTTTTTATGTTGTCGATCACGTCCTGCTCGGACTTTAAAGTCTCGAACTCGCGCACGTCGGCACCGACAATGTAGCCTTTGTCTTTTCCGGACAGGAGCGCAAGACCGCGTACGCTCTTGTCTTTGGCGCCCACGGCGACCGCCTTGACGATCTCTCCAAGCTCTTCGAGTACGCGGCGCGACAGCGAATTCTGGCTCTCGCCGACGCGATCTAGAATAGCCCAGGCGATCTTTTCCTGGTCGACGGTGAAGCGCCAATCCTGGAGGTTAAGCACGGGGGACATGGGAACTCCTTGACGTTTACGTCAAACCT
>JANNXS010000404.1:0-2426 GCA_031409695.1 Hyphomicrobiaceae bacterium
GGCCAGCGCCGCGTCGTCCACAAACCCGGGGAACTTGACATCAGGATAGATGCGGTAATCCGGCACAATGGTCGTTATACCACGCGCCGCCAGCGCGGAGCCGACAAATCCATAGGTGCTACGATCGCCACTCGTCCATGCGCCGCCATATAAAAACATGACAACCGGACCGTCGGGGCATGGCGCTTTCGGCTGGTAGACGTCGAGCTTTTGACGCGGGTTGGCGCCATAGGCGATACCGCTGGTAATTGTTGGACCGCGATCGGCGACCAAGCGACTAAAAATCTCGCCCGACGGCAAAAACGCCATGGCTGTGGACATTCCTGCAAAGACGGCGGTGACCAGGATGGTATACATGATTTTCACAAGGGGCACGGTATCGTCACCGGTTTGGGTCGTCCAGATTGGCGGTCGTCAATCGATCAAGTACGTACCGATCGCGGCGGAAGTTTCACACCTTCCATCGGTCAGCGTCTTCCGCCAACGCCCTCGCCGATGCCGCACGGCTGCAATTTGAGATTCAGGCTGAGGAGCAGCAACGGATTGAGCTGGATCAACGGCCAAACACGAGTTGGCGCGTGTTACTGGTGATGAACGTATCCGCACGTCTCATCAGCAGGTATCCGCGATGGCCGACCAGACTTCAAACCGCGCCCAAATGCAATCGCCGAGCTATCTGTTGCCCGTCGAGGACACGGCGTTTCTGCTCCGCGACGAGATGCGCTCAATCCGTTTTGCGCTCGAGTACGCCAAGGCCGAGCTGCTGTTGCGCGACTGGGGCGTGCGATCGACGGTCGTTGTTTTTGGCGGCGCCCGTGTGCCATCTCCGGAAAACGTACAGGGGCTCTTGAAGCGCGCGCGCGGGGACATCGCTCGCGCGGCGGCCAATCAGCAGATCGCACTGTCGCACTGGTACGAGGAGGCCCGCCGGTTCGGGCGGATCGTCTCGACGCGTGGCGGCGCGCTCGCAACCGACCAAGGTATGCGCAACAATGTCATTGCCACGGGCGGCGGTCCCGGCATCATGGAGGCGGCCAATCGAGGCGCACAAGACGCCGGTGCGCCCAGCATCGGCTTTAACATCACATTGCCCCATGAGCAGGAACCGAATGCCTACTCGACACCCGATCTCACCTTCCGGTTCCACTACTTCGCGATGCGCAAGATGCATCTCGCCATGCGTGCAAATGCGCTCGCGGTGTTTCCCGGTGGGTTCGGGACGCTGGACGAACTATTCGAGATCCTCACTCTGCAGCAAACGCGCAAAGCCCCACCGATGCCCGTCGTACTGGTCGGCGCGTCGTACTGGACGTCTCTGATCAACTTCAATGTGATGATCGAGCACGGCCTGCTGGCAAAAGCCGATCTAGAGCTCTTTGAGATCGTCGATGACGCCGAGGCGGCATGGACGAGCCTCACCAGACGTGGACTGACGGCGCACAAGCCTGCGCCGTAAATGCACCAGATACAGGGAGCGGCCAAGCGTCTCAGAATTGCGCAGGTCGATGTCGCATGGCTTGATTGCGATCAATGAGCGCGGGTGAAAAAACTTTAGTTTCTGCCCCAGCCGCTCGTCCACTCTCGCTCAGAGGCTCTTGGTCATGACCGACACTCCTCAATATCAGAACCGCTTTTTCATTGGCACACGCCCGCTTGATCCAGCGCAGCAGATGATGCCCGGGTTGGGCGAAACAAACGGGTTTGCAGCCTGGGGTCCCATGTTGTCGAACATGCAATTATGGGCGGGCCAGATGATGCAGTTCAATGCCTCACTCCATCACGAATGGCTGTCCTTCATCGAGAAGCGCCTGAAACATGATGCGGCGCTAACGCAGCAGTTGTCTGATTGCAAAGGTCCCGATGAGATAATGCGCACCTACTCCGAGTTCATGCGCACAGCGTTTGAGGATTACCAACAGGAGTTCACCACCATTGCCAAGATCGGTGGTACCGCAACCGGCGACGCGCTTGGTACGACGCAGGCTGCGCAAGACCAAGCAGCGCCCCTCGAGACGAGGCACAATCGCGCCTCCCCCGCGTCGCAGACCGCGCGAAAACGCTCTGGCACCAGCGTCGGGACGGAGCACTAAACGTGTCAGCTGTGTGGTCAACGTCGTCAATCTGATCGACGTGCGGCCGCGCCCTCATACAGCGGATGTCAAACAACGCATCAAGGACGCGCTGAAACGGCACGCGGATGTTGAGGCAAGGAAGGTGCAATAGCCATCAACAACGGCACGGTCACGTTGACCGGCTCGGTCGAGCCATTTGAGGAAATGGACCGGATCGAAAGTGCGGTCTGGGCAGCCACAAGTGTCTCCAAGGTTGTCGATAGCTGGCGCATCACGGGCTGACGCTAAAATCGTGGTGGGATGTGCCATAGTTGTTTCACGGGTGGGCAGAGTGAACCCTGGCCGCCTGACGCC
>JANNXS010000405.1:0-13967 GCA_031409695.1 Hyphomicrobiaceae bacterium
GCGCACGCCCACCGCGGGCACCAGGGCGAGCAACGCTGCCACCGTTTTATCGAGCGCGCCTGAAAGCTGCACCACCACGCGCTCAGCTGAACGCTTCTGCGCCGCGACCTCATCGGGCGAGGACAGCAACCGCGCGACCATCGGCCCAAGCTCCGCTGCGGATTTGACCTCTTGCGCGCCTTTCGCTTCGATCAGTGCCTTGAACTCGTCGTCGAAATTGGCCCACGCTGGCCCTGTCACCACGGCTGAGCCAAGCCGGATCGGCTCAACAGGATTGTGCCCGCCGCCGTCGATAGAGAGTGACTTACCCATGAATGTCACGGGAGACAGGCGGAACATGGTGCCGAGCACGCCAAGTTGATCAACGAGCAAGACGTCAGTATCCGCTGCGATCCCCATGCCGGTCTGCGTGTTTTCAGTTAGCCGCTGCAGCGTCACGCCGGATGTGCGAAGGTCTCGGGCGATCTCGTCACACCGTTCCGGATGGCGCGGCGCGATGACCGTCAATAAACCTCTGCATATCCTTGAGATGTCGCGATGAACTGCCGCGACTATGGTCTCTTCATTCGCATGCGTTGATGCGGCGAGCCAGACCGGACGCGTGCCGATCTCTCCCATGAGGCGGGCGAGCAATGCCTCATCAACGGCGGGCGGAGGCGCATCGACTTTGATATTGCCCACGGCAATGACATTGGGCGCGCCGAGTTGCGTCAGGCGCAGCGCATGGATTTTGTTCTGGGCCATGGCCACATTGAAGCGCGAGAACACGGGCAATGCCATCCCGGGCTGGTTCCGCCAGCGCTTGAATGACGTCTTTGATAAGCGGCCGTTCACCAGCGCCAGCGGGACATTCAGCTGTCCAGCCGCGAGGATCAGGTTTGGCCAGATCTCGCTTTCCGTGAACACGCCCAGATCAGGCTTCCAGTGGTCGAGGAACGTGTTCACGTAAGCAGGCACATCCAAAGGCAGATACTGGTGAATGGCGCCGCCTGTGAGCCGCGATGCAGCGATACCGGCCGATGTCACGGTTCCCGTCGTCAGCAAAATACCCAGATCCGGCCGGTGGCGCTGCAGTTCGGCAATCACGGGCAACGTCGTGTTCGTTTCGCCGACGCTTGCTGCGTGCAGCCAGACGAGCGGTCCATCAAGCCGTTTTTGGGACGCGATGCCGAAACGTTCGTCACGCCGCGCCGCGTCCTCCTTGCCGCGCTTTGCCCGTCGCGCCAAGAGACCCGGAAGCAGCGGCCGCGCCAAATTTGATACACCCCGATACAGCTTCAACCCGCGCCCAGGTGTTGCCATGCCGGCCTCGATGGCGACCGAGGGTGTTGCCCGCAATGCGCTGACGCCGGCGCGGGCGTAGGCGTCCGCCGTTGCGATATCGAGTTGCCGCTCGACCAGCCCCCGGTAATGTTCCATCTCGGCCGCATCGAGTTCCGGTGGCACGCGGATGGGTTCGCCGAACGAGCCGCCAAGTCGCGAGCCTGGCAGGTTGATGGTCATCCGGCTCCAAGTGTTCAGCGAAATGTAGCGCGAAGAGGCAAGCGCCACCGGCAAAATCGGCCGGCCCGTGACGCGCGCGAGCGTAATGATACCATTGCCGACGCGGCGTGCTGGTCCGGGCGGAACATCGGCCGTCATGCCAACCGTATACCCTTGAGCAAGCGCCGTGACCGCTGAACGAAAAGCATTGGCACCACCCCGATCGCGGCCCTTAACGCCCGCGCCCGCACCCCGGATCAGTTCAATGTCGTGACGGCGCAGCGCGATCCCCATCAACTCGGCGTCGCGGTGAAGCGCCAACATCACTTTCGTTGGAATGTCTTCGCGTGGGAGTGCCGGCAACAGCATGAACTGCCCGTGCCACAGCGCCAGGATAAAGGGATGTAGCGCGCGAAATGTGTCGACATACTCGTCCCACATGGGGGGCGGGTTTGAGGTATTGTAGACCAGCGAAATATAGCTCGCGACCATGCGGCCGGCGGCACGGTCGATCAGTCGCGATGTATCGCGCGGAGGTCGGCTTTCGGCCATTGGCCCTGTCGAGTGAGATGTGGCTGGTGAATAGTGTTGAGTGGCAAGTGTCGCGTGTCGGACGATTGGGTTTGGCGCAAGCGGGATTTGCGAGGTCCATAGCGGTCGGTTGTCGGCAGCGATAGTCGCCACATTCAACTCAGCCACATTGACCTGCACCCGAGTGACCTGCACCCGAGTTGACCTCGCCCGGTCTGTGGACAATAGCGGCGGGCCACAGTGAACGAAACAGCAATATCCTATGCCCGAACTGCCCGAAGTCGAAACCGTCCGCCGCGGCCTTGAGCCGGTGCTCACAGGCCACACGCTCGTGCGCGTCGACCAACGCCGCCCAAACTTGCGGTTTCCGTTTCCTGAGCGCTTTGCGGCGCGCCTTGAAGGCCAGTACATCGAGAGACTTGACAGACGGGCAAAATATATTGTGGCGCATCTCCAGGGCGGAGAAGCGCTGATTATGCATCTGGGTATGACTGGCCGCTTTACGATCACGGCGCATACCACTGGGAACCAGCTCGGTGTTTTCGAACATGCAACCGGGGGCGACACCAAGCACGACCACGTCGTGTTTGAGACGGAGGCGGGCGTCACCGTGACCTACAACGACGCCCGCCGGTTCGGCTTCATGGACCTGACATCGTCGGCGGACCTCCGTCAGCATCCGCTGATGCGCGATATCGGCATTGAGCCGTTAGGCCCGGACTTGACCCCTGAATTTGTTGCCGACGCCGCGCGAGGAAAACGCGCCGATTTGAAGGCATTTCTGATGGACCAACGCATCATCTGCGGGCTCGGCAATATCTATGTCTGCGAAACTCTATTTCGTGCGCGCTTGTCGCCAACAAAACCGGCTGCGCGCATTGCAACGACTGGGGGCAAACCGCGGCCCGGCGCCGAGCGGCTCGTGCCGCACATCCGCCAGGTGCTGTCAGATGCGATCGGCGCAGGCGGCTCGACCTTGCGCGACTATCAGCATACCGATGGCAGTCTCGGCTATTTCCAACACGCCTTCGCCGTTTATGGCCGCGAGGGCGAGGCGTGCCAGACACTGGGCTGCACGGCTGTCATCAAGCGTATCGTACAATCAAACCGATCGACGTTCTTTTGTCCCGACTGCCAAAAAGCCTGAGCCTGAGAGTGTATGCATGACCTTGCGACTCGTTTTTGATCTCGACGACACTCTGTATCCCGAGCGGCAATACGCGCTTGGCGGCTTTGCGGCCGTCGGCGATTGGGCCGAGCGAGAGCTTGGCGCGCACGGCATTGCATCACGGCTCACGCAACTTCTCGACCAAGGCCATCTCGGCGCTGCCTTCAAAATCGCGCTCGCAGAGCAAGTGCCAGATCTCAAAGATCATCACCTGCACCGGGCTTTGGCAGCCTACGCGGACCACACACCCGCGCTGTCACTCTTTGACGATGCAGCTGAGGCGCTAGCCTACTGGGCCGACCGCCCACTCGGGTTGATCACGGACGGCAATCCGAAAACACAGGCGGCAAAGGTTGCGGGCCTCAATCTCTCCCCGCGCTTCGCCAAGATCGTCCTCACGGGTGCCCTCGCGCCCAAGGGCGAGATGCACAAGCCCCACCGTCGCGCCTACGAGATCATCGAGGCAACGCAGCGCTCAGCGGCTCACGATCACTTCATTTACATCGGTGACAATCCGGCCAAGGATTTTGTCGCCCCCAACGCTATGGGGTGGACGACCGTGCTGATCGATCGTCCAGCATCACGCGCGACGCGGATTCACAAGCTCACGGCTCCGCCCGAGGGCGGCGAGCCACAACACACGATCGAGAGTTTGGTTGAATTGGAGCGGCTGCTGGGTGAGTGAGCTGGATTTCATCGACGTTTCAATCGACGTCTCATTTGTTCCATTCAAATTCGCGCCCTCAGTTTTGTCATCGTGGCCCGATAGCGACTGGTGATGGCATCGCGACGCAAGTGGAGACCGTCGTGCACCAGATGTCGACCGGCCGCCCACACGTCCGTGACCATGCGGTCGTCACCGGCGAAGACGAAGCAGTCGAGCACATCGTCACCGCTCATGCCGATAAGGTCCAAAGCATTGGCATCGAGAGCCACAAGGTCGCCGAGGCGCCCTTGCTGAATGGCACCAGCGGGACGCCCGGCGGCGATCGCACCACTGGTCGCGGCCGTCTCAAAGAGAACGCGACCGGTTGAGCAATCGGGCGTTGCCAGAACCGCACGCGCACGGTCGCGCAGGCGCTGGGAGTATTCGAGGGTGCGCAATTCCTCAGCCAACGCGATGCGCACATTTGAGTCAGATCCGATGCCGAAGCGGCCGCCTGAGGCTACAAATCTAGCGCCATCAAAGATGCCGTCACCCAAACTAGATTCGGTGATCGGGCAGAGGCCGACAATGGCGCCACTCCTGGCCAGTTGCTCGGTCTCCAGGGCTTCGAGTTGGGTGCAATGGATCAGGCACCAGCGCTCGTCGATGTCGAAGTTGCGCAACAACCATTCAACTGGTCGCGCCCCAAGATGTGCTTTGACCTCGTCGGCTTCTGCAACTTGTTCGGCGACATGAATGTGCAACGGGCCAAGCGGAAGAAGCGACGCGGCGAACGACAGATCCTCGTGGCTCACGGCTCTGAGGGAATGTGGCGCGATCCCCATGCGCGCGTCTCCAGGCAAGCTTGCCAGGGCTGAACGGCAGCCATCGATCAATTTGACGAACTGATCCGGCAAACACCCAAATCGGATCTGTCCGGGACCAAGGGGCCGGCGGTCACATCCGCCAAAACGATAGAGGACCGGAAGCAGCGTCAACCCGATGCCGGTCTCAGACGCCGCGGCTGCAATTCGGGCCGACAGTTCGGCGATGTTGGCGTAGGGTATGCCTCCGGGTTGATGGTGGATGTAGTGAAACTCGGCCACTGCCGCATAGCCCGACTCCAGCATTTCCATCTGCACGAGTGCCGTGATCGCCTGGATATCGTCGGGCGTCAGCTGGTCGAGGAAGCGATACATGAGCGCGCGCCACGTCCAGAAGGAATCGCCATGGTTTGGCCCGCGCCGCTCCGTCATGCCAGCCGCGGCCCGCTGGAACGCATGGCTGTGCAAGTTCGTCGGAGCCGGCAGAAGGATGCCAACCCGTTTTCCATCGGGCGGCACATTGGGCGTTACGGTGACGATCTTTCCATCGCCTCCGATCTCGACACTGACGTCTCGAAACCACCCGTCAGGCAAGAGTGCTTGTTGTGCCCAGATAACCGTCATGCGCCCCGAATCCCGCCCGATTAAAACAGTGCATTGACTTGTGGCAACAGAGGTTTTCTTACCACCCCACCATTGACGACGCCGGTGCAGGGATTGAAACCAAGTTGGTAGGAAAGATCGGCGGGCCGATCGATAGCCCACAGAGCGAAATCTGCGCGCTTGCCAACCTCAAGCGTGCCGACTTGGTCTGACAATCCAAGAGCCGCCGCCGCGTTCCTTGTGGCCCCGGCAAGTGCTTCCTCCGGGGTTAGGCGAAAGAGCGTGCAGGCCATGTTCATGGCCGCCAGGAGCGACGGCATCGGCGAGGTGCCGGGATTGCAATCGGTCGAGACGGCGATAGGAACCCGAGCATCTCGAAGCGCCTGAATGGGCGGGATTTTCGTCTCGCGCAAAAAATAGAACGCGCCGGGCAACAACACCGCGACGGTTCCAGCCTCAGCCATGGCGTTGATGCCGTCTTGAGACAGCCACTCCAGATGATCCGCCGACAACCCGCCATAGCGCGCAACGAGTGCTGCACCGCCTTGGTCGGAAAGTTGTTCCGCGTGCAGCTTGACCGGCAAGCCCAGTGCCTTTGCAACGTCAAAGACGCGCGCTGTTTCCGCGGGTGAAAAGGCAATACGTTCGCAGAATGCATCGACAGCATCAACCAGCCCTTCTCGAGCCAGCGCCGGCAGCATCTCGTCGCAAACGAACATGATATAGTCGGCAGAGCGCCCCTTGTATTCAGGCGGCACGGCGTGAGCACCGAGAAACGTTGTGCAGACTCGAACCGGTAGATCTCGGCCGATCGCCCGAGCCACGCGCAGCGTTCGAGCTTCGGTATCCAGTTCCAGGCCGTACCCAGACTTGATCTCCAACGTCGTGACGCCTTCTGAGAGGAGGCTGGTCACGCGCGGCAAGCTTGCAGCCATCAATGTCGCCTCGTCAGCTGCACGCGTCGCACGGACTGTGGAGAGTATGCCGCCGCCACGCCGCGCTATCTCCTCGTAAGGAACGCCATTGAGACGTGCCTCAAACTCGTCGCTCCGATTGCCTGCGTAAACAATGTGCGTGTGGCAATCGACGAGACCTGGCGTTAGCCACTGGCCGCGGCAGTCACGTTCGATTTTGGCGCGTGACCCGGCAGGTTGAGCCGTTCGTGCTCCGACCCACGTGATTACGCCATCCCGGACCGCAATGGCACCATCACGAATTTCACCGTACCCGGAGCCCGTCATGGTCGCGAGGTTGACGTTTGCCCAAAGAGCATCCCATTCCCGCGCTTGCGCGCCAGGTTCACCACTATTCATGTCTCGGGCCTCGACGGAAGAATTGTGCAGCCAGAAGTTCGCAGACTTCGGGCCCAAGCCTTTCGATCTTGACGGTTATTGTGCCGTCGCTCTGCGTATCGTTGGCTATCAGGGCGTCACCAACGGTCAAGACGATCAATTTCCCGTCGGCGAAGCATTCGGTGCTCCCGGACAGGCAATAAAGTACGACGTAGTCTCCCACGACCTCTGTTGGGTCTTGTAGCTTCACCCTGCGCACCATTTGCTCGAATTTGCCACGTCGTGTCATGACGTTGAAATCCACGACCGGTTCGCGAGCCATCAGATCGGCATAGGCGGGAATGTCGCCAGCGAAGGCGAATGGTGCACTCGCAGGGTCGAGCAACACCTCCTGGTCTCCACCCGGGGGACCAATCACCAAGTGAAGACCCAGGCCAGAAAGAACGACCAGCGAGCGGTCGATGCCCTGAAACAGCGAGAATGGCCCTGACTCCGCGACGCGCGCTGTGCTGACGCGCCAATCGAAATCATCGGCCGACGCACCTTCCGGAACGACTGCGATTTCAGAGGTTTCACCGCCGCCATTTTTCCACGGCATGCGTCGGAATGAGGATGGTTCGATTTTGCGCATCATCGCGACACCCGGCTCACAACGCCCACCTCACTTCGCTACATCGCACATAGTGCGTGTCACTTGAGCATCGGCATCCGAACGCCTCGCTCCTTCGCGCACTTAATGGCCGTCTCGTAGCCGGCGTCGGCGTGGCGCATGACGCCTGAACCGCTATCGTTGAAGAGCACACGCTCCAGTCGCTTGGCGGCGGCATCGGTGCCATCCGCCACAATGACCATGCCGCAATGCTGCGAATACCCCATCCCAACGCCGCCACCGTGATGCAGCGAGACCCAGGTCGCTCCGCCCGCGGTGTTCAGGAGCGCATTGAGCAGCGGCCAATCAGAGACAGCATCGGTGCCATCCTTCATGGCTTCTGTTTCGCGATTGGGGCTGGCAACTGATCCTGTGTCGAGATGATCGCGGCCGATGACGATTGGTGCCTTCAGTTCGCCAGTGCGGACCATCTCGTTGAATGCCAGTCCAGCGCGATGGCGCTCACCGAGGCCTAACCAGCAGATGCGTGCTGGCAATCCCTGGAACGCGATCCGCTCGCGCGCCATATCGAGCCAGCGGTGGACGTGCGTGTTGTCGGGAAACAATTCTTTGATCTTTCGATCGGTCTTGTAAATATCTTCCGGGTCGCCAGACAGCGCGACCCAGCGGAACGGACCCTTGCCTTCACAAAAGAGGGGACGAATGTAAGCGGGTACGAAGCCTGGAAAATCAAACGCGTTCTTGACGCCTCGGTCCAGTGCAACCTGGCGGATGTTATTGCCGTAGTCGACCACATGGATGCCTTGCTTCAGGAAATCGAGCATGGCTTCCACGTGAACGACACAGGACTTGCCGGCAGCCTCCGTCAGGGCCGCGTGCTCGTCGGGAAGGCGTTGCGCGGTCTTCCACTGTTCGACCGTCCAGCCGATCGGCAGGTAGCCGTTGATCAGATCGTGCGCCGAAGTTTGATCGGTCACAATATCTGGTCGTGGCCCACCCTTGCGGGCACGGGCCGCGAGTTCAGCGAAGATTTCGGCGGCATTGCCAAGAAGCCCAATGGAAACGGCGTCTTTGCGGTCGCAATGGTACTCCAGTAGAGAGAGTGCCTCATCGAGGTCCTTGGCCTGCTTGTCCAAGTAGCGTGTGCGTAAACGGAAATCGATGCTGGACTGTTGGCATTCGACCGTAAGTGAGCACGCGCCCGCCAGCGTTGCCGCGAGCGGTTGCGCCCCGCCCATGCCGCCAAGCCCAGCGGTCAGAATCCATCGCCCAGCCAGACTTCCGCCGAAGTGCTGACGACCCGCTTCGGCGAAGGTTTCATACGTTCCCTGAACGATGCCCTGACTGCCGATATAGATCCAGCTTCCGGCCGTCATCTGGCCGTACATGAACAGGCCCTTGCGATCGAGTTCGTTGAAGTGCTCCCAGTTGGCCCACTTCGGCACCAGATTTGAGTTAGCGATCAACACGCGCGGGGCATCAGGGTTTGTTCTGAAAACACCAACCGGCTTGCCAGACTGCACCAGCAGCGTTTCATCGTCTTCGAGGGTCTTGAGCGTGTTCAAGATCTGGTCGAAGCACTCCCAGTCTCGTGCGGCACGGCCGATGCCACCATAGACTACGAGGTGCTTGGGATTCTCGGCGACGTCAGGATCGAGGTTATTCTGGAGCATTCGGAAGGCGGCCTCAGTGAGCCAGCTCTTGCACGATTTATCCGGCCCGCGTGGAGCCCGCACTTCGCGGTCATCGTCGTACCGGGGATCGTTGGAGAACGGTTCTGCGCGCGCCATGTCATACTCCGTTGCGTACAAACTAGAGCACTTTCGACCTGACAGCGGTCAGGTTAAGCGCTCCAGATTCATTGTTTGTCGCACTTTCTAAACCAAACCGCTGCCCACTTTGGTGGAAAATTCTTTAGCGAAATCCAAGGAATGCAGCGGCCAGCGTTAGAACGTTTCGAGCGTCGGCTGCAGAACCAGCCCAAACCATCCCACCAAACTCCAGAACGCAGATTTCACCGGCCACGCTCAGCACGCGATTGGTATGCTCGCCCATGCGCGGGGCGAAACTATTTCATTCACTTATCGTTCGCCTCGAAGACGATACTCCAAGTCAAGACGAGGATCGTTGGGTCAATGCCAAAGTGGCGTCCGAATGTCCCTTGAAAAACGGGGAGAAGGAACCCCTGGTTGGTTGGCGTGTGGCCTAACCATCAACGCCGAACAGAGTCGACGTGACAGCGACGCTATCAAAGCCGTAACCATCAGTATTCCTAGGATGGCGCTTGCGCGCGTACACGACAAGGGCGTAACAGAATCTCTTTGGTCTGGCGAATGAAGCAATCAAGCTATTGAAATCATTCATTGGTCGGGGCAGCGGGATTCGAACTCGCGACTTCTTGCTCCCAAAGCAAGCGCTCTACCAGGCTGAGCTATGCCCCGTCGAAAGCTCTAGTGCCGTTTTCATGAGGGGGCGTCAAGCGTTGAGATTATCTTGATTGGTACCTGTGAGCTGCCGTGGTCGCCCCGAGCGCGGTCGATCGTGCAAGCCACCCGACCCATCAGCGTTACTGCGTCTGACGGCATCGCCGAGCGCATGATGCTCGAACCCGGCGGCACCCAGGCGCAGTTCGGACGATTTCACTTCACACGATCCGGCCATCGACCACCTCGATGGTTCTGTCGCACCTATCTGCAATGTCCAGGTTGTGCGTGACAATAAGAAATGTCGTTCGGTCTTTCCGGCTCACCTCTCACATCATCTTTATGATGGTGTCGGCCGACTTTGAGTCGAGATTTCCAGTCGGCTCGTCGGCCAGGATCAGCGCCGGCTTCATTGCGAGCGAGCGGGCAATTGCGACGCGCTGCTGCTGACGCGCCTAGAGCGTGAGCGCGCCACTTCAAAACGCCGTGCCGACGAACGAGCCGGCCAAAGCAAGCAGCCCACCCTGCAGCAAGAAGATGCGCAAGATCTGGCCTTGGGAGGTCCCTATGGCTCGCAAAATGCCGATGTCCTTCGAGCGTTGGAACACCGATACGACCAGGACGCTGCCGATGCCGAAGGCGACCGACAGCGCAACAAACGCACGGATCAGGGTGTTCGACGAGTGCTGCGCATTCACGGCCGTGAAAAATTGGGCGTCGGTCTTGATCCAACAGGCCTACCATTGGATTAAACGCAGCGAACTGATCATGCGTCACCCTATTATGCGGAGTATTTGAAATAATGCCGAAAGGCATGGCCGTGCGACTGCTCTGTCACACCACATTCACGCAATTGGGCGTGGCCAAGGCCTACCAGGGTGCGCACTCGACTGTGCCCGCTGGGAAGGAGACGATAGCGGCGGGAGTAAAGCTTTACACTGCGCAATGTGCCAGCTGCCACGGTAAAGACGGCATGGGCGAGGGTGCTCCCGCGCGGTCTGTTGCGCCGTCTGTTACGCCGTCTCCGGCGCTGCTCGCCTACATGATCAGCCGTCCGATCGCTGTCGATGAGTACCTGCTGTGGGCGATTACCGGTGGCGGCGCGCAGTACGATTCGGAAATGCCAGCGTTCAATGAGAAGCTGAACCGGGACGAAATCTGGCGCATCATCGCCTACATGCGCGCTGGCTTCCCAGAACCAACAGCGACCGCCAAGTAGGCGCGCTGACATACACCGATGGTCAAAGAAATTGACCGACTGTGTCATTTCTTCAAGTAGCGCGCGGTCGCAGGCGACAGACTGTCGATGTAGCCAACCAACGCCCGCGCGTCGTCGATGCTGAACTGAAACATCGGCATTTCATCGTGACCTGAAACAATCCCAGTGTTCGCGGCCTCGACCAGCATGTCGATAGGAAAGCGGCGGTGCAGCTCACGAAACGGCGGCGTAATCTGGTGCGGGCTGGGGCTCTTGGCATCGGTCGCGTGGCAAGCGCTGCAGCGTTGCCCTGCGATCTGCTCACCGCGACCGACTTCCGCGCCGCTCGCAGGTGCGACACTGCCGATACCCAGCGCAACAACCATGGCTGCTGCGGGCCGCGACCGGTTTCTGAAAATCAACTTCACGATGCTCCTCCAAAACGATTGCGCGGTCGCCAATCCGTTTCGATTGTCGGCGCGTTCGCCCATTGCCGACGAATTGTTTTGCTGGCCGCGCTTTCCTGTGGAAATCTGCTGTCGGGTGGTACGCTTAAGCACCCGCATCTGTCGGGTGCGTTCGAACGCACGCTCAGTTAAATGACATGATCGTTTCCAGTCACGGTTAGCGACAAAATAGTTCACCGAAGCCAGTCGGTCTAGCCTCGAACTTGCCTGGCACGTGACAGGTTGTCGAACATACCGTGGCCATTGAACGATCAGCAACACACGCAGTGCGTGCACTTATGGCCTGCTCCGACCGACCCGGCTGGTTCGCTGACCGGCTACAGGGCAGGAATGCGGCCCTGTTTAATAGCGGCCCTGCTCAATAGTGGGCCTACTCAATAGTGGGCCCGCTCTATTCCGGCGCGGACGCTGCGGTGGAACAATTTGAGCATCTTCCTTCGGCGCCTGTGGCCGACAGTGGTAATCCCGGCTGGGTTCGATTATGTCGGATCGACGACACCGAGTCCTCGGAGATGGTCGATGCCCCTAGCTGTGCGCGACACCAACAACGCAACCGACCCTAAGACGGGCCAGCCAACGTGTGGTGTTCCAGTGTTTGATGCTGATGACGACCGCCTGCACGAAGAATGTGGCGTGTTTGGCGTCTTTGGCCACCCGGAAGCGGCGGCGTTAACGGCGCTTGGCCTGCATGCCCTGCAGCATCGCGGTCAGGAAGGGTGCGGGATTGTCACCTACGACGCTGGGCAGTTCAACCAGGAACGTCGGCTCGGCCTCGTCGGCGACAATCTCAACACGGCCGACGTGATCAAACGCCTGACGGGCTCGATTGCAGTCGGCCACAACAGGTATTCGACCACGGGCGGCGACGTGCTGCGCAACGTGCAGCCTTTCTTCGCCGATATGGACAGCTGCGGGTTCGCGCTCGCCCACAACGGCAACCTGACCAACGCACGGGCGATCCGCAAGCAGTTGGTAGCGGACGGCGCGTTGTTTCATGCGACCTCTGACACCGAGGCGATCCTGCACTTGATGAGCCGGTCGCGCAAACGGCGGATCGTTGAACGGTTGATCGATGCGCTTTGGCAGATCGAGGGCGCCTATGCGCTTGTGTGCCTGACCAATGATATGCTCATCGGCGTGCGTGATCCCGTCGGCATCCGCCCGCTGATGCTTGGGCGCTTGCCGGGCGGCGGCTATGTGCTGGCGTCTGAGACCTGCGCGCTGGATATCGTTGGCGCTGACTTCGTGCGCGAAATCGAGAATGGCGAAGTGGTTGTGATCACAGTCGACGGTGTCGCCAGCCATCGGCCATTCCCAAGACGGCCGGCGCGGCCGTGCGTGTTTGAATACGTGTATTTTTCACGGCCCGATTCGGTGCTTGGCGGGCGGCAGGTTTATAACGTTCGGCGCGCGATGGGGGCAGAACTCGCGCGGGAAGCGCCCGCAGACGCCGATGTCGTGGTGCCGATCCCGGACTCAGGGCTCCCGGCGGCCATTGGCTATTCGGCGGCGAGCAAAATCCCCTTTGAACTCGGCATCATCAGAAACCACTACGTGGGCCGCACATTCATTGAACCGGAGCAGCGCATCCGACAACTGGGCGTGAAGCTCAAGCATTCCGCCAACCGGGCTATCGTGCGCGGCGCGCGTATTGTGCTGATCGATGATTCCGTGGTGCGTGGCACGACCTCCAAAAAGATCGTGCAAATGATGTTTGAGGCCGGCGCCAGGGAGGTGCACATGCGCATCTCGTCGCCGCCGATCAAGTTTCCTGATTTCTATGGCATCGATACGCCGCGGGTGAAGGATCTACTGGCGGCCAACATGACAATTGAGGAGATGCGCGACTACGTCGGCGCTACCAGCCTCGCGTTCCTGTCGGTGGACGGCCTTTATCGCGCGCTCGGGTTTGACCGGCGCGATGACCGACTGCCTGCCTTTACCGACCATTGCTTCACTGGCGATTACCCAACCGGGCTGACCGATATCGAAGGTGCGAGCAACGGCCACCAGATGTCACTGCTCGCCGAGGTGCGGTAACGAGGTCGGTCCGTGCGGCGGCATGACCGCGCGCGGGCGATGTCTGCGTTGACCCAGCGTGCCGGCGCGTCCTCCGCCGCGATCGGAAATGGATGCATGCGCCGACGATTTTTCCTGACCTACAACCCGACCGCTGGCCGCGACCGCCGACATTACATCGAAGCCGTCGTTGACGCACTTCTGGAGGCAGGCGCCGAGATTGTACGCAGCCAGGCAATCGGCCCTGGCGCCGCTTGCGCCGAGGCAACGGCTGCCGCCCGATCTGGAGACTTTGACGCAATCCTTGCGGCCGGTGGGGATGGCACCGTGCGGCAAGCGGCAGTGGCGGTGCTTGGCACATCCTGCCCCGTCGGCGCCGTCATGATGGGGACTGGCAACGTGCTTGCCCATGAATTGGGCTTGCCGCGTGCACCGTTGGCCATTGCGGGCGTGCTTATTCATGGACCGACTATCGACATCGAACTTGCCAGCGCCAACGGGGAGCCCTTTCTGCTGATGGCCGGCGTTGGTTTTGACGCACGCGTTGTCGGCGGCCTTGACCAAACCTTGAAGCAACGGTTTGCACGTGCAGCCTACGGACCGGCAACGCTGAGCGCCTTGCGCCGGCCGCTCGACCGGTTGCAGGTGACGATCGACGGCCTAGAGCACGCCTGCGCCTGGGCGGTTGTTACTTCGGCTGCGCG
>JANNXS010000406.1:0-27401 GCA_031409695.1 Hyphomicrobiaceae bacterium
GCGCCAGCGTCTCGCGCCGGCCGATGGTAAAAGAGACGTCTGTCACGGCCTTGAGGAACTTCTGATCTTCGCGTTCGATAACCCGGTTCAGCCAGGGTTTCGACACATCGAATACGCGCGACAGGTTTTTAACTTCGACCAACGTCTCAGCCGACGCGATGGCCATGTCGTCGGCACTCATCAGCGGCGCACCTGCAAGGCGGGCTGCCATGTGGGCGATGCGTTCGGCGCGATCGCCGGTTTGCGGTTCGGTGCGGGCATCCAGCATTGCAGTCACCGTTCCATCAAAGCCAATCGCGCGGCCAGAGCACCGAAGGCTACTGCAAAACTCCGTCGCATCCAGGCCATGACCCCTGGCCGAGATACGACATGGTCGCGCATCGCCGCCGCAAACAGACCATAGAGCGCAAACACGACAAAAGTCATCCCCATGAACACGCCCGAGAGAGTCAGCAACTCGATCAACGGGTTCACCGCGGCCTTATCCGTAAACTGCGGCAGGAAGGCCACGAAGAAGATCGACAGTTTCGGATTGAGCAGGTTGAGCGCGATGCCGTCGACGATGACCCGAAATCCAGAACGCGGCGCGCTTTCGGCACTGATCTTCATCGCCCCCTTTTCCCGCATAACCTGCCACGCCATCCAGAGCAGATAAGCGACGCCTGCGTATTTGATGATGTCGAACAGCAGCGCGCTCGTGTGCAACACAGCGGCTAGGCCAAGCAGGGCTGCGACCAGATGCGGGACGATGCCCAGCGTGCAGGCGAACGCCGCCAAGACACTTGCGCGTGCGCCCCGCCCCAGTCCGGTCGCGATCGTATACACCGCGCCGGTTCCCGGTGATGCAACGACGATAAAGGTGGTGATCCAGAATTCGAGTGACATGAGATCCGTTTGGCCGGTTGCCGATTAACAGGCTGTGGTTTTTTGGGCGATCAAAAGCCCGAAAATGCGTTCATTTTCTGGGCATGTTCAGCAGGTTGAATTCAGGCCCTTATACCAACCAACACGCGACCTGCGACGCGCCGACGGCGTGCGGGTCCGGCCGGTCCTGTCGGCATCTGTCGAACACTTGGCCGCAGCGCGGGTTGAAGGCACAGCCCTTGGGGATCGCCGTCAGGCGCGGCATCGAACCCGGGATCTGTACGAGCCGCTTGGCGCCGTCGAGTTCAAGCGTCGGGATCGAGCCCATCAGGCCCTTGGTGTACGGGTGATTTGGCCGCTGCACCACATCGCGCACGGGACCGATTTCGGCAATGCGGCCGGCATACATGACCGCCACGCGATCGGCGGTCTCAGCGATCACGCCCATATCATGTGTGATGAGCATGATGGCAGTCCCGCGCTCTCGGCAGAGCTTCTTCAACAATTGGATGATCTGCGCCTGGATCGAGACATCGAGCGCCGTCGTCGGCTCGTCTGCGATGACCAGTTCCGGCTCAGCACACAATGCAAGCGCAATTACGACGCGCTGGCGCATGCCGCCGGAAAACTCATGCGGATAGCCGTCGATGCGCTGTTCCGCACCCTGGATACCGACTTCCTCGAGCAACCCCACAGCGCGCTTTCGGGCCTCAGCCTCGCTGATAGGGGCGTGCGTGCGGATGGTTTCAATCAGCTGCTCACTGATTTTATAAAGCGGATTGAGCGAGGTCAGCGGGTCCTGGAACACCATCCCGATACGCTTGCCGCGGATGCCACGCATCTGCTCGCGCGGCAGGTTGTCGATGCGCTGCCCCTTCAGCAGCACGTGCCCGCCAGCGATCCGCCCCGGTGGCTCCAACAGGCCAATGACAGCGGTCCCGGTCAGCGATTTACCAGCCCCGGATTCGCCAACCACCCCCAGGACTTCGCCGGCCGCAATGTCGAAGGATATGTCGTCGACCGCCGTGAGCGTGCCCCGCCGGTTCGGGAATTCAACACGAAGGTTACGGACGGAGAGAACGGGTTCGGACATGCCAGCGGCTTGGTTGTTGACGGGTTCATGTCACCACGCGGCCCAGCACGCGGTGTGTCAAGGATCGGGTCGCGGATTTGTTCGCCAGCAGCAACTGCGTGTGGCTCACGCCGGTCTCGCTGTGGGGTGGGGGGTCACATCAGCTTCGCCTCGATTGCTGCCAGTGCGTCTGCGGCCTTGCTGCCATCCGGCCCACCGGCTTGCGCCATGTCTGGGCGCCCGCCGCCGCCTTTGCCGCCAAGCGCTTCGGCGCCGACCTTGACCAGTTCGACGGCGCTGTAAGTCTTGACGAGATCATCCGTGACGCCGACGGCGAGGCCGGCTTTCCCGTCCTCGGTCTTGCCAACGATGATGACGATGCCGGAGCCAACCTGCTTCTTGCCGTCGTCCACAAGCGTGCGCAGGTCCTTTGGGTTCAGGCCTTCGACAAGGCGCGGGAGGACGTTCACTTTGCCGATCGTCTTGATCGCGGGGCCGGTCGCGGTGCTGCCATTCCCGGCTGACGCCGCACCGCCGAGCGCAAGGGCGCGCTTGGCATCGGCCAACTGCTTCTCAAGCGTTTTTTTCTCGTCTACCAAAGTCTTCACGCGCTCGACGACGCCGTCGGCGCTGGTGCGGAACAAGCTGGCGAGCTCCTTCACGCGTGCATCTTGCTCAGCCAGATACGCACGCGCGGCATGGCCTGTCAGCGCTTCAATCCGGCGCACACCCGCCGAGACGCCGCTGTCGGAGACAATCCGCACCAAGCCGATATCGCCCGTGCGGCGGGCGTGCGTGCCACCACACAGTTCAACACTCCATGCTATCTTTGTGTTGCCCGCTTCCGGATTGCCCATGGCGACAACACGCACTTCGTCACCGTATTTTTCGCCGAACAGGGCCATGGCGCCGGTGTTGCGCGCGTCATCGATGCCCATCAGGCGCGTGGTGATTTCGCTGTTGTCGGTCACGACGGCATTGGCGATGGCTTCAACCTCAGCCATTTCATCAGCCGCCACGGCCTTGTTGTGCGAGACGTCGAAGCGCAAGCGCTCCGCGTTCACAAGCGACCCCTTCTGCTGCACATGCGTGCCAAGCACCTGACGCAGTGCCTCGTGGATCAAGTGCGTGGCTGAGTGGTTGGCGCGGATGGCCGACCGGCGCGCATGATCGACAATCATGTCAACGGCATCGCCGCTCTTGAAGCTGCCAGCCTCGACCGTGCCCGAATGCACAAACAGGTCGCCAAGTTTCTTTTGCGTATCGCTGACTTGGAAAAGCGCGCCGTTTGGCCCCTTGATGATGCCGGTATCGCCCACCTGCCCGCCGCTTTCGCCATAGAACGGCGTTTGCGAGACGATGATGTCGCCGGTCTCGCCCTTGGCCAGCGCTGTAACGGCCTTGCCCTTGACGTAGATTCCTTTGACGATGGCCTCAGCCTGCTCGCTATCGTAACCAAGGAACTCGCTCGCGCCGGTCGTCTCGCGCGCCTCGAACCACTGGCCCTCGGTCGCGGCTTCGCCTGAGCCTTTCCAGGCGGCGCGGGCCTTGTCCTTTTGAGCCTTCATGGCGGCGTCGAACGCCTTCAAATCAACCTCGATCCCACGCGGTTTGAGCGCGTCCTGCGTCAGGTCGAGCGGGAAGCCGAAAGTATCGTAGAGTTTGAACGCGATGTCGCCTGCGAACACGTCACCTTTGCGCAACGTGTTTGAGGCATCGTCGAGCAGCTTGTTGCCAGCCGCCAGCGTCTTGCGGAACTTGATTTCCTCAAGACGCAGCGTTTCGGTTATCATAGCCTGACCGCGTGACAACTCCGGGAACGTGTTGCCCATCTGGCGCACCAGCGCCGGCACGAGCCGGTGCATCAGCGGATCTTTCGCACCGAGCAAATGCGCGTGCCGCATGGCGCGGCGCATAATGCGACGCAGCACGTAGCCGCGGCCCTCGTTCGACGGCAGCACGCCATCCGCGATCAGGAACGAGGTTGCGCGTAGATGATCAGCGATGATGCGATGGCTTGGCGTTTGCGCGCCCTTGGCCGGTACGCCCGTCTCATTGACCGAGGCGTCGATGAGGGCCTTGAACAGGTCCGTGTCGTAGTTGGAATACACGCCCTGCAGAATGGCCGAGATGCGTTCAAGTCCCATGCCCGTGTCGATGGACGGCTTTGGCAGATTGACGCGCTTGCCCGCATTGCCGTCCTTTGCAGGTTCGATCTGATCGAACTGCATGAACACGAGGTTCCAGAACTCCAGGAACCGATCGCCGTCCTGATCAGGCGAACCGGGAGGTCCGCCCTGAAGTTTGTCGCCCTGGTCGATGAAGATTTCTGAGCACGGTCCACACGGTCCTGTATCGCCAGCTGCCCAGAAATTGTCCGACGTTGGAATGCGGATGATGCGGTCATCCTTGAAGCCTGCAATCTTCTTCCACAGGGTCGCGGCCTCTTCGTCTTCCGAATATACAGTGATCAGCAACTTATCTTTTTTAAGCCCATATTCCTTGGTGACCAGATCCCAGGCAAGCTTGATTGCCTGTTCCTTGAAGTAGTCGCCGAAAGAGAAGTTGCCGAGCATTTCAAAGAAGGTGTGGTGGCGCGCCGTATAGCCGACGTTGTCTAGGTCATTGTGCTTGCCGCCGGCCCGCAGACATTTTTGCGAGGTCGTCGCCGTGGTGTAGCCGCGTTTTTCGAGCCCCGTGAACAGGTTCTTGAACTGCACCATGCCCGCTGACGTGAACATCAACGTCGGGTCATTGCGCGGGATCAGTGACGCGCTTTCAATGTGCGTGTGGCCGTTCTTCTTGTAGTAGTCCGTGAAGGTCGAACGGACCTGATTCAGCGAGGTCATCGGCGGCTCTTGTTCTGGTTCTGGTCGCGCCGCAAAGGGCGCAACGACGCATTCGTGGAGCTTGTAACGGCGGGGGCGGGGGCTGTCTACGAAGCCGCGAACAGGTGTCGCGGCGGACCCGCGTGCTGATGTTCGACTGGAGCCCGATGCATCACCTAAGGGGCAATCGGCACACCTGATCTTGACCTGCGGCAACTTTTGTCACGAGTAGCCGTGCCCTCATCCGGCGTGCACGCAGCCTCAAGAGCCGACCATGTTCGACATCTTCACGCCCATCGACCTCGCGGCGTTCATCTACTTCTTCTCTGCCATCGTTGTGTATCGCTATTTGTCCGGGCCGGACGCACTTGGCGGCCGCAGCATGCCGGGCGCGATCCAAGCGCAGCGGGCGCTTTGGATGGCCAACATGGCAGCCCGCGGTGATCATCGCACGATGGATATCATCTTGCTCAACAACCTCGCGCAGGGGAATGCGTTCTTTGCCTCTACAACGGCGCTGATCGTCGGTGGGATGGCCGCCGTCATGGGCTCCGGCGATCGGGCTCAGGCTGCACTCGAACGCCTGCCCTACGCGGCACAGTCGAACCCGATCTTGTGGGAACTGAAACTCGTCACTATCATCATGATCTTCCTGTTCGCCTTCTTCAAATTCGCCTGGGCGTTCCGTCTCGGCGGTTACACAGCGATCATGATCGGCGCGACGCCCCTCGTCACGCGCGAGGATGAGACATTGAGAGTTGCTTGTGAGAAGCACGCGGCACGCACGGCACGACTCGCCGGCCTATCGGCCGAACACGCCAACAGCGGATTGCGCGCGTTCTATTATGCGATCGCGGTGCTGGCTTGGTTTTATCATCCGATTGCGTTTATTGCGGCCACGACCTGGATCATCGTGATCCTGGCCCGGCGCGATTACTTTTCCCGCTCCTTGGCCGTGATCCGGGGATAACAGATCACCCGGCCTTAGCAAGCCAGCCGCTGAGCCGGGTCATGGCGTCGCTGACCTGCTTTGGATCGCGCAGGAAGCAGATGCGAAAGAACGCGGCGCCTGCATCGCCGAAGGCAATGCCGGGCGCGAGTCCAACCTTGGCCTCATCAACCAAGCGTAGAGCCGAACCGAGCGAGTCCGTAACGCCGTCAATGCCGAAGAAAGCATAGAAAGCGCCTTTGGGCGGCACATATCGGGCGGCGTTGTTGGAGGCGAGGGCGGCTGTGACGATGCGTCGACCCTCCGCCGCGCGTTCAATCTGGCCGCGGGCAAAGTCTTCGCCGTCCTCCAGTGCCACAACGCCCGCGCGCTGCATGAACGGCGCGACGCCCGACGAATTGTACTGCACGAGGTTTTCAAAGACCTGACCAAGTTCGGCTGGCGCCTGCAGCCATCCGAGCCGCCAGCCGGTCATGGCCCAGTTCTTGGAAAATGTCTGGGCGAACACGATGCGGTCGGTGGGCGTGCGCAAGGTCTGGAACGAGGGCGAAATGCCCGCCGGTTGGCCGTCCGCGCCATAGGTGAAACGCATGTAGATTTCGTCCGCGATGATCCACAGGCCGCGCTGACGCGTGAAGTCGAGGATGGACTGTAACTCGGCCTCGGTCGCCGTCCATCCCGTCGGGTTCGACGGCGAATTGATCACGATCGCCCGCGTCTTTGGCGTCACCGCGCGAAACAGCGCGTCTAGATCCAGCGCCCAGCCATCGCGGCCAAACGACATAGGTACGTCAATCGCCTTGGCGCCGTTGCACTCAAGCGCACCGCGAAAATTTGGCCATGCTGGCGTCGGCACCACCACCTCGTCGCCGGCGCCCGCAATGGCCTGCACGGCCATTTGTACCGCCTGCATACCGCCGCCCGTCACGAAGAACTCGTCGCTGGTGAACTTTTGCCCGAACAGGCGCTCGTGATAGCGGGCAATCGAGGCGCGCAACTCAGGGAGGCCGCGGTTAGGCATGTAGAAGGTCTCGCCGTTGACCAGTGCTTTGGTTGCCGCCTCGTGGATGAAAGCAGGTGTTGGGATATCGCCCTCGCCAGCCCAAAGCGGGATCAACCCGGGTGTATTGCGGCCATGATTAAAGACCCTGACGATCAGGCTTTCCGGCAGATGAGCGGCCGTTGGGCGCAGCGAGGCGTGTGGGGACATGGTCGGGGACATTGGGGGAGGTGCTCATAGATGGCAGGTGCGCCGGTATCAGCGCGTGATGACAGCCCTCACGTAGCAGTATTCGTCGCCCGCGACCAACGTCGCATGTCGCGCCACGAGTCTGCCACATGCGGCCCAAACTGGCGCCGCAAACCGCGCGCTTTGTGAAGACCGTGATTGGGGAATGCGAATCGAAGCGTAAACGTAACGTTAACCATCCTCCCGTTACATCAAATGGCTATGTGGACGTGTCCTGTGCGTAACGGACACGCCACCGGTGCATGGGTTCGGAGCGGTTCTATCGCAACGCATTCGGGCATCGTTGAGGGATGAGTGCCCATGCAGACCCGCGTTGCTCCTGTATCGATATCCCTGCTCGCGGCCTTCGCTGCAAGTTCGACGGCGTTGGCTGCCGACTTTCCCGAAGTCAAACTCTCATCCAAAAGCGCGGTTGCCCAATGTGCGACCCCCGGCCGGTTGATGGCCTTGGTAAAAACGCGAAACCCGAGCCTCGACAAGCGCTTTGACACCATCGCGGCCGACTACAAGCGTCATGGCGAAGCGCTAGGGGTTCGCTGGGACTATGTCTTCTTTCAGATGTTGCAGGAAACAAGCGATCTCTCGTTCAAGACAGGCGCGCGCGCGGTCAAAGCCGACCAGAACAATTTCGCCGGTCTCGGTGCCGCCAAAGACGGCGAGATAGGCGAGCGTTTTGCTGATGTGTCGACCGGTGTGCGTGCGCACCTTGAACACGTGATGATTTACGCCGGCATGAAAGTCGATAACCCCGTCGCTGAGCGCACGCGCAAGGTGCAGGAGTGGAAAGTCGTCAAGCCCGTTGAGGGGCGTGCCGCGACGTTTGGTGATGTGCTTGACCGCTGGGCACCAAAATCGAAGCCCTACGCGGACTTCGTGGCCAACGCGGCCAAGCAATTCGACGCCGAGTTCTGCAGGAAAACCGACCCTCAAGCAGAACGCATTGCCGTCGCACCGCAGGTGAAATCCGAACCCAACCTAAAGGCCGCCGCCAAATCGGCGCCACCGAAAGTGGAGCCCAAGATCGAGGCGCCCGTTAATGCAGGCGCTAACGCCGACGTCAACACAGCTGACGCAACGCCAAAGATTTCCGGCGCTGACCTTGCCAAGAGAGCCATCGACACCGCGCGCCTGGAGGGCAATACGACACGCTCCTCGCTCGGCGCCGGTCTTGCCAAAGCCGGCCCGTTGCCGGTCAAGATCCTCAACGATCCCAATGCTTCAACTGAGCCAAAACCAGATGACCCGGCGCAAAAACCTACTGCGATCAAAGCCTCTTTGCCGCAACCTTCCGCCCCCCAGAAAACCGTAACCCAGCCCCTGGCGGCGACCCTGAAATGCCGGGTCTGGACTGCCAGCTATGGCGGCGAAAAGGCCTTGATCATCCGGTCCGCGAAAGAAGAGACAATCAATTTTACGGTGCTTGATGTGAATGCCGGGCAGGAGAAGCGCGAGGCAGACGCCTACATCGCGGCCTATGCCCCCGGCGGCAAAATCGAAGCAGAGTTCGCCAATCAAACACAAGCGCTCGACAAGGCTTTCGATCTTTGCCCTGAGGGCTGAAGCTCGGGCTGTGGCTTGAGTTGCCGACCGAGTTTCGGAGACAAAAACTCTGCACAAACGAGGACCGGATGCGCGTCCGGCGGTTCTCGTTCGAGAGCTGAAACGCGCCAATAAGAAACGACAACCGCGCACACGCGAGACACCCATGCCGTCAACATCGACACTTCGATATGTCAGCCTTTGCCTGTTCGGGATTGCGGGTGCAGCGCTCGGTACAGCCGCTGTCCAATCCGTCGAAGCAGCCCGCCGCGCCCGGATGCCAGACGCACGAGATGTGCCGACCGGTACGCCTGAAATCCGCATCTCGGCCGCGAACGCCGTACCCGCTTGCATTAAACCTGAGCGCTTGATGCAAACCCTGAAAGAGCGCAACCCTCGTCTCGACACCAAGTTTTCGACGATCGCGCAGCTCTACAAACAGCATGGCGAAAAACTGCGCATCCGCTGGGATTACGCGTTCTACCAGATGATCCACGAGACCAATGCCTTGTCCTATACGGGCGACGTGAAGGCGAGCCAAAACAACTTCGCCGGCCTCGGCGCGACGGGCGGCGGCGCGCGCGGCGAGGTCTTCCCCGATGTGTCAACCGGCGTGCTCGGGCACCTCCAACATCTCGTCGCCTACTCCGGTGAAAAGGTCGACAATCCCGTGGCCCAGCGCACGCGGGAGCACCAAGACGGGATCGTGTCCAAGTCGCAAAAGCTTGGCCGTCCCATGCGCTTTGGCGATTTGACGAACCGTTGGGCCATGGACAGCCGGTACACGCGCCATCTGGAGGCAACGGCCGAGCGCTTCCGCGCCGCCTCTTGCACGGGCGCTGACCCGGCTGCATCCGTTGCGCCTGAAACGGCCCCTGAAGTCGTCGATCGTCAACGCAAAGGACGTCGGGTTAACGAAGAGCGGGCAGGCAAAGTGGGGACCGCCAAAGAAACCGCACCAACGCCGGACGTTGCGGTTGCAGCGCCCGCACCCGCACCCGCGGAACAGGCTGCTGCGTCGCCTGCGCCATCGCCCGCGACGGACACTGCCGAAGGCGATGGACAAAATAAGCGCAAAGGCCGCCGCGGACGTGAGCTTGCGAAGAAGGCTGTTGACGACAACCGCACCGACGACGCCGGTAAATCCAGCCTTGGCGTCAGCAATGCCGCGGCTGTTCCGTGCAACGTCATGGCAGCCAGTTTCGGTGGCAGTGTGACGTTGTTGATCCGCTCGGAAGCGGCCGACAAATCGGTGAACTTCACAGCCTTGGGTGTCGAAGGTGGTGCCGAAGACGCTATGGCCGACAGCTATATGAAGGTGCACGCGCCGGGCGGCCGTGTCTCAGCCCGCTTTAAAACCCGCGATGAGGCGGTCGCACATGCCTATTCGCTCTGCGACAGCGGCAAGCCGTAAAGCGTCAACACCTTCGGTCACTGTTCGTCGACCATGGCGTGACCGACGCCAGCATCGCGCGGTTCGTGCAGTCGGGTGAGCGTCAGGATACGTTCAAGCACCCGGTTGGGTGGCATAGAAACGTCGATCACGATCGGGCGCTCGGCGCCACGCGGCTCTTCGAGCGCGGCGAACTGGCTCATCAACAAGGTCGGTGGCATGAAGTGGTTGCGCCGACGCGCGATGCGGTCCGCGATCAGCTGTTGCGATCCCTTCAAATAGATCAACCGAACGTCATGGCGGTTGTGCAGCAAGCGCAGCCGATAGATCCGCTTTAACGCCGAGCAGGTGACGACGCCCGGCGACTTGGCCGCGCGTAACTCGTCAATCCATGCGCCGATGGCGTCAAGCCAGGGCCAGCGATCGTCATCCGTGAGCGGAATACCGGCCTGCATTTTCTCGACGTTGGTGCAGGGGTGAAAACTGTCCCCGTCGCGAAAGGCCCAGTTCAGGCGCTTGGCCAAACGCTGGGCCGTTGTCGTCTTGCCACAACCGGAGACGCCCATCAGGAGTAAAATCGAGGGTGGTTTGGTCTCGACCATCGCTCACTCTTTCTTGGCCGGATAATTCGTAGTCAGATCATTCTTAGCCGGCCCATCCTTAACCGGCTCAGTGTGTCCACCGAAGCCTTTGCGCATGGCTGAGAGCACTTTTTCAGCAAACGTATGATCCTGGCGTGAGCGAAAGCGCGCGTAGAGCGCAGCCGTCAGAACTTCGGCCGGTACAGCTTCCTCGATGGCGGCCTGCACTGTCCAGCGGCCTTCGCCGGAATCCTCCACGTGGCCTGAATACTCGGAAAGCTCACGATCTTCAGCCAACGCTGCCGCAGACAAATCGAGCAGCCAGGACGTGACCACGCTGCCGCGTCGCCAGACTTCAGAGATATCCGCGACGTTCAGATCCAGGCGATGCTCGGCTGGAAGCTTCGGCGAGTTGGCGTGCTTCAGGATGTCAAACCCCTCGGCGAAGGCTTGCATCATGCCGTATTCAATGCCGTTGTGGATCATCTTGACGAAGTGGCCGGCACCATTTGGCCCGGCGTGGATGTAACCCTGTTCGGCGCGCGGATCGTGGCCGTCGCGGTTGGGCGTTTTCTCGATGGTGCCGGCGCCCGGTGCCAGGCTGCGGAAAATCGGGTCGAGGTGATCGACGGTGGCCTTGTCGCCGCCAATCATCAGGCAATAGCCGCGGTCGAGCCCCCAGACACCACCTGATGTGCCGACATCGACATACTTTAGACCGCGCGCCGACAGCGCCTTGCCCCGGCGCACGTCGTCCTTCCAAAACGTGTTGCCGCCATCAATGATGGTATCGCCGGGCGACAATAAGCCGGCGAGCTCATCGATGGCGGCCTCGGTCGCGGCACCCGCAGGTAGCATGACCCAAACCGCACGCGGCGGTGCTAGCGCCTGCACCAGCCCCGCCAACGACGACACCGCTGTCGCCCCGTCCCCCATCAGCGCGGCGCCAGGTGCCGGATCGCGGTCATACACAGCGCAGGTGTGTCCATCGCGCATGAGGCGGCGGACAATGTTTGCGCCCATGCGGCCGAGGCCGATCATCCCAAGTTGCATTTGAGTGTTCTCACGGCGTCGGTAATGGGCCCTGGTTGACTGTAGAGCCTGGTCAAACTTCGATCGTTACCCAATGGCCTATCCGCCTTAAGGGACGCGGCGCACTTGGGCTGTCAACACGGTAAACGGCCCGTCTCACGAATCGGCCCGTCTCACGAATTTGCCCGTCTCACGAATCTGCTGCCAGCAAGGAAACACGCTCGCCCGGGCGGACGCTCTCGAATACTGCGACGTCGTCCAGGGACACGGCCCAGATGTTGACCGGACTTGGCATTCGAATTTCGCCAGCTTTTGAAATTGGCGTCATGCCGAAGCCAATGATGACCCTGTCGTCTTCGGTCCAATAGCCGATTTCGCCAGCTTTCAGGCTGTGTTTGGCTGCGCGGTCGCGGCCGGTTTCAACGGGCGTTTCGAAGTGGATTGCATGCCCCCAGGTCTCAGCCGTCGAGTAGATTGGTAGCTGCTGCCAGATCAGGTCCGCTGTCGGGGTGTCAAATAAGCGTGCGCGCACGACCACTTTGCCGGCTCGGATCAACACCTGGCGCGCCTCGCCCTGGGCGCGCGGCCGTCGAGCCGTCTTCGGCTTCACATTGTCGCCACGTAGAATGTTGGTTGGCATCGCCGCCTGTATTTACTTGACCGCCTGCCGGATGGCGGGCGCCGCGGCTCTTACGCCAGCGTCGACATGGGCCTCGAACTTCTCGAAGTTCTTCACAAACATCTCGACCAGCGCTGCGGCCTGGGCGTCGTAGGCGGCCTTGTCCGCCCAGGTCTCGCGGGGTGTCAGGATCTTCGTGTCAACGCCGTCGAGCGACAGCGGCACCTGGAAGCCAAACAAGGGGTCGGTTCGCATCGGCGAGGCAGCGAGCTTGCCGGACAATGCCGCATCAAGCAGGGAGCGCGTCGCCTTGATGGGCATGCGCGAACCAACGCCGGCTTTGCCGCCGGTCCAGCCGGTGTTGACCATCCAGCAGTCGACGCGATGTTTTGCGATCAGGTCACGCAGCTGATTGCCATAGACGGACGGGTGGCGGGGCATGAACGGCGCACCAAAGCAGGTGGAGAATGTCGCCGAAACCTCGTTGCCCTTCATGCCCTTTTCGGTGCCAGCGACCTTGGCCGTATAGCCCGACAGGAAATGGTACATCGCCTGGCTTGGCGTCAGCTTGGCGATCGGCGGCATGATGCCGAAGGCGTCGGCGCACAGCATGACGATGTTTTTGGGGTGCGTCGCCGTGCCGGTCTTTGACGCGTTCGCGATGAACTCCAGCGGGTAGCAGGAGCGCGTGTTTTCCGTGAGGCGGCCGTTGTCGAAGTCGGGCTCGTGTGTGCCGTCCTTGAGGATGACGTTTTCGAGCACGGTGCCAAAACGGTTTGACGCGTCCCAAATCTGCGGTTCGGCCTCTTTCGAAAGTCGGATCGTCTTGGCGTAGCAACCGCCTTCGAAGTTGAAGATGCCGTCACTGGACCAGCCGTGCTCATCATCGCCCAGCAGGATGCGCTTCGGATCAGCCGAAAGCGTCGTCTTGCCGGTGCCGGAGAGGCCGAAGAACACGGCGCTGTCACCGGCGTGACCGACGTTGGCTGAACAGTGCATGGGCATGACGCCCTGCGCCGGCAGCGTGTAGTTTAGGTATGTAAAGACTGATTTTTTGGTCTCGCCCGCATATTCACTGCCGCCGATCAACACGAGTTTGCGGGCGAAATTGATCGCGATGACGGTGTCGGAGCCCGGGCGCGAGCCATGACGCCCAGGGTCAGCTTTGAAGCTTGGCAAATTGACGACCGTGACGTCTGGCGCGAAGTTGACGAGGGCTGCCACATCGGGCCGACGCAACATATGGCGGATGAACAGCGCGTGCCAGGCAAACTCCGTGACGATCCGCGCTTTGATCTGTTGGCGGGCATCGGCACCGGCGTTCAAGTCTTGGACCAACAGATCGCGTCCGACGATGTGCTTTTGAAAATCGGCATAAATGGCATCAAAGTGCGCCGGGTCGAGCGGCTTGTTGTTGTCCCACCAGATCTGGCTCTCCGTCGACGCATCGCGGACCGTGAACTTGTCCTGCGGCGACCGGCCGGTGTGGATACCGGTTGTCATGGTGAGTGCACCCGTCGAGGCCAAGCGGCCTTCGCCGCGTCGCACGGCGAGCTCGATCAACTCGGCCTCACGCAGGTTCGCAAGCACGGACTTTGCGGCCGAAAGGGGAAAGGTGTCAGCGGTCATAGGAACGATCGTCGGTTGTTTTAACGGTCAAGGGTCAGAACGGTGGAACATATAGAATAGGCGAAAGTTGAGAACGAGACAGCGGCAAGTCACAGGCGTGCCATGTACGCGTGGCGTCCAGCGCTTAAGGACGGCCGCAGACGCAAACTCTGTGTAGCGCGGATTGACACGATCCTTACCGGTTACACCCCGCCCACGCAGTAATGAAGCGCTGCTTATGGCGTAGTTTTAGCGCGACGCCACGCTTAAACCGACTGAGACAAGAGCTTCTCCTGAGGCATTCAGGCACATGCGGCCACGAGTGCCGTTTGGTCAACGGTGATGATGCGGCCAAAGCCTTGGATCAAATGGGCGCTTTCAAGCGACATGGCGTAGAGGTCGAAATCGGCGAATGAAGCATAGCTTTCCGCACTTGGGTGGCGCTGCAGAAAAGCTGATCTCGCGGCCCCGCCGTCTATCCCGCCATCTATCCCGCCGTCGATAGGGTAGGTTTCCCCAACGAAGGTCACGCGCGCCCCGGCAAGTGGGTTCCCAGTATCATCCGTCTCATCAATCAGCAGACTAGATGCCGGTGACGCAAGCAAGTTTTGTGTGTGCAACGCGAGACGGGAGAGGAGGAAGAGCGGTTGCCGTTCCGGACCCGTCGCGACCAACACCATCGACACGTAAGGGTGTCCATCGGCCGCGCGCAGCGACCCGAGAGCGGCTTTGGTCGCCCGTCCGAGCATTGCGAGTGCCGTCTCAGCAGCGGCCGAAGGGGTCTGCTTCTCCACAGTTTTCTCCAAATAATGGCGAGGGATTGGCGTTTTTTGCACGCCGTGTGCTATTCAGTCCACATTCAGCCTGACTTGTGTACCACGTACGTCGGATCCAAGGCTGGGATGAGGCGTACCGTGTGCTTCTACCGGGTGGTTTGTCACAAAGTCTGGCGGACCGAGACGTAAGTGCTGCCGAGACGTAAGTGCTGAAGACTAAAATTGGGCCCTCACGGCCAACGCGTCAGGGAAGGATACCGCCATGAAAGAAAAGAGCACGATTTGCCTCGTCGATGATGAGCGCAATATCACGCAATCGCTCGGCATGGCGCTCGAGGCCGAGGGCTTCAAAGTGCGTACCTATTCCGATGGCGCGGCGGCCCTTGAGGGGCTGACCGAGGAAATGGCGGACCTTGCCGTGCTAGACGTCAAGATGCCACGCATGGACGGCATGGAACTTTTGCGCCGCCTGCGCCCCATGACCGATATGCCGGTGATCTTCCTCACCTCCAAGGACGAGGAAATCGACCAGCTGTTCGGCCTCAAAATGGGTGCTGACGACTACATCACCAAACCCTTCTCGGTTCGACTAGTGGTCGAGCGCGTGAAGGCTGTGTTGCGCCGGGGCATCGCCCGCGAGGGTGTGATGACGCCCGCCGACCAAGCCCGCATTCTTGAGCGCGGCAAGCTGAAGCTCGATCCCGAGCGCCACACTTGCCACTGGGACAACAAGGCCGTCGTCCTGACGGTAACGGAGTTCCTTATTTTGCAGGCGCTCGCGACCCGCCCTGGCGTTGTGAAAACGCGCGATTCGCTGATGGATTCGGCTTATGATGATCAAGTCTATGTCGACGATCGCACGATCGATAGCCACATCAAGCGGCTGCGTAAGAAGTTCAAACAGGTCGACGATGACTTTGATGTCATCGAGACGCTGTACGGGGTTGGCTACCGCTTCAAGGAGTAGTCCACTCTGAGTTGCCCGTCGTGCATGTTGTGTTGACGGTTGAAACAACGACCTCGCCAGAGGAGTCGCGGTATGGCGTTGGATGGCAACGAGCGGCGGAGCTTGGCCGCCGTCAGTGATCTGCTTGGGGCCAGACTAATTGGGGCCAGATTTATCACGACGAAACTGGCCGTTGGCCGCGGTCTGGCCTTTGTCAGAAACTCTCTGGCCGTTGTCCGAGGCTCAGCGAAACTTGCGTCAGCTGCCGTCGTGCCACGCCCATCCTCGCCGATTGTTCTGCGGGCACGGTCGATCAGCGCGGCCGGCGGTCGCATCTGGAGCCGTGCCGCTCCCTGGCTCGAACGGCAACCGTTGTGGCGCTGGATCACCAAAACGATCGGCCGACGTATCCTGGTTGCAAACCTGTTCGGCTTTATGATCCTGTTTTGCGGGCTGATGGTGTTGAGCCAGATGAACCGCTGGCTGGTCGATGCCAAGACCGACAGCTTGAACACTCAAGCCCGCATGATCGCGGCCGCCATCGCCGCCAACGCCAAAGTTGAGACAGGACGGCTAACTCTCGATCCGGCCCGGCTTGATGACCAGGGCACGCCGCGCCCAACTTTTGGTGACGATACCTTTGCCGACATTCGCCTTGCGATTGCACCCGAGCAGGTGGCGCCCGTGCTCGCCCGTCTTATTCCCTACGGCGACGTCCGCGCGCGCATCTATGGCCCGGATGGCTTTCAAATCTTGGACTCAAACCAACGGCTTCAACGCGGGCAGCTGACCCGATCCACTGCCGTAACAGGCCCCGCTACGCCCTACCCAGAGGAGAAGCTGCGCAGCACGTGGACGCGTTTTGTTGCCTTTTTCTCTCGGGAAGGGACGAGCGTCTATCGGGAGATCCCGGGTGAGCGTGGGATCTTGTATCCCGAGCTTCAGCGGGCACTGGAGGGTTTGACGACGCAGATGCTGCTCGTCACGGCTGAGGGCTTGCAAAGCGTTGCCGTGGCGCAGCCGATACTTGCCCAAGGACAGGTGCGCGGTGCCATTTTGCTGTCGTCACGTCCGGGCGACCTTGACGAGGCCATTGCGCGACAACGGCGCGCCATGCTGGTTTTGTCCTTGATTGCGCTCATCACGTCGTTGGTTTCGGCTTGGCTGTTGCACCGCACGATCGCGGGTCCCATGCGGCGACTATCGCAAGCGGCTGAACATGTGAGCCAGTCGATCAACAAACAAAGCGAACTGCCGGAGTTTCCGAACCGGCGCGATGAAGTTGCAGCGTTGGCTGCATCCTTTAAGGAAATGACTGCGTCCTTGATCCGCAGGATCGAGGCAAGTGACCGTTTTGCGCAAGATGTGGCCCATGAATTGAAGAACCCCGTTGCGGCGGCGCGATCGACGGCTGAAGCGCTCACCTACGCAAAGACCGACGCGCAACGTGACGAAATGTCGAACCAAATTCAAAGTGAGATGAAACGGCTCAATCGTTTGATCACAGACATCGCCAAAGCGTCCCGGCTTGAAGGCGAACTGGCACTCCAGGAAACTGAGCCAATGGACTTCGCCGCCTTGACGCGTGGCGTAGCGGAGGCCCTGCACGGCATCAACAAAGACAGCGGCCGATCGGTCGAAATGAGCGCCGTGGTCGGGGACAAGCTGACCTACATGGTTGACGGTCACGACGTTCGGCTTGGCCAGGTGATGACCAATTTGATCGACAATGCCTTGTCGTTTTCAGCGCCTGGCGGTGTTGTGCGCGTCACGGTGCGCCGAGACGGCGACATGATCACGGCGGCGGTGGATGACGATGGCCCGGGTATCCCGGAGGACCGTCTGGACCATGTGTTTAAGCGCTTCTATTCCGACCGCCCCCAATCCGACCGCATTCGGGGCAAAAACTCCGGCCTAGGCCTCTCGATCTCTATGGATATCGTTCGCGCCCATGGCGGCAAAATGTGGGCAGAGAACCGGATCGCGGCAGCAGGTGAAAAGATCGGCGAGCATGACGAACCGGAACTCAAGGAGCGTCGTATTGCAGGGGTGGCCGGCGCGCGCTTTACGGTGCAGCTTCCGGCCATGGTGACGCCGCTGACGCGCCGCCCGTAAGGTGCCTGCTATGACTTGACCCGCGATAACGGGGGGCGCCGTTATGGGGCCTGCAATGACGCGGCCAGACGTCCGAAGGTATGAGCTGTCATCGATGAACGACAACAAGCCGCCGCTACCGCCAGCAGCCCAACGCGCCCTTGCTGAGGCCGAGGAACGTCGGCGTCTGCGGGATGCCGAGGCCGCAGCCAAAGGGCCACCCCCTGCCGAGCAAGGCGGCCAAAAGGGGCCGGATCCTGCCCGCTACGGGGATTGGGAAAAAGCCGGCATCGTGTCGGATTTTTAGGTCAGGATTTTAAAGCACACTTTCCTAAGCTCTTCTGCGACAGATGGTGCGCGTGCAGCGCGACAATGCACGACCCATTAACGCCTTTCCGGCACGGTAAACGCAACGTTTCCGCGCGCCAGGGTCGCCCGAACAGGGCGGAAGCCGAGCCATGGGTAGTGACACACACGATGCAGCTCTCGCGAGCAACGCGCCGACGCGCAGCAGTCGTCGGCGCGCGACCAAACCAAGCCTCAATCAGGATGTCAAAGAAGTCCGTGCACGCCTCAGCAAGGGCACGACGCTCAAACCTGAGTTCGAGTACGAGCTGCTCGCCAACTTTGCCCGCAACGAGCGGCAGGCGCTGATCACGATCCCGACGCTTGCGGTTATCTCGTTGTTCGCACTTCTGTTTTGGGCACCCAATCAGCTGCAGGCGCTGGGCTGGTGCGCTCTTGTCATCGCCACCAAGTTTTTCATGACGGACGCTTGCCGGCAGTTTCTGCTGCAACCGCGCAACGAGGTGCAGGTCGATAAATGGCGACGGCGAATCGTGTTTCTGGAGCTTGTCTCCGGGCTCAGCTGGGCTGGCATGGCGATGGTTGCGGCCACAACGGCCGATACCGCAAGCCACGTCTTCGTCCTGGCGGCCCTGATTGTCCTGCTGGCCATCCGCATGACCTTTGCGCATACGGTGATGTCCGCTCTCTATGCCGGCACCATCCCAATGACTGTTGCGGTGTTCCTGCGGCTCGCGCTGCAGATGGACCTGTTTTACATTGCCATGGGCTTCATGGCGCTTGGATTGCAGGTTTACTTCGTGGTGCTGGCCAAGGACCTCTATGCCACCGCGTTGAACCTTCTCGTTTCACGCGCCGAAACCGACGACCTCATTTTCGACCGTGAGCAGGAAAGCGAGATTGCCGAAGAGGCCCGACACCGGGCGGAGGCGGCCAACGTCGCCAAGTCGCGCTTTCTTGCAACCATGAGCCATGAACTGCGCACGCCGTTGAACGCCATCCTCGGCTTCTCCGAAGTCATGCGGGAAGAGGTGATGGGCCCTATGCAGAACCCGCAGTACAAGGAGTACGTCGGCAACATCCATGACAGCGGCCGACATCTGTTGCAGCTGATCAACGAAATCCTTGATCTCTCGCGTATCGAGGCTGGTCGCTATGAGCTGCACGAGGAAGCCGTGCGCTTGGCGGATATGGTCGATGATTGTCAGCGGCTGCTCAAGATCAAAGCCGACGGCAAAGGCCTGACCATCGAGCAGGATATCGCGTCAGACTTGCCGCAACTGTGGGTCGACGAACGAGCGGTGCGCCAGATTGTGCTGAACCTCTTGTCAAACGCCGTAAAGTTTACCCCGCGCGGCGGGCGCATCACCTTGGTCGTTGAGCCCAATGCGCAGGGCGGCCAGTCGCTCACCGTGCGTGACACGGGCCCGGGCATTCCGAAAGATGAGATCCCCAAGGTGCTTCAGGCCTTCGGCCAGGGCTCCCTTGCCCATGAAACGGCCGAAGGGGGCACGGGGCTCGGTCTGCCCATCGTGCAAAACCTGATCACGCTCCACGGTGGCACGTTTGATCTGCAGTCGGAGTTGCGCAAGGGCACGCAGGCCAGCGTGCATTTCCCGCCCGCGCGCGTCTTACAACCCATGCGCCCGCTGCAGAGGCTTGGCGGCGAAACGCATCGCAAGGCGATCCCCTGGCTGATCCGTAAGTCCGCACGCATCGGTGACCAGTCCGTCCCGCGGACCGTGCGCCAGCCACGACTTTAAGCAACCGGCCTCGATCCAAGGTCAGAGCGCCGACGCGGCCGAGAGTATGGTGTGCGGCGGAACCAGGCTTGCGTGGGCTCATACGCGGCGAAAGCCCTTCGTAGAGCGAGAAGTCTGCCAGTCGTCGACGTATGGATAATCTTGCTGTCATTCAGGGTGCCGCCGCGAGCGACGAGGTTGACCCTAAACAGACGTTCGACGCCACGCGACAAAACCCTCACCATCAAACGCGGTGCAGGTTATCAGCAAGGCTGATTTCGCGCACTGCATAAGCACTTCAGCCGTCGTTTCGCGCACTACCCCAAGAGCAATGGGGTCGCGGCACACAGCGGAGACGCCGTGCCAGAGCGCATTGCCGGTGCAAACGGCGGAAATGAACTGGTCGTCGCTGTGGTCTTCCGTGAGCAGGTGATAAACTTCTTCGCCAACACCGAAGGCCGTCGGTGCGAGATGAGGGGACAGGTCGCTCCAACGTGGGTTGAAATCGTCCACCACGCAAACTGAGCCAGCCGAAGCAATCAATGTTCCCTTCAGCAGATGAACTTGTTGTTCTATCAAGCTAATGACTGGCACCAGCAAACCACCACCCGACAGTGAAATGGCCCCCTTTCTGAGCAAGTTGTCCGGAAGCAGGGCGCCTTCGTCGAATAGCACCAAACGGGCGTCTGGAGTGCCGGGGGGCGCAAGTGTGAAACACTCACCAAGCTCGGAGTTCAGCGTTTGCAGCAGCCCCGAGCAAAACACGTTAATGCCGGTCAGATGGTTTCGGATATAGCTACGACCTGCATCGCCAAGGTCCCGCCTCTCGACATTTGTCATTGCTCCCTCACTTTTTTCGGCCGTGCCGCGCAGGAGTACGATTGAAGGAACAGCGTCACATACAAATCTGAATTTAGCCCTGCTCAACTCCGTCTGTTGTTGGCCCATCACGCCAAGCACCCACAGTCGGCTTCCGGATCACACCGACCGTAGGCGCGGAGAGCGGGTCGTTGCACGCTTCAGGCGCCGCTCGGATTATTGACGATTTCGGACATGGAGAACCTGCCGCGCCTGAACTCGATACAATCGTTCTGTGAGCGAACGCTGAAACAATGGTGCGGACACGCGTCACATATCCCCGGCCGTGACGCCCCAGGTCTTGAGGGCAAAGGCGGGATAGGTCGCGGCCACTTTGGACGCGACTGTGGTGCGCAAAATGTGCAACTCAGCGGCATCGAGCCCGGCGGTTACAGGCAGCACAGCTGGCGCGTCATAGTCGAACCCGGTCGCGGCCCGCACATCTGCCGCTGACACGCCGGGATGCAGGCTTTGCAGAGCGAAACGCGCGCGGGACTTGTTGAACGTGAAAACGCACAGACTGGTGACCAGCCCAAAGGGGCCGCCGGGACGGTACACATCCGGCGGGCTTGTACCCGGCGCCGATATGAAATCGACCTTATCGACCAGCACGCGGGGCGAGTGCTCCTCGCGGAACAGGATCACGCGCGGGACAACGAAATACAGATATGCCGAGCCAAACGAGCCTGGGAAGCGCTGGCTTGCCTTCGGGTAGCTATCGATATCTCCGACGCCGACAAGGTTCACGTTGGCCGCGCCGTCGATCTGGCCGCCCGAGAGGAAAAACGCGTCAATGCGGCCTTGTCCGGCGGCATCGAACAGTTCCCGGCCGCCGTCCGTGAAGGGATTATTCGCGATCGAACCTAGGATCGTCACCCGCATCGGCACGCTGGTTTTCGCCGCGCCCGTTGTGGCGGCCACCGTTTTTGTGACCCCTGTTTTTGCTGCACGGGCCTGTGCCAGGAGCGCCGCTGACCCGGGGATTGGCGACTGGGCCCCGCACGCCACATGCGATAGCCCATCCAACATGCGCGAGATGGCCGCGATCATGATTTCGGCAGGTTGCATGGTGGCTTGCATGGCAGCGGAACCTCAGTGCGAGAAGATATCCATCTCGTCAAAACCCATCAGGTCGAGTTTCGCGCGCGTGGCGAGAAAGGCAAAACACGCCTCGGCTTCCGCCTGGCGCCCGTCCCGTTCCAGCATCGCATCGAGCTTGGTCTTGATCTTATGCAGGTGCAGCACGTCGGACGCTGCATAAGCCTGCTGTTCCGGCGACAGTGTGGCAGCGGCCCAATCCGAACTCTGCTGTACTTTTGACATCTCGACGCCCGCCAATTCGAACGAGAGATCCTTTAAGCCGTGACGATCCGTGTAGGTGCGCACCAGCTTTGAGGCGATCTTGGTGCAATACAACGGCGCAGTGACTACGCCGAGATAGCGCTGCAGCACAGCCACATCAAAGCGCGCGAAGTGGAAGATTTTCAGAGTCTTTGGGTCGGTCAACAACGCCTTTAAGTTTGGTGCCGTGTAGTCGTGGCCATCGAATTGCACGAGGTGCGCTGTGCCATCGCCGCCGGAAAGTTGCAGCACACACAGCCGGTCGCGGTGCGGCTTCAAACCCAGCGTCTCACTGTCGACAGCAACGCCGTTTGGAAACTTGAGCCCCTTGGGGAGGTCGTTCTTGTGCAGTTTAATTGACATACGAAGGTCTCTCTACCGATCATGGTATCCGCCTAACAGGCTAGCGGCGTTCCGGACAGCCCATTGCCGGACTGCCCCTTGCCGGACTGGCCGTTGAAAGTGCCGCCACCGCACGGAGAGCACAGTCATGCACGCCAAAGCTTCGGTTCTCGTCGTCGGCGCGAGTGATGCGCTTGGCGGCGCGATTGCTCGGGGTTTTGCCCGCGAAGGCTACACAGTCGCCGTGGCACGGCGCACGGCTGATAAGCTTACGCCGCTGGTCGAGGCGATCACGTCGGCTGGCGGGACGGCGAAGGCGTATCCGGTCAATGCCCGCAAAGAAGATCAAATGATCGCGCTATTTGAGCAGGTCAAGGCGGAGTGCGGGGCGCTCGAGGCCTTCATCTTCAACATCGGCGCAAACATCCGCTTTTCGATCACCGTAATGACCGCGCAGAAATACATGAAAACCTCGGAAATGGCCTGTTTCTTAGGGTTTCTCACAGGCAGCGAGGCGGCGCGCCGAATGGTACCGCGCGGACGCGGCTCGATTTTGTTCACCGGCGCGACGGCTAGCCTGCGCGGCGGTGCCGGGGTCTCGGCGTTCTCGGGTGCGAAAGCAGCGTTACGTATGCTGGCGCAAAGTATGGCCCGCGAACTCGGGCCGAAGGGCGTGCATGTCGCGCATGTGGTTGTCGACGGCGCGATTGATACGGCCTGGATTCGGCAGAATTTCCCTGATCGATACGCGATGAAGGATGCGGGCGGCATTCTTGATCCCGACCACATCGCCGACAATTGCTGGAACCTGGACATGCAGACGCGCCATGCCTGGACACATGAGTTGGGTTTGCGTCCTTGGACCGAAAGCTTTTGAGCCGAGACTGTTTGAGTGAAGCTGTTTAAACGCAAGCTACATCAGCTATGAGCCCCGTTTGTGAGTCCTGTCATGACCGTCGACTACGAAGCCGAGTATAACAACTCCGCCCGGGTGAAGGATGCGACGCAGATCACCAATCGCTGGGTCGAGGCGTCAGAGGCGCTCAGAGCAACCGCACGTGCGGATCTTGACGTGCCCTACGGCCCCGACCCACGCCAGCAGTACGACTACTTTTTGCCACCGGGTGCCGATGGGCGCGCGCCAATTGCTGTGTTCATCCATGGCGGCTATTGGCAGTGGCGGCACGCCAGGGATTTCTCGTTTACGGCGGCCGGCGCACTTGCCAACGGCGTCGTCTGGGCCATGCCGTCTTACCGGCTGTGTCCGCACGTGCGCATCGCCGATATCATCACGGACCTGCAGGCTTTCCTTGTGCATCTGTGGCAACGGACAGGGCAGCGGCCCGTCGTAACAGGACATTCGGCGGGCGGACATTTGACCGCGGCTCTACTCGCGACGGACTGGTCGCGTTTTCCTGGAGTGCCAGCTGACCTCGTGCGCATGGGGTATGCCATCAGCGGTGTTTTCGAAGTGGCACCATTGGTCGGTACGTCGATCGGCGCGGCCCTTCATGAGACGGCCTTGAGCGCCATGGCGGTCAGTCCACGCTTCGGTCCGGTGCCACCGGACGACCGATGGTTAACCGCGGCCGTCGGAGGAAAGGAGAGCCCGGAATTCATTCGCCAAAGCGTCGACATGGCAGGCGCGTGGAGCGCCCAAGGCGTGTCGGCTGAAGCCGTTATTGTGCCAGCAGCCAACCACTTCACCGTCATCGACGACCTCGCCCGGCCGCGCAGCGCCATGTCGCAGCGTATCGCGGCCATGGCCCGCCAGTGCGCGGGCCCCTAACCCGCGCCCTAAACAGTGCCCTAAACCGCGTCCGAAAGTTGGGTCAAGACTGGGTTGTGGACACACGTTTCGCAGCGTCCGCGCTCACCCAACTATTTGGCCTACAACACGTTTTGGATGTGCTACAGGCGCTGTCTGAGCCTGGTTAACGCACCCGTTTTGGACGTGCGTGGGGATGTTGTGCGCTTTAAAAATGGTGCAGTGCATTACGATTTATGTTGCAATGCACAAATATCCTGGTATGTGTCTGTCCATCGATCGACGCGGACCGGTCAACGGACTGGTCACCACCACAGAGGCTGATGCCATGAAAACCGAATTCGAAACCACCGTGAAATCGAACATCCACTCAGCCAGCAACGGTCTCCAGAAGGGTGTCGTCCGCGCTGAAGAAGCCGCCGTCACAGCGGTTGATCGCGTCGAAGACACGATGTCGACAATGAAGGTAAGCTTCGATCAAGCTAAGGCGTTTGGTTCGGAAGTGATGTCAGTTGTCGACAATGCGGGCCGTACGACCCTTGGCGGCATGGTCACGATGAACCAGTCCATGGTTGACTACGGTAAAGAGGCGCTGGCCGACACCATCGACGTCGGCAAGAAGACCATGGAAGCTCGTTCGGTCAAAGACGTCGTCGAACTTCAGACAGCATTCGCCGAGCGCCGCATCTCGGCGGCTTTCCACACTGTCGCAGCACTGAACACGCTTGCCCAGCACAACGTCATGGCGCTCTGGTCGCCATTCGCAAGTCTCGTGCGTGACACGAGCGGCGCAGTCGAGACTTCGGCTCAGCCCTATATGCAGCAGGTCGAAGCCGTCGCAGAAAAGATGATCAAGCCAGACATCACCTCGACCAAACGCAGCGTTGGTCGCGGTAAGACCAAACGCGCCGCCTAAGTTAGGCGCGAACAGGGTCATACGTGGGGTATGACGCAGCGGCGCTCCGGCAACGGAGCGCCGTTTGCGTTTTTGCTTTGCTTACTCAACCCGTGCCAAGAGCCAATCGAGCATGCGGAAGAAATTGCTCGGACCTACATAGCCGGCGATGCGATCAAACTCGCGATTGTCCTGCATGAGCACGACGGTTGGCACCTGCGTCAGGCGGCTGCGCAAAGCGAGTGTGTCGGGGTCGGTTTTGTTGATGTCGACGAAGCGCATCGGCACGCGCGTCGCGGCCGAACCAGATTGGTACCTCGGTAAAATATCGCGGCGAAACACGTCGCACATGGTGCAGCCGTCAACCTCGAAGACCAGCAATTCCAAGCGGCTCGCGGCCTCACGCTGGGTCAAAGGCTTGCTGCTCGGCGCCGGGACACCATCGCGCGCGGCGTCACTCGCCGTGCCCAAGCACGCCAGCAACAACGCAGTCAGCAAAACAGTGGGTCGGCGCATGGCATCCTCGAACGCAAACACAGATTTGAGGTAGCACGGCCGGGAATCGCCTTGGTGCGAAGATTGTAGCTTGTGTTAATCGCTGTTCTGAAACGGCACAAAATATTCCGACACACGCTTGATGGGGATCGGCATGCGCATTGCTGTCATTTCGGACATTCACGGTAATTTACTTGCGTTGGAGGCGGTGCTCGCGGACATCAAGCGTCGTGGCGCCGATATGATCGTCAATTGCGGGGATCTGTGCACCTCGCCACTTTGGCCGCGCGAAACCTTTGAGCTACTTGATACGCTGCGCCTGCCGACGGTGCGCGGCAATCACGACCGTTGGATTGCCGAACTACCGGTCGACAAGATGTCGCCGGCGCTGGTGTATACACGTGGCCAATTGACCGCAGCACAGCGGGCGGCACTTGGCGCGTTGCCGCTGATACATTGGATCGATGACAGTGTCCTGATGTGTCACGGAACGCCAACGGACGACTACACCTTCCTGCTTGAGGACCGTAACGACGGCCGCCTGATTTGTTCGCGCCCGGCTGACGTGGGTGCGCGGTTGGCCGACCATACGGCCGATCTCGTGCTATGCGGCCACAGCCACCATGCTCATATGGTTTGGGCGCCTCCGGGAACGCTGGTGGTCAATCCTGGCAGCGTCGGCTGCCCCATCTTCGCCGACAATCCAACAGCCTTCCAGAATGATGCGCGCGCACCGCATGCCCGCTATGCGCTCGTCACCAAACGGGCTGGTACGTGGTCGGCCGATTTCGTTGCTCTTGCCTATGATTGGGATGCAGCGGCGGCCCGCGCCCAGGCCAACGGTCGTGAAGAATGGGCGCGAACCTATGTGACAGGGATGGTGTGACCGATCGGTTGGGCGCTTTGAGGTGTGGTGCAGGTGGGGGTCAAGTAGGGTGGGGGTATGATGGGGTCACAGTGTTTTGCGCGGCCATTCGTGTCGCGCCTCTGGACATCACACGGCCGTGGCTCGATACCGGCATCTGGCTCGAGTTGCGAGGATACGATGGCGCTGCAAGTTTTGATCGATCGGCGGACGTTGCTTCTGAGCAGCGCTGGGGCGGCGGCGATCCTCGCGCTTTTGCCTGACGGTGCTCATGCCCAAGACGCGCAAGCCCTCGACGCCTCGATTAGAAAAGCCATCGGTGACGCGAAACCGGTCGAGGGTCGCATCACGCTGACGCTGCCGGAGATCGCCGAAAACGGCAACACGGTACCTTTTGAGTTCGTCGTGCAAAGTCCGATGACGGACGCTGACTATGTCAAAGCCGTGCATGTGTTCGCACCCGGCAACCCGCAGCCGGAGGTCGCAACGTTCCTGTTCACGGCGGCGTCTGGCAAAGCTGCCGTGAACAGCCGCATGCGTCTCGCCAAAACGCAAGATATCGTGGCGCTGGCCGAGATGTCCGATGGCACTGTGTTCATGACAAAGCGCATTGTTAAGGTGACCATCGGTGGCTGCGGCGGCTGACGAAATGCACCTGATGCCCTACCCCGTTGCCTGCGCTCACAGCCCGACACTTTGAGGCCCGATATGTCCGTTAAACCGCGCATCAAACTGCCCGACCTGATCAAGTCCGGCGACGTCATCGAAGTGAAGACCTTGGTCAGTCACGTCATGGAAACGGGCCAGCGAAAAGACAAGGACGGCAAGCCGATAGCGCGCAACATCATCAACTCCTTCACGGCCGTGCACGCCGGCAAAACAGTGTTCGAAGCGAAGCTGCAGCCAGGCACGTCGTCCAATCCGTTCATTTCTTTTTTCATGAAAGTCTCTGGTCCCGGTGACTTGGTGCTCACTTGGATTGATGACGCAGGCGTCAAGATCACCGACACCGTTGCGGTCAAGATCGGTTAGAGGTGGTCGGTCAGATCCGAGCGGTTGCTCAAAGCACCTAAAAAACGCCGCAGCGCGTCGAGCCCAGCCACTCGCAGCCCCTACGCACTGAACCACATCGAGCCCGCATGAATGCCGTCCTCCCGACTGTTGTGCCGGTGTTCGGCTTAATCGCGCTCGGCTTCCTCGCAGGTCGCGCGCACTATTTGTCGGACTCAGCGATCAAGG
>JANNXS010000407.1:0-2468 GCA_031409695.1 Hyphomicrobiaceae bacterium
TTGGAAACAGTCGCTCGATGGCATATTGCTTGATTGTTTTGCCTTGTAGGGCCGCCATAGCCTTTAGATTTTGGTGCTGATGATCGTCAATATCGATGGTCAAGCGGCTCATAGTGTTTCCTCAAAACTGGAGAGTTACGCTAACACAAATGTGGGTTTGTGTTTATGTGACGTTGTACGGCCAGGTTTTTGGCCTCACTCCGGCAATAAAGTCGCTGCGACTTGCACAATCAGCCACGCACCAACCAGATACAGTCCGGCCATGCGGATCACGTTGCGGCGTTTGAGTTCGGCTAGGAAGTTCATGGTTTGTCGCCCTTCTTGGTCGCCCGCTCGATCTCATCAAAAAAATCGGTGATCACTCGAATCTCGCGTGGGATTGAGGCGTCGCCGAGCTGCACCGCGAGCATGCCGTTGCCGTCGGGGGCCAGTGCGTATGCTTTGCCACTTTCGAGGTTGCGCGTCAAAAAGCGTTGAACCACTTCACCCGCCGTTTTGTCAGGCACGGGCTTGCCATCTTGAAGCGCTATTTGAAAAATGTTTCGGCCTTTGCGATACAACAGTGCTCGCCCGTCGGGCGAGAATTTGGGGGAGGTGCCGCCGCCGTTGGTGACTTGGATCGGCACACCTTTGCCGCTGGCCGCAATCAAGTAAACCTCGTAACTGCCGCTCACGTCCGACACGTAAGCGAGGAAGGCACCATCGGGCGAGAAGATGGGCATGCGCTCATCGAACTCGGTCTGCATCAGTGCACGCTGAGTGCCGGACGGCTCTTGCAACCAAATGTCTATGCGCGTCTTGGGATCGGTCACGCTGAACACAATCTCACCGGACGGCAGAATACTGTAGTCGTTGATGTTGAGTTCGTGGTCAACAACCAACTTGGGCGGCGCGCTGCCATCGATCGGCAACTTCCAAAGCTTCCGGCGCTCTTCGCGATTCGAGAGGAAGTACACCTCGCGCTCATCTGGGCTCCACTGCGCATTGCCATTGCCGCCTGGGTTCGAGGTCAGGCGTCGCGGCAACTTGCGCGCCAGATCCAGCAAAACAATATCTCCCAACCCGAGCAACGCCTGCTTTCCGTCACGTGAAAGGGCAATATCGGTGCTCAAACTCGGCCCCAATGCGCACCAGTCGCCGATCACTTTGCACGGATGGCACATAGGCCATGGTGCCACTGTCCGAGAGCGCGAAAACGGATCGCGCACCGTTGAGGTTGTACACGCCACCGAGCAAAGCGCTGGCTCCGGCCAAGGGTGCCGATTGCTTCGAGGCGGGATCAAACCTTGTGGCAAACAGGTCGTTACCGAAAGTCTCGAGAATCAGATGGCCAGACGCAGACCAGCGCGCGGGCGGGTTGTCCACCTCAGGAGACCCCGAAAGCGGCCGCACGCTGCGCGTCTTGAGGTCGAGGACCTGCCCGACGGCGGATGACTTGCTCGCAACACCTCCGCCCCAAATGGAAAACAACACTTGGTCTGTTCCTGGAATGCGTTGCGGCCAAGCGTGTGCGATTTGGTTTTTGCCCAAGCGCGTCAAAGGCTCGAGCGGCGCGCCCTCGGCGGTCATGTGCTGCAATGCAGAGCCTTCGCCGGTGGAATAAACAATGGTGTCGTCCTCCATCCAGTCGGCGCCGGTCAAGAATTTGGCCGCCCGCAGTTGTGTAGGCGGCCCACCAGCGGTCGCGGCGCGCCAAATCGCCCCGCGTGCGTAGAAGCCGACGGACGATCCGTCGAAGGAGAAAAATGGGCGAAACCCGTCGCGACTGCCTTCAACGCGCTTGGGCTCGAACTCGTTCAGCCTTCGCAGATAGACATGCGTCTCGCCATCGGCATCCATGCCGGCAAACGCGATTTGCGCGCCGTCTCGTGAAATCGCAATCGATTGGCTGAGCTCCATGCCCTCGGGCATTGCAATGATAAAGCGCGTGCCGCGTGTGGCGGCGGAAGTCAGCGGTTTGTCGAGCGTGCTTCGCGCTGCTTGAGACATTTCCGTCGGAGCCGTTGCGCCAACGGCAGCCTGCTGCGCCTTTGAAGCAGGATCGTCGCTGCGCAAGGTTAACCATGCCGCAGCCCCCGCCATCAGCACCAATCCGGCCATCAGCGCAGCCCGAACGCCGCGCCCGATGTCCGGCGCGGGCACACCAGCAACATCGGCAGCGTCGGTCTTTTGTATTCCGTCCGGCGTCAAGTCGTACACCCAAGACAGAAACAGCACCAGCGGCAAGCCCAGCGCCAGCAGACTGGTCACCGTTTTGAACACCCAGCTTGGCGCACCGAAGTTGCCGAGCAGCACATCGGCGGCCTGGACGATGAACCACGCGACCACCGCGTAGGCCAAGGCCACGCGGATCACGTTGCGGCGTTTGAGTTCAGCAAAGAAGCTCATGGCGCAATGGGGCCAAGCACTCGAAACAACGGCGAGCTCGCGGCACGCCGGTCGAAAGTAAACGTGGTCTGTGCTTTCCC
>JANNXS010000408.1:0-10371 GCA_031409695.1 Hyphomicrobiaceae bacterium
GGCTGCGAGCGTTGCTTCCGTGTGGAACTTCTGCGGGCCGTCATCAAAGGTCAGGACCACTTCCTTCATTTGCAGAAAGTCGTGCGCCTTGTAGTGCTCAAAGCCAAAACCAGGACCGCCGGTGGTGTCAATTTCAACAACCCGGCTTACGCCGAGGGCCGCCGTGTTGCCGGGGCACGGTTGCTGGGCAGTGGCCTGCCCCGCCAAAAGTACGATGCTACCAAGTGCTGCGGCGGTGAAGCGAAGTGTCATCGGTGGTCCTTTGCGTCTGTTCGGTTGATCAGTCAGGTCCGGATCGCATGAGAGGCCTGCTTAGCGTAGCATTAACCAAAACGGAACCACATCGCGCTCTTGTGCAAGGTTCTCTACCGACTTTGTATCTGCCACTCATCCGAATCAGCCTGATCTCCTTGACAGGAATCATTCCCTCTGGCGTGGAGTCGTCAAGTGTAATGCGTTGATCGATGCCATCCCATTTTCCTCGCGCGAGGCTCCGCATGTTTGCACGTCCACCCATCCAAGACTCAAAGACTGTAGCTCAGGGGCTCCCTGAACCACGACCGGTCCTCATGGCCGTGTCAGAATCTCTGCCGCAGCCATCAAGCCGCCCCGTTGTCGTGTCGTCCAACCCAGGCGCTGCACCGCGCTCCGTGATCGGCAATGATCTCACCATCATCGGCCATGGCATCAAGATCATCTCGGCAGGTGTCCTTGAAATCGACGGTCGCGTAGATGGCGATGTGCAGGGTACGCAAGTGATTATCGGTGAAACAGGCCGCCTCACGGGCACAATTGCTGCCGAGCAGGTTGTCGTGAAAGGCACTGTTTCCGGCCAGATTCGCGGTCGGGAAGTGATGCTAGATGGATCGTCGCATGTTGAAGGCGATGTTCATCACCAGCGTTTGACGATTGCAGTCGGCGCGCATTTCGAAGGTCGCTCACGCCGTGCCACAGGCGAATTGCGCACCACCCTGGATCTTGATGCACCGGTGGCTTGAGATCGGCATCTGGCAGCAGTCGGTATCTGGCAGCAGACTGTCGTGTTCTTCGCGGTTTGAGTTTGACCAGGGAGTGAGCCCAGCCTTGGGCGCGGCTCTTTCCCGTCATAATTTCGCTCTGAATTGGCTGGTCATGGCAACTCCATGGCCGGTTTTGTTGTGTTCTGGGGAGAGTGATACAACGCCGGACTTCGCGCAGGCGATTTGTCGTTGCCTGCATTTGGGGTGCCTCAGATCCGTCGTGGCTCGGATTGCAGGCAACTGAGACGTCAGGGGATAGTATCTCGTGCTGACAACCGCCATAATCCGGCAAACTCCGGCTGATACCTCGCGTTGGTCACGTGCATCCTTCAATCGTTGGGGGAACGCTTCATGACAACGATACGCCATAGCGCCTATCCACCCTCGCCGCCTGCGGGTGCCCACCATCCCGCGCCTGTGGAGCCGCTACCTCAGGGCGTTGGCCAATATGAGCAGTTGCGCGATTTTATTGACCGCGCGGCACTCGGGGACATCGACCTCGATGTTGGCCATGCCCGTGAGGTCTCAGACGACGGTAAATTGCCGGCCGCTTGGTATGCAGATTCCGGTTCGGCGCCCAGATCGGCGCCCAGATCGGCGCAAAGATTGGCGGCCTCGCAAGGCGCGCGTCTGCGGCCCGAGGCACTTGCCGGCTTGCTCGGTCTTTGTGCTGGTCTGATCGTGTTGGTGCCGGTCGCGCTGTGGTGGCAGCAGCAGGTGACGTCCAATGATCCGACGACGACCACATCCCTCGTGACATCCATTGCGCCTTTGGCGGTCACCGATGAAGCCCTGCTCAGTGTGAGCGCTGTGAATACGGTTCGAATCGCCAAATCAGCCGAGCTCCAGGCGGTCGCCGAGGCGCGAGCGCTCATGGCGGATGGGAATATGCTGGAGGCGCGCGCTACCTTGGCAGGGGTCGTCGCGGCTCGTGATCCCGAGGGGTTGTTCCTGATGGCTGAAACTTACGATCCCAATATTCTCGCAGCCCACCGTGCACGTGGGGTCGGGGCCGACACCGAGCGGGCGCGTGCGCTCTACAAGGCGGCGCAGAGTTTTGGTCACACCCGCGCGTCCTTGCGGCTCGACGCGCTGCGATAAGATCCAATGCTGAAGTTGGCAGTGACATGCGTGTGGCGTACCTGTGGCCCCATGGCGCTTGACCGCCGTGGGGCACATGGCATCTGTTTCGCGACGATGCGAACCTGAGGACAGGTGCCTGATATGCTGTTGGTGAAGGGCTACACCGATGTGCCCGAAGCGGCACGGCGCGCCGTGCTTGCGATTGGCAATTTCGATGGCGTGCACAAAGGCCATCAGGCACTCCTGGCGCAAGCCAGGGCGGCGGCTGCCGCGGCGCCAGCTGGGCCCGCGGGTGTCGTCATCTTCGACCCACATCCACGCGCCCTGTTTCAGCCGGGCGTGTCGCACTTTCAGCTGACACCCCACGATGAGAAATTGCAGTTGCTAGAAAGCTATGGGATCGATGTGACTGTCGTTCTGCCATTCGATCGTGCGCTCGCTGCACTGTCGGCTGAGGCGTTCATTAGCGACGTCTTGGTCCGCGCCTTGGCGGTTCGGCATGTGATCGTTGGCTACGATTTCCATTTCGGCAAGGGGCGTGGCGGTTCGCCTGATACCCTCATCGCCGCCGGCAAGGCCAATGGCTTCGGCGTCACCGTCATTGCACCCATCGTTGATGCAGATGTGACCGTCTCATCAACTGCGGTACGGCAAGCGCTTGCCGCTGGCCAGGTCGATGCCGCCGCCCAGTTGCTCGGCCGCCATTGGTGTGTGTCGGGTATCGTGACGGGCGGCGCCAAACGCGGCACTGGCATGGGGTATCCAACGGCCAACATAACGTTGCCGTCCGGCGTCACCATTGGGCATGGCATCTATGCCGTGCGTGTTCATGTCGGCCACGAAGTCCACGACGGGGCAGCCTACCTTGGCACCCGCCCGACATTCGACAATGGGGCGCCGGTCCTCGAAACTTTCCTGCTCGATTTCGACGGTGATCTCTACGGCCGCCGCATCACGATAGCCTTCGTCAGCCATCTGCGCGGCGATGAAAAATTCGACGGCATGCCAGCCTTGATTGAGCAGATGAACCGCGACGTTGCTGAGACGCGCCGCCGACTGTCAGTCGCGCGCCCTTAAGTCACGGGCCAAAAAGGTTGGCCAAAAAGGCTGGCCAAAAAGGCCGGGTGTAGACATCGGGCGCGCATCAACAGTCTCGCATAGACATGTGGGCGGCCGGAACTTAAAGGTCGCGCCTCACTCTTTGCGAACGCCGGATGTCCTCATGACCTCTCATTTGCCCGCTGTCTTGAAAGCCCTCGACAAATCGCAAGACGCCGCGGTCGAACGCTTATTTGAATTGCTGCGTATTCCGAGCATCTCGACGGACCCGGCTTATAAAGATCATTGCGCCACCGCCGCTAGTTGGTGCGCCAAACAGCTTAAGGACATTGGCTTCCATGAGGCAAAGGTGGTGCCAACCACGGGGCATCCCATGGTTGTCGCGCATGACCGCAAGACTGTGCCGAAGGGCATGCCGCATGTGCTGTTTTACGGCCATTATGACGTACAACCCGTGGACCCGCTGTCAGAGTGGACCACACCGCCGTTTGAGCCGCGCATCGCGACCGAGAAGAAGAACGGCAAGGTCATCATCGCGCGCGGTGCAGAGGACAACAAGGGCCAGTTGATGACCTTTTTCGAGGCAGCCCGTGCCTGGAAGCAGGTGGCAGGTGACCTGCCAATTGCAGTGACGGTGATGCTTGAAGGCGAGGAAGAGTGTGGCTCACCCTCGCTGCCGGGGTTCCTGAAAAAGCACGCAAAAGAGGTCGCGCGGGATTTCGTGCTGGTCTGCGACACCGGCCAGTGGGACAAGGACACGCCCTCCATCACCACGCGCTTGCGCGGCAATACGGGGCTCGAAATTGTCCTGACGGCGGCCAACAAGGATCTACATTCAGGCCTGTTTGGCGGGGCCGCGACCAATCCTATCCGTGTGCTCACGCAAGTGTGCGGTGCCATGCATGACAAGAACGGCAAGGTCGCCGTGCCCGGCTTCTATGACGGCGTAAAAAATCCATCGGCCAGGACGCTGAAGCAGTGGCAGTCGCTTGGCTTTGACGATGCAGCATTCCTCGGTGGCGTCGGCCTGTCGGTGCCGGCGGGCGAGAAAAACCACTCCGTCATGGAGCAAGTCTCGTCGCGCCCGACCCTTGAGTTCAATGGTATCACCGGCGGCTATCAAGGCGTTGGCACAAAGACCGTCATCCCTGCGAAAGCCTCCGTGAAAATCACCTGCCGCCTTGTGCCGGGCCAAGACCCGAAGGCCGTCATCAACGGCATCAAGGCGTTTGTCGAAGCGCGGCTGCCGGAGGATTGTAGGGTCGATTACATCGGTGGTCGCGAAGGCAGCGAAGCCATTCTGGTTGATGAAAGCTTGCCGTTCCTCGCTAAGGCTGCAAAGGCACTCGAAGACGAATGGGGCCGTCCCGCGCCGTTGTTGCCACTCGGCGGCTCGATCCCCATCGTGCTGTCGTTTAAGCGCGATCTTGGCATGGACGCCCTGATGGTTGGCTTCGGCCTTGATGACGATCGCATCCACTCGCCGAATGAGAAATACAACCTGTCGAGTTTCCGCAAAGGCGCCCGCAGCTGGGCGCGCATTCTGGCTGGTCTTGCGGAGGCTTAAAACGCGGTCGATACGGAGCTTTGAGGCATCCCCGTCGTTGACTTCCACGGCGCCCGGCACCGACCGTTTCAGGACCACGTCCGCTGTGTCTCCGTGTCCAACGGATGAATAGCGAGTGAGACGAGGCCTGCGTTACCAGCGGTCATATTTATTGACCGATGGTATCTGCGCGCGGGGTTTGTGGGGCGGCCGCGCGCAAGCAAAAGAAGCTTATGCCGTCGGTCACTTTTTCCGACCGTTGGTATTTGAGGTGATATTTTAAACTTGAAGCATCAGCTATGCCGTGCTCAACATCGCATCATCGTGATGGGTGATGGAGCGGCGAATGCGGATTGCATGCCTTGGTGGTGGCCCAGCCGGTCTGTACTTCGCGATCAGCTTGAAGCTACGCGATGCAAGCCACGACGTCGTCGTCATCGAACGCAACCGTCCAGACGACACGTTCGGCTGGGGTGTAGTCTTGTCCGACGAGACATTGAAAAATCTGCACCAGAACGATCCCGTCAGTGCCGCGATGATCGCGCGGGATTTCATCTACTGGGATGATGTCGCCGTCCACTACCGGGACACGCTGACGCGATCTGGCGGGCACGGTTTCTGTGGGATCGGGCGGCGGCGGTTGTTGAATATCCTGCAGGAGCGTGCGCGCGACCTGGGCGTACGCCTGGAGTTTGAGTGCGAAGTCGACGATCTCGCAGCCTGGAGTGACTACGATTTGGTCATTGCCGCTGATGGGGGCAACTCAAAAGTACGCAAGGCTTATGAGGACATCTTCAAGCCGGACATCAGTGTCCGCAGCTGCAAATATATCTGGCTCGGCACGCAGCAGAAATTCGATCAGGCGTTCACTTTTATCTTCGAGGAGCGGCCGGAGGGATGGATCTGGGCACATGCCTACGAGTTCGATGCGGGGACATCGACGTTTATCGTTGAATGTTCCGAGGCGACATGGCGCAATTTCGGCTTTGACCGAATGGGGCAGTCTGAGACCATTGCTCTGTGTCAGGAGATTTTCGCCAAACAGCTCGGCGGCAACGCCCTGATGACCAACGCGCGGCACCTCAAGGGGTCGGCTTGGTTGAACTTTAACCGAGTGCTTTGTGAGACTTGGTCGCATGAGAACATTGTGCTGATGGGCGACGCGGCCGCGACGGCGCACTTCTCTATCGGCTCCGGCACAAAGCTGGCTTTGGAAAGCGCAATCTCGTTGGCGGAAATGCTGCACTCGGAGCCAACACAGCAGAAGGCGCTGGCCCGCTACGAGCAGGATCGCCGCCGGGAAGTGTTAAAGCTTCAGAGCGCCGCTCGAAACTCGACCGAGTGGTTTGAAGACATTGAGCGCTATCTCAATCTTGACCCGGTCCAATTCAATTACGCTTTGCTGACGCGGTCACAGCGGATCGGACACGAGAACTTGCGCGCCCGCGATCCAGCTTGGCTCGGCGCTGCTGAAGCCTGGTTCGACCGGACAGCGACGGGTGAGACGGCGACCGGTCAGACCGCGGTGGTCACGCGGCCACCGATGTTCACGCCCTTCCGGTTACGCGGACTGGAGCTTGCGAACCGCATCGTCGTATCGCCGATGGCGCAGTACCGCGCCGTTGATGGTGCGCCGACCGATTGGCATTTCGTCCACTACGCGGAGCGGGCCAAGGGCGGAGCTGGACTTGTCATCACCGAGATGACCTGCGTGTCGGCGGATGCGCGCATCACGCCGGGCTGCACGGGGATTTACACCCCGGATCATGAGGCGGCGTGGCGGCGGATTGTTGATTTCATCCATACGGAAACCGCCGCCAAAGTTGCAATACAGCTGGGGCATGCGGGTCCCAAGGGCTCCACGCAGCTCGGCTGGGAGACCATGGATGCGCCGCTGCCAACCGGGAATTGGGAACTCGTCGCACCGTCTCCCGTGGCTTGGTCGCCGACCAACGCAACGCCACGCCAAATGGCCCGCGCCGATATGGACCAGGTGCGAGACGATTTTGTCCGGGCCGCTCAAATGTCTGACAGGGCCGGCTTTGATATGCTCGAGCTGCATTGCGCACACGGCTATCTCTTGTCGGCGTTCATCACGCCACTGACCAATAAGCGCACCGATGCGTACGGCGGCAGCATCGAAAATCGGATGCGTTTTCCGCTCGAGGTGTTTGCGGCCGTGCGCGCGGTTTGGGCAGCCCATAAGCCCATCTCGGTGCGTATATCCGCCAACGATTGGATGGGCGCTAACGGGATCACACCGCAGGACGCCGTCACGATCGGGCTGCTCCTCAAAGCTGCGGGCGTGGATATCGTCGATGTCTCGGCGGGGCAGACCTCCATTGAGGCGCGCCCCGTGTACGGGCGGATGTTCCAAACGCCGTTCTCGGATCGTGTCCGCAATGAAGTCGGCATTCCAACCATGGCGGTTGGCAACATTTATGATGCCGACCACGTCAATTCGATTCTGATGGCCGGGCGCGCGGATCTCTGCTGCATTGCGCGACCGCACCTGGCAAACCCATACTGGACGCTGCATGCGGCAGCTGACCTTGGCTACGACGACCAGCCGTGGCCGAAGCCCTACTTGGCCGGGCATGACCAGTTGAAGCGATTAAAGGTGCGGGCCGCTCCAGGTGCTGGAAACGGGCCAGTTTCTGGAAACGGGCCAGGCGCCGGACGTGGGCTAGCGACTGGAGACGTGTAATGGCTGACCTTACCGGCAGACATGCACTGGTGACGGGCGGCGGCAGCGGCATTGGTGCGGCCATCGTCCGTCGGCTGGCGTCGTCCGGAGCCCGCGTGACCGTTGTCGGTCGCCGACTCGCACCGCTGCAGGCACTCGCAGACGAGCTGCCGCAGGCGGTTGCCGTTGTCGCCGATGTGACGGTGCCAGACGATGTACAGGCCATGATGGCCAGCGCCAGAACGGCGCACGGACCGGTCGATATCCTCGTCGCGAATGCGGGTGCTGCTGAAAGCGCGGCCTTTGCGCGGGTAGATCTCGCGCAGTGGCAGCGGATGATCGATGTCAACCTGACGGGCGTGTTCCTCTGCGCCCAAGCAGCGCTAGGTGATGTTCTACGTGATGCGGCGGACGATGCGATCCGGCGCTTGATCTTCATTTCGTCCACAGCCGGCACAAAAGGCTACCCGTACGTCGCCCCATATGTGGCAGCAAAACACGGCGTCATCGGATTGACCCGAGCCCTGGCCGCGGAGTTCGCCACACGAAATTTGACCGTGAACGCCGTCTGTCCCGGATTTACGGAAACGCCGATGCTTGTTGCCTCGGTTGCCGAGATCATGGCCAAGACAGGTCGGACCAAGGCGCAGGCGTTGGCCGATCTGGCGCGTGGCAATCCGCAGGGGCGCTTCATCAGTCCGCAGGAGATTGCCGACATGGTGGCGTGGCTCTGCTCTGCTGGTGCCAGATCGGTGACCGGCCAAGCACTTTCAATCTCAGGCGGCGAAACATGAGTGCCCGCCGGACCAGATCAAGTGTTGCGGCCAGTGCGGCGGATCCGAAGCTGCGGTTGCGACTGTGGCTGCGTCTGTTGCGCACAACGCGCGGGATCGAAAATGAACTTCGAGAGCGGTTGCGCGTTGAATTCGATGTGACGCTACCGCAGTTCGATGTCATGGCGGCGCTCGCGCGCATCGAGACGGATCGAACGCTGGATGCTGGCATGACAATGTCGGAGCTGTCGCGTTTTTTAATGGTCTCGAACGGAAACGTCACCGGCATCATTGATCGTCTCGTCGCGGACGGACTGGTGCACCGCGCGGCCAAGGCGGGCGACCGCCGCACGAGTTTGGTCCGCCTGACGACGGCCGGTGTGGCCCGCTTTGACACTCTTGCTATGGCCCACAAGGGTTGGGTCGGGGCCATCCTGTCAAACCTCGATCCAAACGATGCCGAGCGGATGATGACACTTCTCGCGGCCGTTGATGTGAGCACGATCGGAAAAGGTGATCGCATATGAAAACAGACAGCAGTCTGCGCAATTTTAAGCCGCAGCATTTCAACTGGCGCATGGACGGCGACGTTGCCGTCATTCAACTCAGCCGACCGGATCGCAAGAACCCCCTGACGTTCGAGAGTTACGCTGAGCTGCGTGATACGTTCCAACAGCTGTCATTCACCGACGAGGTGAAGGCCGTCGTGTTTGCGTCGAACGGTGGCAATTTCTGCTCGGGCGGCGATGTGCATGAGATCATCGGCCCCCTGCTCGACAAGGATATGAAGGGGCTGCTGGCGTTTACAAGAATGACCGGCGATCTGGTGAAGGCGATCCGCAATTGTCCGCAGCCGGTGATTGCGGCTGTGGACGGGGTCTGCGTTGGGGCTGGCGCCATGGTCGCGCTGTTCTCGGATCTGCGCATCGGTACGGCTGATGCGAAAACGGCATTCCTGTTTACGCGCGTCGGACTTGCTGGCTGCGACATGGGCGCCTGCGCGATGCTGCCCCGGGTCATCGGGCAGGGACGGGCTGCCGACCTCCTGTTCAGTGGGCGCACGATGTCGGCGGACGAAGGCGAACGATGGGGCTTCTTCAACCGGCTCGTTGCACCCGACGTGCTTGAAGCCGAGGCTGTCGCGATGGCGCACAGATTGGCGGCCGGGCCGAATTTCGGTCACATGATGACAAAGACCATGCTCAACCAGGAATGGTCGATGACCTTGGATCAGGCCATCGAGGCTGAGGCACAGGCGCAGGCCATCTGCATGCAAACGCGGGATTTCCGGCGCGCCTATGACGCCTTTGTCGCCAAGCAGAAACCTCTGTTTGCCGGCGACTGAGGCCTGCACCGGGCGGTCCGACGATTCTTTGCCAGGGAGCCTTTGATGTTCAAGAAGTGGTTGTCGCACAGTGCTCATTCGACGCTTCAAGAGCCAACTTCCGTCAGGCATCGCAACGCGAGCCTCGGCCCATCCGCGCATGTCGATACATTTGCACGTGACCGCTTGCCGCCACCTGATCAGTGGCCGGATCTGTTGCTCAACCACACGGCGTTTCAATATCCGGAGTACCTCAATGCGGCCGTTGAACTGACCGATCGCATGGTCGAGCGCGGTTTTGGCGACAACACCGCTTTGATCGGCAACGGACGGCGGCGGACGTACAAGGAGCTCTCCGACTGGACCAACCGCCTCGCTCACGCGCTGGTCGAGAACTACGGGGTCAAGCCTGGCAACCGGGTGCTGGTTCGGTCGGGTAACAATCCGGCGATGGTCGCTGCGTGGTTGGCGGCCACGAAGGCCGGTGCCGTTGTCGTCAACACGATGCCGATGCTGCGATCCGCGGAATTATCGAAGATTGTCGACAAGGCTGAAATCAGCTTGGCGCTTTGCGATAGCCGCTTGGTCGATGAGTTGAGCGTTGCGCTGCGCGACAGCCGGTTTCTGAAGACCGTCGTGTGTTTTGACGGCACCTCAAACCATGATGCGGAACTTGACCGCGTGGCGCTCGACAAGTCCGTCAAGTTCAACGCCGTCAAGACGGGTCGAGACGACGTCGCACTGTTGGGCTTCACGTCAGGTACAACGGGCGAGCCGAAGGTCACCATGCATTTCCATCGCGATCTCCTTGTTGTCGCGGATGGGTATGCGCGCGAGGTGTTGCAGGTGACGCCCGATGATGTGTTTGTCGGCTCACCGCC
>JANNXS010000409.1:0-6314 GCA_031409695.1 Hyphomicrobiaceae bacterium
GGTAGGCGCTGACGATATCGAGCGCCTCGCCGGTCGCCGGATCCTTGCCGGGATGGATCGTGCCGTCCGACATGATGATCGACGGCTGGTTGTGCTCGAGGAGTGCCGCGAGCGTCCCGACCGGCGGCTTATCGCAAGCAACAACCGCGATCGTACCCGCCAAGCCCGTCGCACTCAGATGTTCGCACAGGGCATCGTGCGTCACCTCGCGACCGATCAGCGAGTAGCGCATTTCGCGCGTGCCGTTGCGAATGCCGTCCGAAGTCGCGATGGTAAACTCCGGCTGCACCAGACGGAATTTCATTTGGCCAGCCTCAGCCCCGATGCGGCTTTTAAGGCAGGCATGAATGGCGTCGACCTTGGCGGCGACACCGAGGTAGCACTGGCTGTCGCCCTTGGTGCCGACCACGCCAACAGATGGTTCGTGAATGAGATCCGGATCGGTGCCGAGTTCGCGCGCAAGCCCAATGGTCTGGGTTGAGCGCCCGGGATGGCTGTCGATGCGGACTACACTAGATTTTGTCACGACGAGGTCCTTGCAGCAGTCTCTGTTCAATCACCGACTATAGAATGCACCACCGACGGTCGTCACGCGGCGAAATCGATTGTCTCGATTGTCTCGATTGATTGCGCCACGATTTGCGGCACTTGTCACCGTCGGCCGATCAGCCCGCGCCGCGCCATCACACCGGCATGCAGCGCGATTGCGGCCGCGTTTGACACGTTGAGACTGTTCAACGGCCCATCTTGCGCAACCCGCACCAGCCGGTCGCAGGTTCCTCCGGTCAGCTCACGCATGCCCTTGCCCTCAGCGCCAAGCACAAGTGCCACCGTCTTTGGCCACGCCATCTCCTCGATCAGGTCCGGCGCATCGCCATCAAGACCGACAATGGTAAACCCGGCATCTTTGAGGTCACTCAGCGCACGCGACAGGTTCTGCACGCGCGCAACCGGCACCATCTCAAGCGCACCTGAGGCAGCCTTCGCGAGCGCCCCGTGCAGCGGCGGCGAATGGCGACGTGTCATAACAATGCCAGCCGCTCCAAACACGGCTGCCGAGCGCAAGATAGCGCCAACGTTGTGCGGGTCCGTGACCTGGTCCAGCACCAACAGAGGCTTGCCTTCTGCCAGCCGCGCAAGTTCCTCAAAATCGGGTTCATCCAGATCTTCGACCTCCAACAGCGCGCCCTGATGCACGGTGTCGGCACCAAGCCTCTTGTCGAGGTCACGCGGCGACACGCGGTCAACCATCACCCCACGCTTGGCAATCAATGCCGCGAGCTTGTTTTCAGCGTTCTCGGTCATCAACGCTTTGACAACCGTCCGCGCCGGATTGGCCAGCGCCGCCTCGACGGCGTGAAAACCAAAGATCAGCGGCGGACCGTGCTCGGCTGGCGTCTGCGCGCGAGACGACGACCGCCCACGATCGCCGTCGCGGCTCTGTCCGCCTCGGTAAGGGCTGAATTTAGACTTTGGGTAGAATGGCTTGGACACGGAGCTTCCTGGCTGAGCAAGGTGCACCTCATGCCTGAGCCAAGACAGATGTCAAACCCCTCACGCCAAACAACAGGGCAATTCAATTCTCGACTTCGACACCACCTCAACTGTTATCCTACCCCACTTGGGGGCAGGCCCCATGGTGAGACCGGAGCAAGGAGCCTTAAAGATCTGACCGTGCTGAGGAATGGGTCCTGCCCCAGACGAGGTTGCATCAGCTTCTAAGCCCTGGCGCTTCTTGGCCCGTGCGCTCGACATACTCTGTGTACCCGCCACCATAACTCTGCATTCCCTCGGGCGTCAGCTCAAACACCCGGTTCGAAAGCGCCGCCAGGAAATGCCGGTCGTGCGAGACAAACAACATCGTGCCCTCATAACTCGCGAGCGCGGCGATCAGCATCTGCTTGGTGGTCATGTCCAAGTGGTTGGTCGGCTCATCGAGCACCAGAAAATTCGGCGGATCATACAGCATGCGCGCCATCACCAGCCGCGCCTTTTCCCCGCCCGACAACACCCGACACCGCTTTTCGACGTCGTCGCCGGAAAATCCAAAACAGCCAGCCAGCGAGCGCAGCGAACCTTGTCCAGCCTGCGGGTGTGCATATTCCAACATCTGAAATACCGTTTGATCGCCGTCGAGCACGTCCATGGCATGCTGGGCGAAGTAGCCCATTTTCACACTACCGCCGATGTTCACGGTGCCCGTATCCGGCGCCGTCGCCCGCGCAATCAGTTTCAACAGCGTCGACTTGCCCGCGCCATTGACGCCCATCACGCACCAGCGTTCTTTGCGCCGGATCTGAAAGTCGAGCCCCTCATAGATGATCTTGCTGCCATAGCGCTTGTGCACGCCCTTGAGCGCCACCACGTCCTCGCCCGAGCGCGGCGGCGTGGCAAAATCAAACTGCACAGCTTCGCGCCGCTTTGGCGCCTCGACCTTGTCGATCTTGTCGAGTTTCTTGACGCGGCTCTGCACCTGTGCCGCGTGCGATGCGCGCGCCTTGAAGCGCTCGATGAACTTGATCTCTTTCGCCAGCATCGCCTGTTGGCGTTCAAACTGCGCCTGCTGCTGTTTTTCCGTCTCCGCCCGTTGGCGCTCGTAAAATAAATAATCGCCCGTGTATGTCGTCAGGGATCCGCCATCGATTTCAATAATCTTGGTCACGATGCGGTTCATGAACTCACGATCGTGCGAGGTCATCATCAGAGCGCCCTCGTAGCCCTTTAAAAAACTCTCAAGCCAGATCAGACTTTCCAGATCCAAGTGGTTGCTCGGCTCATCGAGCAGCATAACGTCAGGGTTCATCAGCAGAATACGCGCCAACGCAACGCGCATCTTCCAACCGCCTGACAGCGCACCGACATCGCCGTCCATCATCTCCTGGCTGAACGAAAGGCCCGACAGCACCTCGCGCGCGCGGCCCTCAAGCGCGTAGCCGCCAAGATCCTCAAAGCGCGCCTGCACCTCTCCAAAACGCTCAATCAGCGCCTCCATCTCATCAGCACGATCTGGAGTCGCATTGGCGGGATCGGCCAGCGCCGCCTCAAGCGCCTTCAACTCCTCAGCGACCTCACTGATCGGACCCGCTCCATCCATGACCTCGGCCACGGCGCTTTTACCGCTCATTTCGCCGACATCCTGGCTGAAGTAGCCAATGGTGATGCCACGATCGGCCGCCACCTGCCCTTCGTCGGGCTGTTCCTCGCCCGTCATCATACGGAACAAAGTGGTCTTGCCCGCGCCATTGGGCCCGACAAGTCCCGCCTTCTCACCCCGGTTCAACGCGGCCGAGGCCTCAATGAACACGATTTGGCGGCCGTTCTGCTTGCCAATATTGTCCAGGCGAATCATGTGCAGCTGAGTCCTTGCGTGCGTCCCATCGCGCCATAAGCCAAGCCGCCTCCGGAGGAAAGCACTTCGGCAGCACAAGCTGGCCAATAGGCCTCGACAGCGGACGCGATTGATGGATCGAGCGGGTTGAATGGCCAAGTGGTTCATGACGCCGCGCGTGCGTTGACGGAGCTGGCAAACTGGTGTCCCCTAGTCTCTATCCCGCTATCGTTTTTCCAGCCGTGAGCCCCCTATGCCCGTCGCGTCATCGTTCGCCAACATGAACGTGCAGGAGATTCTCGCAGCGCTCATCGCTTTCGACACGACCAGCACCAAGACCAACATTCCCTGTGCCGAGTGGGTGCGCGACTACCTCCTCGCCCATGGCGTTGAGACGCACTACATCCCAGCTGCCGACGGCATCCATGCGAGCGTTTTTGCGACCATTGGCGGACACGGCCCTAGAGATCCCAGCGCGGCCGGCATCGCGCTTTCGGGCCATATGGATGTCGTGCCCGTGACAGGGCAGCCCTGGGACACCAATCCGTTTGAGCTGGTGCGCAAAGGCGACCGCCTCTACGGCCGCGGCACAACCGACATGAAGGGCTATCTCGCCTGCATGCTCGCCATGGTGCCCGAACTGAACAAGACCAAGCTTTCACGCCCCGTACATCTAGTCTTTTCCTACGACGAGGAGGTCGGCTGCACCGGCGTCCTCGAAATGATCGCTGAATTCGGCAAGTCGTTGCCGAAACCCGAGATCGTGTTCGTCGGCGAACCCAGCATGATGTCGGTCGTTGACAGCCACAAAGGCGGCTATCGATTCGAGACGACCGTTTATGGCAAGGACGCACATTCCTCGCGGCCGAACATTGGGGTCGGCGCCATCTTTGTTGCAGCTGACCTGATCGCTGAACTGAAACGGATGGAAGAGCGCATGAAACCGCTCACGCACAACCCGCGCTTCGATCCCGATCATCTGACCATCACCGTCAGTTCGATCGAAGGCGGTGTCGCCCACAACATTATCCCGCCGAAATGCATGTTCTCTTGGGGGGTGCGGGCCATGCCGGGCCACGACGCGCGGGCATTGGCAGCCGACCTGCAGACCTACGCTGAAACGCACGTGTTACCCGAAATGCGCGCTGTTCACCCTGATTGCCGCGTCGAGACCAAAATCATGGGCGGGATCCCACCATTCTGGTCGGGCGAAAACAGCCCGTCGAGATCAATGGCGATGAAATTGGCTGGACAAAACGCAACGTTCGCCGTGCCCTACGGCACCGAGGCCAGCCACTTCCAGGCCGCAGGCTGCTCGACCGTTGTCTGCGGTCCCGGCCATATTGACCAGGCGCACCAACCAAACGAATACATCGATATTTCTGAACTCGAGAACTGCATGACCTTCCTGCGTCGCATGAAGGACCAGATCTCTGTCTGATCAACGCACGCAAAGGCGCCTAAAATTACAGCCCAACCCTAGCGTGATCATGAGCAATGCTCGGTCCGGCCGTAAGCGTTGTGAAACCTGACGCATCAGGTGTGGCAGCGTGAACCGAGATATTGGTTAAGGAGTTGATTGTAGCGATCTGCAACGGCCTGTGTGGCAGGATCGACCTTGCCGCGGCTCGCGCGTTCAACTCTGCCCTGTGCGCCGCCGGCGTCCATCTTATTCAGTTCAGCGCGCAGTGACTGACACGTTTGGCCGGCCGGCAAGGCGCGCGCGCCCGGGTCGCCCCCTGGACCAGAACCATCTGATGCGCACGCCGCAAGCGACAACGCTAATCCAATCACAGTCATATGTTTAAACGACATCCGTTCATCCTCACGTCAATCGCCGGAAGCTGTGCTCCGGCGACGGCTTGAAACCCTATGCGACACGCGAACAAACCGCTCAAGGCGCTTTCGGCACCGCGGGTGCGACCGTCACACCGGAAGCAGCGGCCTTGCCAATTGCGGCCTTGGCGGCTGCCGCCTTAACTGCTGGGGCTGCGGCGGCCGGGGCGGCAGCGGCGAGGGCCGGTGCCACTGGAGCCGCTGCCTGCTGCGGAAGGCGCGGACCACACTTGGATTGGAACTCGGCATTGGCCTTGTTCAACTCCGTCTGCTTGGCCAGCGCGGTGCGCTTGACTTGGACATTGTCACCCTTGCCCGTCGAGACCTTCTCAAGTCTCTCAATTGTGCCTTCCTTGCGCAGGCTATCAATCTGACCGGCAAGTGTCGCACACGCAGGGTCCACCCGCGATGCGCGCGGTGGCGTCGCGGCGGCGACCTGTTCAGCTGAAGGTGAAACAGAGGCGGTCTCGAAGAGATTTGGCATGCTGTCACTGGCGCACGCCCCGAGGGCAAGTGCTGCAAAGACAGGCGCGAGACGAAAGAGGATGCGTGCCATGTGAAGTCCCCTAAAAGCGGTGCACGAGATGAACGATGCGACGCGAAAAAGCCGTGCTCGCGTATTCTCCCATCATCAGCAGTGAACAAGCGTCAGTGACCACTTAACCCCAGATTTTGCGGCTCCATAGCTCGACTTCGGCGGAATGATTCCAAGGGTGGCCAACAAGACACAACTTGACCGCCGAAGCCAGCCATTGCCGCACCGCACAGCGCTCGGCTAAGACGAAGGTATGGCCGTTCATGACCCGACGTCGCAGCGCCTGTTCCTGAATGCGAACTTTGCCGCAGACAAGGCGATCGCATGCTCCCCTGACCAAGCCCACTACTTGCGCAGTGTACTGCGCGTGCCCGACGGCGCCTCGGTGCTCGTCTTCAACGGGCGAGAGGGGGAATGGCGCGCGCATGTTCGCCATGAGGGCAAACGCGGGCTGGTTTTGCAGATCGGGGCGCAGATGCGCGCACAGGTCGCCGGTCCGGATCTCGACTATGTTTTCGCACCGTTGAAGCGCTCGCGTCTCGACTATTTGGTTCAGAAGGCGACTGAGTTAGGCGTACGCCGGTTAGTGCCGGTCATCACGCGCCGCACCATTGC
>JANNXS010000410.1:0-5837 GCA_031409695.1 Hyphomicrobiaceae bacterium
GGAAAGAGCGCCAGCCTCGGTAATTACTTATCCGCGTCGACAGCTCGGGTGCGCAAATCAGAGCGCCGCTGCCATGAAGGCGCGCCGCACGCGGCGGAGGAATTCTTGGGAGCCAAACATGCCTGTGGCCGTCGTTAAGGATCACGCGACCAAGTGGTCGAGTACTCGTCAAGCGCCGCAACTGAGTAATTTCCGATGCTGGCGCCAGGCCTATTTTCAAGTGCAGCATGTGTCAGCGAATAACCCCGCCGGCCGATACCAACCGGCTCCTCTACCTCGCGTGAGTGCGGTGACAGCTATGGTACAAATTCGAGCATGCACATTCGCAGCGCGGAGCGTCCCATGGAGATTTCGGTCGAGACCAAAGTGAAGGCACCGATCGACACGGTCTGGCGTGCGTACACGTCACCAAGTGGAACTTCGCGTCCGATGACTGGCACTGTCCACGAGCAACCGGCGATCTTCGTATCGGTAGCCAATTCAGCTCGCGCATGGAGGCCAAGGACGGCAGCATGGGCTTTGACTTTGCCGGTACCTATACTAACATCATCGAGCACAAGCTGATCGAGTATTCCTTCGGTGATCGTGTCGCGAAGGTCGAGTTCAACCCGGGCGCAAGTGGCGTGGTCGTGCGCGTGACGTTCGAGAGCGAAGCCACGCATTCGCTTGAGCAGCAGCGCAATGGCTGGCAGGCGATCCTGAACAACTTTGCACGGCACGCTGAGACGCTGTGAAGGCGGCGCAATGGCACTCACCTGCGCTTGCGGAGACTTACCGGCCAAGCCTCGCTCAAAGCCGACTTTTCCGGGCGCGCTCGCTAACGGGTCAGATACAGTGGAGTCTCATGCAATGGCATATTCGATCGCCCTTTTCGTGGCGTTACTCTCATCGGCTTTGGCACTGGGCGCCCCGTTGGCGCATGTTCTTGAACTGGCGCATAAAATTGACATGCCACGCGATCAGTATTTCGTCGTGCAAACTATTTATGCTGGCTGGAATCGACTTGCCTACCTGCTCGCGATCCAATTCATATCGATTATCGCGGTTATCGTCATGTCGCGACACGAGCCACGGGTGTTTTGGTCCAGTCTGATCTCTGTCGCATGCCTGATTGCGGCTCAGGTCGTGTTCTGGACCTACACCTATCCGGCCAACGTGGCGACAAACAATTGGACCACGATCCCGCAAAATTGGGAATCTCTCCGCAATAGTTGGGAATACTCGCACGCTGCCGGAGCCGCGTTTCAGGTGCTGGTCATGAGCGCTCTGATCGTCGCGGCCATGGTACGCGGGCGATGACGGGGGCCGAGAAGGATTTGGCAGGATGAGCGAGTTCTCAAACGTGCTGCTCTGGCTGTTCGTGATCAACATCGGCATCGCCCTCGGCGCCGGGCTCTACGAGTCGCGGGTGGTGTTGCCGGAGTGGGCCGGCATGGCGCGTGAGACGTGGCCCAACACGGGACTGAAATTCTGGGCCTATGTCACGACCGTCCCGCTGACACTGCTCACATTGGGGAGCCTTTGGTCGGCATGGCAAAGCGCCGGCCCAGAGCGCTCGTGGTGGCTGGCGGCAGCGGTCATCATTCTGGCGGAGCGGATCGCGACGTTTGCGTACTTCATTCCAACCATGGTCCGGTTGCAAGACGGTGTCGGGGTCCCGGACTCTGAGGGCAGCGCAACACTCACGCAATGGCTTTGGCTCAACCACGGTCGTCACGCGCTAACCTTGCTCGGCTGGCTGTTGGCGCTGCGCGCGCTTGTACTGAAAGGTCAGTGAACCACTCAGCGCTATGCTCCCCTGCGCGCCCGGCTTGTATTCCCATGAGGAACGCGACGTTGAGTTCAATCAATTATCACTGAGATCACTACAGAGCGTTCTCGGTACTTAGGAATTCTGACCAGGAGAACCAGAATGCAGAGTTTCGGTTTGTTCATCACGCACCGCACCGATCCAGGCAAACGCGACGAGGTGCGCGCCATTTGTGAACGGCACATGGCTCCGGCGATCGCGAGCAACCCTGGGCACATCGACTATTTCTATTGCTACGCTGAAGACGACGCCGACATCATTCGCGTGTTTCAGCGCTATGTCGACCGGAACGCCTCACAGGCCTTTTTGCAACATCCGTCCTACAAGGCGTATTTGGAAGAAGTAGCCGCGCTGCTCGGGGCCCCTCCTGAGATCAACGAGGTGGTGGTGGTCTGGAGCAAAAGATGACCGGCGCGAACGAGCAACTGGTTCGCCGGATCGCCGTGTGGACAGGCGTAGCCGTATTGGCGCTGGTCAGCTTTTTTCTGGTGACCCTCGCCATACCAGTGCCGTCATGGCGCACCGGTCGCCTTCACGCTCCGCCGCTCGATATGGTTCAAGGCGGCCCTGAGGTCGCCACGTCGCGGCGCATTTGGATCGATACCGATGCAGCATGCGGTGCGAGTCCGACGAGCGATCCCGACGATTGTCTTGCCATTATCCTGCTCGCGAACGCCGATGCCCTGGAAATAGCCGGTATTTCGACCGTCTTTGGCAACGCCACACTCGACATCACCGACACGACGACGCGCACCCTCGTGGCAATGCTTGATCGGCCCGACCATGCCTCCATCATCGTCCATCGCGGATCATCCGCCCCGAACACCACCGGAACGCATCCGTCTGATCTGGCCTATGCCGCACTGCAACGCGCTCTTGCGGAGGGGCCACTGACGATCCTCGCGCTCGGCCCACTGACGAATGTGGCTGCGGCACTCAAGGACAGGCCTGACTTGCAAAGAAACGTGGCACGGCTGGTGGCTGTCATGGGCCACCGGCCGGGTCATATCTTCCATCCATCGGAAGGGTCGAGTGGCGGCATGCTGTTCGGTCACGGTCCAGTTTTTCGGGATCTCAATTTCACCAAGGATCCCGCAGCAGCGGCGGCGGTCCTCGCCATGCGGATGCCAGTTACACTGGTTCCTTACGACGTGGCGCGCCAAGTGATCTTGGGCGAAGCGGACCTTGAGCGCATGGCTAACACGCCCGTTGGACAGTGGGTCGCCAGCCGTGCGCGCGGATGGTTGAAGTTCTGGCGAGAGGATATCGGAATGAACGGATTTCATCCGTTCGATCTGCTCGCTGCAGCTTACGTGCTCGATCCGCGCCTTTTCAACTGCGCCGCCGCGCGGGCGTGGATCGGTCCCGATCAACAGCTCTGGTTCGATTGGTTCTACCGCCCTGACGCTCTGCTCGTGGGCCGCAACGATGCCAGCCCGCCAGAGAATCGTTCAAACGTTACTCTAATCTATTGTCCGGAGGCTGAGCCCCGCCTCAAGGAGTGGCTCATACGCCGATGAAATTTTCGTTAGCAGACGTTGCCAAAAGAGTGCTGTTTATGGGAGCTCAGTCGAGTGCACTGGACTACGGGGTCGCACCTCCGAACTTCCGAAAAAAGATTAGCATCCGCGTGATCATGTCGCGTTCGTTAAGCAGCACGGAATGCGAATCTCCGGCGTACAAATGCAACTCATAAGGCGTTTTAGCCCGTTGCAGACCTTGCGCCACGTCCAGACTGTCGCTCGGGCTCACCCGCCAGTCGTCACTGCCTTGGAAGAGAATAGTAGGCACCTTTAGTTCGCCCGCCCACCGAACGGCGGACCGTCGGCTGAGCGCCGCTTCCCGCCCTGCTGCATAATCCGGCATGGATTGCTTGAAACGTTGCTCGAGAACAGGCCGATCAGCGGCGGCTCGGAATAGATCGGCAGAACCAGAGAGAATCGCCATCGCACGGAGCGGAAAGCCGCTGCGCGCTAGGAGATAGCTTTCCATCCCGCCACGTGAACCGCCAAACATAAATATGCGGCTAGTGTCGACATAGCCGAGCGACTGAGCAAGAGGAATAAGAGCGCGAACATCATTCAAATCAGCACCACCGTATTCATCTTGGCCCTCGCTGCCGGGACCGCCACGGTATTGTGAAGCAAGAACGATATACCCGGCTTTGAGAAAGTCATGCCATCCCAGATATAGCCATGGGGTCATGCCGGCGAAGTCGTGACTGCCACCCCGATTAACAATGATTAGGGGCAGTTTGGTACGGGGTACAGTTAGCGGCTTCCAGAGGAAGCCGGCGATCACGAGGCCATCGCTCGCATAGGTAATCGCTCGGCATTCGAAGCCTTCATATGCGATTTGGTCGGCTACAACCGAAGGTGATGCTAGGCTATCGATCAGTTGCTGCTGCGGCACGATGGGCATCAAGATACCCTCTTCAGCCGCAAGCTTGCGTTCCCTTTCAAGATATGCGCGCTGATCCGCGACGTAACTCGCGTAGTCATTTACGGGATTCGGAGGACAAGGCACTGACGATAAGATGGTGCCGTTCGGCAACGTTGTGCGCGCCTTAGCGGCCCCTGCGCCAAGCATTGCAATCAGGACCGTGATTAGTACCGTGCGCAAGACTTCGTCCCTCATTGGTCGGCACTGCCTACTTTACTTGCGTCGTTTGCTGTGGATCGATTGAATGGAAACGTGTGCGCCTACCCCTAGATCCAACCGGTAGGTCCACCGCATTCAACCCAATCGCAGACATTTCGCCACGATCGGCCCGTGATTGCTGCGGAATAGCGACAATTGGGTCGCTAGCGGAACGAGTTGTCGTCCCCTAAAAGGAGCGGACAGCAGTTGCTGCAACCGGTGTTGGTTTTGGCTCCCACGGTCGACGATGGCTATTCCGTGCATCGAACAGATGCGCTGAAGCGCACCATCAACGGAGAGCGCCGAGCCTTACGCCCAATGCGGCGGGGTCGGGTACGTCGATATGGAATTCCCGGTCCAGAATCTCCAGCACCGCCGCAGCATCCGCTAGTTGCCGCCGCTCAGTCCGCCCGTCTGCGTGGTGAATTGCGAAGCATCGGTTACGCAGTGCCAGCCTCCCTTCTGCCGTTGCACGCGCTACGCTTAGGTCAACGACGAATATCGAGCTGGGGTGCGTCGAGACATACCAATTGGCCTGGTCGAAATCCGGTTCGAATACCGCACATAGATCGAAGCGGTACAGCGCCCGCCAATCGTCGCCGACTCGCGCCTGCATTCGCCAGTCATCCCCGATCTGTGTTAGCCGAAAGATCTCCAACGGTGTCATCTGTTCGATTTCGGGCTCAAGCCGCAATGGCCCGGTCGGCGTCATTCCGCCAAAACCAACATCGGCCAGCCGCTCACCATCCTCTGCTCGGACAAGTAGCAGCATGTGACTGCGTGGCGTGATAGCATCCCCGGGACCGCCCCAAAGCACCCTCGCCATCAGTCCCCTCACGGAGTATCCTAGCGCCGTCAGCGAGCGCATCAACAGTCCGTTCTGCTCATAACAATAACCGCCGCGCCGACTATGTACGAGCTTCCGCGCCACGGTATCAGGCAGCAGATCGACCGGCCGCCCGGTAAAAGAGGCAATGTTTTCGAATGGGATGGCCGCGACATGGGCGGCCACAATCCGTTCCAACGTCTCGACTGTCGGCGTAAACGGTCGCTCTACGCCAATACGTGCGATGTAGGCTTCAAGCTCCGATCTGATGTACATGCCTTAAACATAGTAACTGTTCTCATGGTAGCAAGACCTTGGCGTTGTCCGGCTCGCTCGGGAAATGACATCGATCGGACTAGATCGGGGCAATTGTCTATGCCACGGCCGAAGAGTGCCGCTTTTTCTCTGATCCGGTTCGGCGTGATCTTTCGGCACGCGGCTCTCCCGCCACCTGCGCTCGGACAGCCGGGCCCATTCAACCTTTGGCGCGCACGGTCCTCTCCCTTACCTCCAGCACGACTGCAATATGAGTGTTGCGCACCGGCACAGAGTCGGCTTGGG
>JANNXS010000411.1:0-6917 GCA_031409695.1 Hyphomicrobiaceae bacterium
GTTTTGTCATAAGTCCGGCAAAAGTCACTGAGCGCCAGTGGCTGCGCGTCTGGTGTGCTTATGACGCAGCAACACTGAGCATGACCGTCGCCTCGCTGCCGCTCGGGACCGCCGCCGCACACATAACCACGGTCACGCTGGAAACGCCGATCGCGCCGCCCGCCGCCGGCAACATTGCCATCGCCGCTGGCCCCGGTTGCAGCTTCAACGGCAAGATCGAGCGGCCTATGATTTTTGCGCGCGTCCTTGGCGCCACCGACGTGATCCGGGCGGCCGCAGGTGGGAGCGTTGACGGCCTCGTCGTCTGTTGGGATTTCGGCAAGGAAATTCCCAGATCGCGGATTTTTGATACCGGCCCGAATGCCCTGCACGGCGAGATTGTTCAAAGACCAACGCGCGGCATGACGGGCGCCGCCTGGAATGGCCGCGAGATGTGCTGGCGCCATGCGCCCGAGCAATACGCCGCAATCCATTTCCACGACGACGACATCGACGATTGTTGCTGGCCCGTTGCGTTTGAATGGACGGCACCCGAGGATTTTGCGAGCGGCAATTATGCACTGTTGTTATCGGCCGCAGACGCGCGCGAAAATCTGCCGTTCTTCGTTGTACCAGAGAGGGGCGTAGCCACCGCCAAGATCGCTGTTCTCGTGTCGACGTACACCTACACAGTCTATGGCAACTTCGCCCGTCCAGAGTGGATGACCAACCCAGCCTGGGCTGCCGAGTGGATCGCGCAAGCCAAAGCCTGGAATGCCTATCCGCATAACCCGGGCGCCCATGTGGGCTACGGTCTGTCGACGTACAATTTCCACACCGATGGTTCCGGCATCGCCTACGCCAGTTGGCGCCGGCCCATGCTGAATTTCCGGATCGGCTATGTCACGTATCCGAACGAGGCGATCCGAGGGTCAGGCATGCGGCACTATCCAGCCGACCTGCATTTGTGTGCCTGGCTGGATGCCAAGGGTTACAGGTACGATATCATAACGGACGTCGAACTCGACGCCGAAGGTGCCGCACTGTTGCAACCCTACACAGCCGTGCTGACAGGCACACACCCAGAGTATCACACGCCCGCCATGCTCGATGGCATCGAAAACTATCGCGATGGTGGCGGCCGGTTGCTGTATCTCGGTGGCAATGGCTTCTATTGGAAGATCGCGCTCGATCACGAGAAAACGGGTGTCGTTGAAATCCGCCGCGGCGAAGGCGGTATCCGCGCCTGGGCGGCTGAAACCGGTGAATACTACAACGCCTTCGATGGCGAGTACGGCGGTCTCTGGCGCCGGAACGGCCGCCCGCCACAGAAAATCGCAGGTGTCGGCTTTACCGCACAAGGCAACTTCATCGGCTCCTACTATCGCGTCAAACCGGACGCGCGGTCGTCACGTGCTGCATGGATCGTTGAGGGCTTGAAAGGCGACATCATCGGCAATTTTGGCCTCTCCGGCCATGGTGCGGCCGGCTTCGAGTTGGATCGCGCGGAGAAGCGGCTCGGCACGCCCGTGCACGCGATTGTGCTGGCATCGTCCGAAGGCCACAAACCCGACGCGCCCTGGGTGCTGGTGCCGGAGGAGCAGCTCAGCCACATCGTGACCTGGGCCGGTGAGCCCGCCGAGAAACTCATCCGCGCCGACATGACGTTCTTTGAAACGCCCAACAACGGCGCAGTGTTCTCGGTCGGCTCCATCACGTTCTGCGGATCGCTGCCGGTGAATGGCTTCGACAACGATGTGTCATCCTTGCTGAAGCGCGTGCTCGATCGCCTCAGCGATCCGACAGCACGGTTTGAAATGCCATCTGCGTGACGCAAATGAGCCGGAGCGGTGTGTGCCGCCCCGGCATTGTGTATGCCCGCCTCTGTGTTTGGTCGGCTCATTCGCGTGGCAGGCGGGGCGGGTAATCAGTAGCGGTAGGCCGTTGGGACGTAGCGGACCTGCCTGTACTGAACCGGTGCGTGCTGAACTGGGCGGTACTGGACCGGACGGTATTGGCTTTGAGAATATTGCACCTGGGGCACTGGACCAGAGAAGAAAGCAGAGCCGGAGCCGCTTGAGTAGGCGGCGTACCGCGGACGCATCGGCTGGCGCTCATTGCGGGATGCGATGGCATCGTTGGATGGCTTGTTGAAGCGCGGGCTGCCGGAGACATGGATGCGCGTTTGCGCCATACTGTGACGCTGGACCAGGCCATAGAAGATCGCGGCGTTGGTCGGCGACAGACGGATGCAGCCGTGTGAGGCAGGACGGCCGAGCATACCAATCGATTGTGTGGCGTGGGTCGCAATGCCACCGTTGAAAAAAACGGCGTGCGGCATCGGTGCCATATCGTACTTGCGCGAGTGCCAAAGCTTCGCTGACCATTGTGGCTTAAAATTGCCGGTTGGTGTTTCAAAGCCAGCCGCACCTGACGAGATCGGCCACGTGTACTTGGCCTTGCCGTTTTCAGTCACGGTGAGGCGCTGGGTCGTGAGGTCAATCTTGGCAACAAGTGTCACGGGCGGCGGTGTTGGCTTGCTCGGCTCTACGGTCGCGTCGACTACGGGCGACGCGGTTGGGGTTAAGGCTGGGGCCAGAGTGGGCGCTGAGACGGCGGCAATGATCGGTGCAACCTCGGCGGGCTTTGCCGCATCCTGCGCCAAGACAGATCCTGCGCTCGCGAAGACGCACAGGGTTGCAGCGACGAGCGTGGCTCGTGTCATCTCAGAACTCCAAACAGTGAGGTTACGATGGGTGGGTGCCGTTGAACTCGTTGTACGGGGTTACGGCTAACAGCCGTTGAAGTTTCAATTGAAGGCGCCTGAGCCGCCGTCCCGGAACGGCACAGCCATCGTTGCAGACGCAAGACCACGCCATCCTCGCGCTTGCCATCTTCACGCTTGACACGGCGCGGTCGGGTGCGTTGGTTTGGGCTGGAACCTGGAGGCAGATCGTGGCGCGCATTTATCCGAAGTCGAGCACGGTGGCGCACCCAGCGTCCGGCTATGCACCCTACCGCTCAACCGGGAAGCGACATCCGCAACAGCCGCTTGTGATCATGCCACACACGCTGTCGGAACTAACTGGCCCGGTCTATGGCCACGAGACAGTGCGGCCGGGTGACAACGACTTGACCAAGATGCACACGGGCGAGCCGATCGGCGAACGCATCGTTGTTCACGGTCGCGTGCTCGACGAGGACGGTCGACCCGTGCCGAACACGCTGCTTGAGATCTGGCAGGCGAATGCAGCCGGCCGCTATGTGCACGTGGTCGAGGTCCACGACGCCCCGATTGACCCGAATTTTACCGGGGCTGGTCGTGCCAAGACGGATGCGGAGGGCCGCTACCAGTTCATCACGATAAAGCCCGGCGCCTATCCCTGGGGCAACCACCACAACGCTTGGCGTCCGGCGCACATCCATTTCTCCGTGTTTGGCGCAAGTTTTCTCTCGCGCATCGTTACGCAGATGTATTTCCCGGGTGACCCGTTGTTTACTTATGACCCGATCTTCCAATCCGTGACGGACCCACGCGACCGCGAACGGATGGTCAGCCGGTTCGATATTGAGGCAACACGGCCTGAGTGGGCGCTGGCCTATCACTTCGACATTGTCCTACGCGGCCGGAACGCGACCCCTACCGAAGAGCCGCACCATGACTGACGCTAACATCAAAAAGCCAAGCGGTATCACGCCATCGGCAACCGTCGGACCGTTCTTTAAATACGGCCTGACGCCGCAAGGCGCCTACCCCTGGAACGATGTTTTCCACCCAACGACCATCACGGCCGATGTCGCCGGCGAGCGTATTTCCATCACCGGCCGTGTCCTTGATGGCGACGGCGCGGGCATATCCGACGCGCTGATTGAGATCTGGCAGGCGGACAGCGTCGGCCGTTTCGCACATCCGTTGCAGGGCGGCGGCGCCAACGCCTCGTTCAAAGGGTTCGCACGCACCGATACCCTCAAAGATGGCATTTTCCGCTTCGAAACCATCCGGCCCGGTCCAGTTCCCGGTCCAGGTGGTGAGCCGCAAGCGCCGCACATCCTGGTTGCGGTGTTCGCGCGTGGCATGCTGCGTCATCTCTATACGCGCATCTACTTTGCCGATCACGCGGCCGCGAATGCATCCGATCCGGTGTTGAACCTCGTGCCCGAGGACCGCCGGGCAACGTTGCTTGCGACGCGTAACGCAGGCGGCGCCTATGCCTTTGATATCCGCATCCAGGGCGGCGCGGAAACCGTGTTTTTCGACCTGTAGCCGTCCCGCTGCCACGGCTCACTTTGGCACTTTGGCAGGTCGTGCTAGGGAACTTCCAGCATCGAACTTTGCAAGGCCGAACGCCCATGACCGAGCGCAAATCAAGCTTCACCTATGAGGATATCCTCGCCTGCGGTCGCGGAGAGTTGTTTGGTCCGGGCAATGCGCAACTGCCGTTGCCGCCGATGCTTATGTTTGAGGCGATTACGACTATTTCGGACACCGGCGGCGCCCACGGCAAGGGCGAAGTGCGCGCCACCATGCGCATTGCGGGCAACCCCGCCAACGACTGGTTCTACGGGTGCCACTTTAAAGGCGACCCGGTCATGCCGGGCTGTCTTGAACTCGACGCCATGTGGCAGTTAACGGGCTTTTTCCTCGGCTGGATGGGCTTGCCGGGCCGCGGCCGCGCCTCGGGCGTCGGCGAGGTCAAAATGTTCAAGGAAGTGACGCCTGACGTGAAGCACATCGAATACGTCATCGACATCAAACGTGTGATTGCCCGCAAGTTGAAGCTCGCCGAAGCCGACGGCACGGTCCTCGGCGACGGTGAGGTGTTCTGCACCGCCAAAGATATGCGTGTGCTGTTGAAGCCGACCGATTGATACCGGGCGACTGAAACCGGAAAATAGGCGCGACGTGGCTACTTCGCAGCCGTCGTCAGTTTAAGCGCGTGCAAAACACCGCCCATGCGACCGCCAAGCGCGTCATAAACCATCTGGTGCTGGCGTACGCGTGGGACCCCCTGGAACGCCGATGAGACGACGGTTGCCTCGTAGTGATCACCGTCGCCGGCAAGATCGCGGATCTCGACGTGCGCGTCGGGGAACTTGGCCTTGATCAGGCTTTCGATCTCGGTGGCTTGCATCGGCATCGTCGGCATCCTCGCGGCGCGGTTCTGGTTTGCGTCCGCTTAGCGCATTTCTTCAGGCGAGGCCAATTCGCCAATCTTGGACGCCACGGTGCGGCCCCATCTTGCGTCGGCGCCGTGCCTGCGCGAAATGCTATGCCATGAGCAAACTCACCCACCTGAACGCGCGCGGCGAAGCGCACATGGTCGACGTGTCCGAGAAGGCCGTCACATCGCGCACGGCGATCGCCCAGGGCTTTGTCGCCATGCAGGCCGACACGCTCGCGCTGGTTGCCGACGGCGCGGCCAAAAAAGGCGATGTGCTCGCAACGGCGCGCATCGGGGCGATCATGGCGGCCAAGCGCACACATGAGCTGATCCCGCTTTGTCATCTGCTGGCCATCAGCAAGGTCACCGTGGATTTCGAACTGCAGCAGAACCCGCCGGGCATTTGCGTCACCGCACTGGTCAAGGTCGGCGGGCAAACCGGCGTCGAGATGGAAGCGCTAACGGCTGTCTCGGTCGCGTGCCTCACCATCTACGATATGCTCAAGGCCGCCGAGAAGGGCATGCGTATCGAGGCCGTGCATCTGGTCGAGAAAACCGGCGGCAAGAGCGGCGATTATCGCGCGCCGGAGTGAGGGCCGAGGACGACTGCCAGTGCCGATTGCCCCCGACGTCTGCGGGTGGCGATCTACGTCCGAAGTTGGTCAACGGAATCGACATTTCAGCGGCGTGCCCCCGCCTCACAATGGGTCCTGCCCACAAGAGGGGCAGGATGACAGTTGAAGATGCCGGAGCGTCGGCGGACGGTCGGATGCGAAGGCATTTCGCTTTGGCAATCAGCCAATCATTTTGCTCGCCGGCACAACTCGGCCTCAGTGCTGATTGCCTGTTGTCAGCGCCTAACCCGTGATAGGAGTTCTTGCGACAGATGTGGAGGTCGACATGAAACTTTGGCTCTTCATCGGAGTTGTGTTCACCGCCGTTCTTGTGCTGGCGCTCTTGCGTGGCCGCAGTCGCACCCCCTCATCGCTGGATGATCAAGGCGCTGACGCTAACGAACACCGACGGGGCGCGGATGTCCTGGCAGCGGACGCCGCCCGTGCCGCTGACGCACGAATAGCGCCCAATTCGGGCGGGTCCGGTCCCTGAGACGTTCGTCTGATCACGTTCGAGGGGAAGCAATCCCCTCGCTGTCTTACCGTCGGTCAACATTTATGGATTGGCGATTGGCACTATCGCGAAATCGATCTAGCGCCCGTCATCTGCGGATGGCTCGGGCGTAGCGAACCGATAGGCTGGCACCTGCATGTTGGCCTTCTCAGGCCCCCGGGAAAGTGACAGAAGAACTTGACCAATTGCACCGAGCGCCCGATGTCCAAGCCTCCTGCCGCCAAAAATCCAACGTCCCAGCCGACTGGCATGCACCGCAACCTCGCGACCTACGGCGATCCCGCGTTTGCGCTGTATCTGCGCAAGGCGTTTATCAAGGCGTTGGGCTATACGGACGAGGCCTTGTCGCGGCCGATCATCGGCATCGTCGACACGGGTTCGGGCTATAACGCCTGCCACGCCAACATGCCGGACCTGATCGAGGCGACCAAGCGCGGCGTGATGCTGGCGGGTGGCATTCCAGTGCCGTTTCCTGTCATCTCGATCCAAGAGAGCTTTTCCAATCCGACGTCGATGTACTTGCGCAATCTGATGGCCATGGACGTCGAGGAGATGGTGCGCGCGCAGCCCATGGACGCGGTCGTGTTGATCGGCGGCTGCGACAAGACCGTTCCGGCGCTGCTCATGGGCGCGGCCAGCGCCAACATT
>JANNXS010000412.1:0-13186 GCA_031409695.1 Hyphomicrobiaceae bacterium
CCCAGACATGCCTTGCGCCTGCGAACTCAACGTCCTTTGTAATGCGCCAATCTATATCCTGGATTTTGACGCGGGTCAGGTCGACGGGGCGCGTGAGTGTAAGCACACGGCCGTGGCTGTGCACTGCCACGGTTTCGATCGCCACACCGAGACTGGCGAGCCGCTTTGGAACTGACCGGATGCCTTCGTCATTGCCGCCATAAATGTAAATGCGGCTGTCTGGCGCCAACCACCCCATCAGGCGATGCGCGGTGAATTCGAGCTCGGCTTTGCTCTTTGGTACACGGAGGAACGCTAGGGTGAACGTGCCAATTTCCCCAGGAGTCGGGTTGTTTCGCGGTATCGGGTTCTCGACGTCCGCACGCCGAACAATTGCCGTACCCTTGAAACCGCGCTCATCAAACAACGTGCGGCGAAGCCCCGGACCAGCGTCAACGGTGACCAGCGCGGTTGCATCACCTGACGGCAGCCCTAGTTCATCAAGGCTTGATAGAATTAAAGCGTCTGCTGCACGATCTGGGTCATCTCGCCAAAGGGTCACGGCTTCAAGCTCCGGCCAGGGCGGCGCGGAGCTTGTCAGCATTGGCTTTCAGGACGTCAGGTTGCTCCATCTGGCTCGAGTGCGGGCGCAGCGCAACGCCCGTATGGCGCGGTAGTACGTGGTAATGCAGATGGAATACGACTTGTCCGCCTGCGCTTTCGTTGAACTGTTGAACGGTAATGCCGTCGGCGGCGAACGCTTTCATTGCAGCTCGGCTTAGGCGTTGTACGGTCGAAATACAGGCCGAGAGTTGCTCAGGCGTTGCGTCAAGAACATTTCGGGCCGGCGTCTTCGGGATGACCAAGCAATGGCCGTCGGCGCGCGGCATGATATCCATGATCACGAGCGTATCGGCGTCCTCATAGAGCCTATGTGCCGGCAGTTCGCCGCGCAGGATCTTCGAAAACACGTTGTTTGGATCGTAAGCAGGGTTTGGATCGTAAGCAGGGCTTGGGTCGAAAGTAGGCATCGGGGCAGACATCGGATGCTCCATCAAAGTTGCCCGTCTGTGCGCATGGACGTCGGGTCCGTCAAGGCAGTGAGCCGAGATTCCGGAACGTAAAGGCAACATCTTCGCCTTCACCATATGTCAAGCAAAACAGGCGAGTCTCGGGCTCTAATCTGGCCGAGCGACGACCGTGCAAAGCATACGCGAGATAATGAGGGATGGCAGTTGGCTGACGCGTGAGCGTCTGTCTGGCTATTCTGCTTTGTTGATTATGGCCTATGTCGCGATGCTGTGCTGGATCGTGATGACAGGCACTGGCGCGCTGGATGCGCTTGGCCGTCCGATCGGCACCGATTTTGCCAATATCTGGTCATCCGGCAGACTTGTTATCGAGGGTCGTGCGGCCGAGGCATTCGATCCGGATCTGCAGCGGCCGTATCAGCAACTCCTGCTCGGTATGCGCTCGGACTTGTTTTATGGCTGGCATTACCCGCCGATGTTTTTGGCTGTTGCTGCTGTGCTGGCTCTGTTGCCGTATCTTGCGGCACTCGCCGTTTGGCTGACTTTGACCGGGGCCCTGTATTTACATTCCATTCGACGTATTGCGCCGGTTGCGCCAGAGGACGCTTGGCTGATTGCGCTTGTGGCATTCGCGTATCCAGCTGTGCTGGCCTGCGTGACCCATGGGCACAATGGTTTTCTGACGGCTGCTTTGTTCGGTCTCGGGCTCTGCCTGCTGCCAACGAAACCGATCCTCAGCGGTGTGCTGCTCGGATTGCTCGCCTACAAACCGCAATATGGACTGTTGCTGCCATTGGCGTTGATCGCAACGATGCAATGGCGTGCGATTGCAGCTGCGGGTGGGACCGTTGTTGCAACGGCTGCGATTTCAGCTGCGCTGTTCGGGGGCTCGGCGTGGCAGGCGTTCTTTGTCCACGCGGCTTTCACCAAGGAAACCATCCTTGAAAACGGCGCTGCCGGCTGGTTCAAATTGCAAGGTTTGTTTCCAGCCATCCGAATGTATGGCGGCAGTCTCGCGCTCTCGTATGCCGCGCAGATTACATTTATTCTCGCACTTGCAGTTGCCATTGTTTGGCTTTGGCGCAGCCGGACATCGCACGAGGTGAAGTCTGCTGGGCTCATTCTCGCGACCATGCTCGCAACGCCGTATTCGTTCAATTATGACAGCGTTTTACTCGGCGCGGCGATCGCGTTCCTGGCAGCTGACGGGATGAAACGCGGCTTTGCGCCGTTTGAAATTTCGGGTCTCGCTTTGCTCTGGATTACACCCCTGTTCAGCCGTGAACTGACGGGTGCGTTGCACCTGCCGATCGCTCTTATCGTTCAATCCCTGCTGCTCGCGATGCTCCTTGATAAGGTGCGGCGCGCGCAGTCGTCGAAGCTTGCCCATGTCTGGTTCAAACATGTCTAGTGTCGCGCTAAAGAAGCTTGAAGCCATCGCAAGCGAATTGCGTGCTGTCGTGCCGGAGGCGCGCCAACAGCAAAATGTGCCGGAGGCGCGCCAACAGCAAAATGTGCCGGAGGCGCGCCAACAGCAAAATGAGCCGGAGGCGTATCAACCGCGCATCGCGGTTCTGCTGCCGTGCCTCAACGAAGCGGCGGCGATCGGCCGAGTGGTTGCGGCGTTCAAAGCGTCACTGCCGACAGCCGTGATCTATGTTTACGACAACAACTCGACGGACAACACGTCCGACGTTGCGCGTGCGGCTGGCGCTGTGGTTCGGCAAGAGCGCTTGCGCGGCAAGGGTAACGTTGTCCGGCGCATGTTTGCCGACATCGACGCTGATATCTACGTGCTTGCCGATGGCGATCTGACATATGATTCGAGCCGCGTTGGTGATCTTGTCGAAGCAGTGCGCCGCCAAGATCTCGATATGATCGTTGCCGCGCGTGACGGTGGCGGCGACAAGGCCTATCGGCGTGGCCATCAACTTGGCAATCGCGCCTTCAATCAATTGGTTGCGAAGCTGTTTGGCGACGGGTTCAGCGACATCTTCTCGGGTTATCGGGCATTCTCACGTCGATTTGTGAAGTCGTTCCCTGCATCGGCAAGCGGGTTTGAGACGGAAGCGGAATTGTCGATCCACGCGCTTGATCTGCGTTTGTCGACGCACGAAATTTCGCTGCCGTACGGCTCTCGGCCAGAGGATTCAAAGAGTAAGCTCCGCACCTATCGCGACGGGGCGCGCATTCTGTGGACCATTTCGCGTATGTATTATGCGCTGCATCCGCTGCGTGTGCTCGGATCGTTGTCAGGATGTCTTACGGTCCTCTCGCTGATTATAGGTGCGCCTGTTGTGCTGGATTATTTTTCAACCGGTTTGGTCCCCCGTTTTCCAAGTGCAATCCTGGCGGCCGCGTTGATGCAAATGTCGTGGCTGGCACTTGCTTGCGGCACGATCCTACAAGCGATTAGCGGCACGCGGCGCGAGATGAAGCGGATGCGGTATCTGGATCTGCCGAGCGTGCGGTGACGACCCCGGACGACCCGTGTATCAGGAGAGGCAGTGCCGTTTGCTGCTCTTGATCCGGGTTCGCTATGCTTCACACGCCTCGCAGTCGCCGCGGAATGGTTACATCACCGCATCATCTGGCGAGTTCCGCCGGTCTTGCCGTGTTACGCGAAGGTGGCAATGCCATTGAAGCGGCCGTTGCCATGGCTGCAACGCTGCCGGTTGTTTACCCACATATGACATCGATCGGTGGTGACGGATTCTGGATTATTTCAGTGCCTGGTCAGGAACCGATCGCTATTGACGCATGTGGTTCCGCGGCCACCACGGCGACGCCGGAGCTGTACGCCAAGGCTGGTCACAAGAGCATTCCGTGGCGCGGACCGCTGGCGGCGAATACCGTTGCAGGCACGATCTCGGGTTGGGGTGAAGCGCTTCGTCTGGCTGAGAAGCTTGGCGGTACGTTACCGCTATCGCGGCTAGTCGAAGATGCCGTTTGGCATGCCGAAAAGGGCTTTGCCGTCACCAGGAGCCAGGCGGAATTGACGACGGCGAAACGTGCCGAGCTCAAGGATGTGCCTGGATTTGCTGAACAATTCCTTATCAAAGGCAAAGCGCCGGCCGAAGGTCTCGTGATGACGTTGCCGGCGCTGGCTGAGACGCTGAAGCGGCTTGGCAAAGCGGGGACCGATGATTTTTATACCGGTAAACTGGCTCGGAAAATTGCAGCAGACCTGGCGGCGATTGGTGCGCCTGTGAAAGCTGTTGATCTCGCTCAGCACAAAGCGCTGCGGCGTAAACCACTGTCGGTCGACGTGCGCGCGGGAACGCTTTTTAATTTTCCACCACCGACGCAGGGCTTGGCATCGCTGATGATCCTAGCGCTGTTTGACCGGTTGAAGGTGAAACATGCCGATGATGCCGCCTATCTGCATGCCATCATCGAAGCAACGAAGCAGGCGTTTCTTGTCCGGGATCGGATCATCGGTGATCCCGCAAGCATGATCGAAGATCCCAGCGATTATCTTAAGAAGGCCGCGCTCGATAAGCTTGCAAAGCGGATTGATTCGACCGCGGCGCTGCCTTGGCCAGCGGCGGAGGACAAGGGGGATACCGTCTGGCTCGGTGTGATTGACCGGCACGGGATCGCTGTTAGTTTTATTCAGAGTATCTACTTTGAGTACGGCTCAGGTTGTGTGCTTCCGGAGACTGGTATTGTGTGGCAGAATCGCGGTGCGGCCTTCAGTCTTAACCGGCCCGGACCACGGCAGTTGGCGCCGGGCCGGAAACCCTTTCACACACTCAATCCGGCACTCGCGCGCCTCAAGGACGGACGCACGATGGTGTACGGCACCATGGGTGGCGAAGGGCAGCCGCAGACACAGTCCGCAGTCTTCTCGCGGTATGCCATGTTTGACGTGCCGCTTCAGGAGGCGATCACGCGGCCACGTTGGTTGCTTGGCAAAATGTGGGGCGAAGAGACGATGACACTCAAGCTGGAGAAGCGGTTTGATGTGGCCGTGATCGATGCCATGCGCCAACTCGGGCACACTGTTGAAGTGCTCTCTGATTTCTCTGTCAGCATGGGGCACGCAGGTGCGATTGTTCGTCGCGACGACGGCACGTTTGAGGGGGCTACCGATCCTCGCAGCGATGGCGCAGCGATGGGTTGGTAGCCTACTGCGCCGGCGTGAAGATGCGTTTGCGAAACGCGGCCATGTCTTCTTCGGGTTCCACTTTGCTCGCCTGCGGCTTGGTGGCGGGCTGCGTTGCTTTGCGCGGGGCAGAAAGGGTGGCTGTCGCCGGCTGCTCGGGCGGTGGTGTCAGCCAAGCGAGCATTGGCTCACTGGATCCATCGTGATCTACTTGGGCAGAAAAAGTAGCCTCGCCCGCCGGGCTGGCGGTCAACAAGGCCGTTTGTGGGGCAATGCTTGTTGCACCTAACACGTTGATAACGTGAGCGACTTCGATCTGGTCAATGCTGCGCGCAGCGGAGAGCGATGGGCGATGCTTTGGCAGATTTGAAGGATCAACCGCGATTGCCAGGGAAATCTGCGGAATGGCAACCGCGGGTGTCGCTTGCGGCAAAAGGAGAATGCCTGATTGGACGAGTGGATTGTAGTCGAGCGGCGTTACATACAATCCGGCACCTACGACGCCTGTGAGTAGTATGGCGCGATGCGTCCATTGCTGGCGTCGTTTGCGACGGCGCGTTTCCCAGGCCCTCAAGCCTGGTGTCGTATCTATGTGTTTCATAGCGAGACGAATTGAGTGATTCGCAGTCGTGGCGCACGAGCTTTGTGAGGATGACTGACAGTTTCTTCTAGCTCAATCCGTGATCTGTGGGTTGTTGATCACGCGGACGACCGACAGCAACGCGCCATTGGGCCGATTACACTTATGAATACCGGCGCTTGCACCTGACAAAAATCCGCGTATAAGCCGGGCATGATCTCCGGTTGGAGGCTGAAAGGGGCGAAAGTTTTTGCTCTCGGCCCTGTGTCTCCACCAACGTAACCTGGTAGGCCTTCCTGGCTTACGAGGGGCTATGCGCCGGAGCAATGTCAACGCCGTGTGCACCCGAACAGCGTTCGGGCCTGCCCATTGGTGACAACGCAACGCAGAAGGCAACCCATATGCCATTGTATGAGCATATCTTCCTGGCGCGCCAGGATATCTCGCAGCAACAAGTTGAAGTTCTCATCAAAGAGTTCGCCGACATTGTTTCTGCCGGTAACGGCAAAATCGGCAAGACGGAATACTGGGGCCTAAAGAACCTTGCTTATAAGGTCAAAAAGAACCGCAAAGCCCACTACATCCTCATGAACCTTGATAGCCCGCCGGCCGCAATTGCCGAAATGGAGCGTCGGATGGGGCTGTCAACGGATGTTATTCGCTTCATCACCATTCGCGTCGACCAGCATGAAACTGAAATGAGCGTCCAAATGCGCAAGCAGGACCGCGACGACCGCGACGATCGCGGCGGCGGTCGTGGTGGCTTTGGCGGTCGCGGTGGCGATCGTGGTGGTCGCGGCTTCGGAGGTGGTGGCGGCGGTGGTGGTCGAGGCGCAGATCGTGGCGATCGTCCGCCGCGTACAGACCGCCCGCCTGCCGCAGATCGCGGCACCTTCCGCCCTCGTCCCGCTGGCCCTGCACAGGAGTAACCCATGCCTGAAGTTCAACAGCTCCCGTCACGCCGCCCGTTTCAACGTCGTCGCAAAACCTGCCCGTTTTCGGGTACTGGCGCGCCGAAAATTGACTACAAAGATAGCCGTCTGCTCGGTCGCTATATTTCTGAACGTGGCAAGATCGTTCCGAGCCGGATCACTGCCGTGTCGGCGAAGAAGCAGCGCGAATTGGCCGTGGCGATCAAGCGTGCGCGCTTCCTCGGCTTGCTGCCGTATGTGATCCAATAATTTTGGTTTACATTTTGGGCCTCACCTCGGCGCGCGGTGTGCTGAGATGAGGCCTTCCTGGTTGGGGTCAATGGACCTCTAACCGCCAAAGCGCGGGACAGCTTTTTATGCCATCTGGCATTATCATCGGTGTTGGTTGTGGGCTTGCGTCCGCTGTGCTTGCCTATTCGGCGGCGCGTGGCGGCGTTGGTCTGAAACTTATCATGTTTATCCTGATGCCGTTGCCATTGCTCATTGGCGGCTTCGGGTGGGGCCTTTTGGCGTCATTCGCTGGAGCCATTGCCGGGTCATTGATCATGACTCTGACTGGCGGCCCGGGCCTTGGCGTCGCGTTCTTGCTCGCGTTGGGCTTGCCAGCGGTCGGCCTGACTCGGCTGGTAGAATTAGGCCGTGCCCGCAAAGATGGTACGATTGAATGGTATCCGGCTGGCGGTGTGCTTGCCGCCTTGGCGGCATACGCAGGCCTGCTGCCCTTGTTCGTTGCACCGGCTGTCAATGGTGATTTCGCCACGCTGAAACCGCGGCTGCTGCCGGAGGTTACGCGCCAAATGCGGGATATGCAGGAGGTGATGAAATCACCACCAATCCCGTCGGAGCAGATCGATGCCCTCGTTGACATCATGGTGCGGCTGTTGCCCGCTATGCTGGCCGCCTATTGGATGCTGCTTTTTTTGATCAACATTTACCTTGCCGGTCGCATTGCGAGCGCCTCGGGTCGACTTGTGCGGCCTTGGCCAGATTTGCATGTGCTTTCGCCGCCGCCATGGCTGATGCTGGTGTTCATCGGCGGTGTGCTGCTCTCGTTCACCGCGGGGCCGTTGAAACTACTTGGCGGTGGCCTCGTCGGCGGCCTGATCGCCGCGTTTGTGGTGTTCGGACTGTCTGTTCTGCACGCCATCGCCAATGGGCGTGTGCCCTGGCTGTTATGGTTCACGTATGCCTGCTTGATGAACCCGCTTTTCCCTTACGGCATGACCTTGGTGGCGCTGCTTGGTTTGTCGGAGCCTCTGGTGGATTTCCGCAAGCGGTTCAGCAAGCGTCTCCCGCCGACAATCTGACCGTTCATCCCTTTAACTCAAGTTGAAACCTGGAGACTCCCGATGCAAGTGATCCTACTCGAACGTGTTGGCCGCCTCGGCCAAATGGGCGATGTCGTCAACGTTAAAGATGGCTTCGCTCGCAACTTCCTCCTGCCGCAGAAAAAAGCGCTGCGCGCTACCGACGACAACCGGAAGCATTTCGAAAAAAACCGCGTGCAACTTGAAGCACGCAATTTGTCGCTCAAGAAAGATGCCGAAGCCATCTTTACGAAGCTGGACGGCAAAAGCTTCGTTGCGATACGCACGGCCGGCGACACGGGCCAGCTTTACGGCTCGGTCTCGAACCGCGACATTGCCGATCTTGTGATCGCCGGCGGCTACACTATTGACCGTCGTATGGTTGGCGTTGATCAGCCTATCAAAACCCTTGGGCTGCATGGTGCCAAAGTTCAGCTGCACCCCGAAGTAACGGCGAAGGTATCGGTCAACGTGGCTCGCTCGGACGAAGAAGCCGAGCGGCAGGCCCGCGGTGAGGATGTCACCACCTTGAAGGTCGAGGGCGTCGAGCTCGAGACATATTCTGACGATGGCTATGACGGTGATATTCCGGGTACCGGCGAACAACCGAGGTAACACGGTGAGGATCGGGTCCCACCACGAGGTGTGGCGTGTTTGCGGCCTTTTGAGGGGCCCGGTCTGCTTGGTGAAGGCGCTTGTCGTTTTGCTGGACCTGGGTAACATTGGATCACCAGGAGGGACTGGCGGCTTCTCTTACCCAGGTTCGGCCTTGGCTCGACCGGGCGCGTCATAGCCCGCCCAAGCGTTGGAGGGTTTCCGTATGCCGGTGCCGCCGCCCGTATTCAACCCGCCCTTTACGATCGTCCGCGCGAGCCATGTGCGCCTCGCCGTTACCGATCTCGCGCGCAGCCGAGCATTTTATGAAACGACGCTCGGCCTGCATGTTGAAGATGCAGTCGGTGACGCAGTGTATTTGCGCGGCATGGAGGAACGGCAGCACCATTCGCTTGTGTTGGTGAAGGCTGCAACACCCCATGCCGTGAGCATCAGTTTCAAAGTTGCCGGGGAGGCGGACCTCGACAAGGCTGTGTATTTCGCAAAAACGCAGGGACTGAAATACGAGTTTATTGAGCGGCCTTATCAGGCGCGCACACTACTGGTCACCGACCCATTCGGCCTATCGGTTGAATTCTATGCCAGGATGGAGACCCGCGAGCGATTGCTGCAAAGTTATGGCCACTACAAAGGCGTGCACCCCCAACGCCTCGATCATTTCAACGTGTTTGCTCCCGAGCTTCAAAAGACGGTCGACTTCTATGCCAGCATGGGTTTCAGGCTGACCGAGTATACAGAGGAAGAGCCGAGCGAGGGTGGCCGCATGACGGCCGCCTGGATGCAGCGAAAAGGCAATGTCCACGATCTCGCCTTCACGAACGGCGCCGGCCCGCGGTTACACCACTGCGCCTATTGGGTGCCGACAGCGATGCATATCATCCACCTCTGTGATGTCATGGCGACCACGGGATATCTGTCGAATCTTGAACGCGGCCCTGGCCGCCACGGCATCTCGAATGCGTTTTTCCTGTATGTCCGTTGCCCCGACGGCCATCGCGTCGAGATCTACACCAGCGACTACCAGACCATGGACCCCGACCACGAGCCGATCCGCTGGTCCGTGCGCGATCCGCGACGGCAGACGCTCTGGGGTCAACCGGCGCCGCGGTCGTGGTTCGACGAGGGCAGCACGTTTCCTGCGGCCGCCGTGCGAGAGCCGTTGTTTAAGGCCAACGTCATTGTTGCCGCGGACTGAGCCATGCCTTCTATCGCCGCAGAAACCGCCGCAAGTTATCGCATCCTGCCGGGCCGCGCGGATGGCGGTTTGATCATCGTGTGTGACCACGCCGAGAATGCGTTTCCCGATGGTTATGGCACGCTCGGCCTGCCGCCTGAGCAACTCAAACGCCATATTGCCTACGACATCGGCGCGCGCGCTATCACAGAGCGGCTCTCCGCACGGCTCGGTGTGCCTGCGGTTTTGTCACGATATTCAAGGCTGCTGATCGATCCGAACCGTGGTGTCGATGACCCAACACTGATTATGCGGTTGTCAGATGGCTCGGTGATTCCTGGCAACAAAAACCTCGACGATGCCGAATGCGAGAGGCGCATCCGGCTTTACCACGCACCTTATCACGCAGCGATTGAGCGCGTGATCGAGGCCTGTGTCGCCGCCGGCAAAGCCCCCGCAGTCTTGTCGCTGCATTCGTTCACGGAGAGCTGGAAAGGCGTGCCGCGCCCCTGGCATGTCGGTATTCTCTGGGACAAGGATCCGCGTCTGGCCAAACCGCTACTCGATGGCTTCTATGCCGGGCAGAATGTGATCGTTGGTGACAACCAGCCCTACACGGGCAGCCTGCGTGGCGACTGCTGCTGGCAACACGGCACTGTTCGCGGCCTCGCTCAAGCGATCGTCGAATACCGGCAAGATCTGGTGCGCGATGAGGCCGGTCAGATCGCTTGGGCCGATCGAACGGAGGCGATCATGCGCGAAACGCTGGCGTGTATCGTCAAGGGGCCGCCGCTGCACCGGATCGAACAGTATGGGTCGTTGAGTGACCCAGTTGTGCGGGATCGCCCGTCATTGCGGCTCGGTAGGCGGCACAGCGCGCGATAGTTCTCCGTTATCTCGACTGACATCGTTACACGTGCAACTTCGCCATGAATCCGCTATGGTTGACCGCAATGTACGGCGTTCAAGCTGACACACGCATGCCACTTCTCGTCCAACCCACGGACGCCACCATGACACGACCGAACCGCCGCGCGTTCTTGAACACTGTCGGTCTTGCAGCTTTAGGGGCGGCAACCGGCCTGCCTGCGGTTGCCATCGCCCAGAGTCAGGCCCCGGGTCCGCGTCTGCGCGTTACTGTTGATGAATCAGAGGGCATGAAGGCGCGCCCGATCGCCATCCCTGTTTTCCTCGGTGATGACCCGCTGATGGCGCAGCAGATGACGCAAGTGGTGGCAAATAATCTCCACAACTGCGGGTACTTTAAAGTTATCGAACCCGCCGCTTATATTGAGCAAATTCGCGATCTGAACCAGATCCCGCACTACCCAAGTTGGCAGCGCGTTGGCGCTGAGGCGCTGATTGTCGGACGGGCCTATCGTGGTCAGGACGGCCGTGTTCAGGCCGATTTTCGCTTCTGGGACATTGTCTTGACGCGTGAAATCCACGCGGGCGGTGTTCGCATTGCGCCTCAGGCTGCGCGTCGGCTGGGTCACCAGATCTCGGACCGTTTTTATGAGAGGATGTTGCAGGATAAGGGGTATTTCGACACGCAAGTGGTGTTTGTCGATGAGACCGGCAGCAAGCAGAAGCGCGTCAAACGGCTCGCCATCATGGACCAGGATGGCTTTGGCATGAAACCACTGACCGATGGCCGCGCGCTTGCCATCACGCCGCGGTTTAACCCGACCAACGCCGAAATTTGTTATCTGCAGTACGAAGGTGAACAGCCGCGCGTGTTCCTGATGAACACTGAGACCGGACAACGCGAGCCGGTTCCGATTCCCGGGCAGAGTTATGGCGCGCGCTTCTCGGCCGATGGCCAACGGTTAATTTTCACCGCAACTGAAGGCGCGACGGGTAGTCTGATCGAAATGGATCTGCGTTCGCGCCAGATGCGCCGCATTACCCAGCCGCAGAGCATCGATACAGGCGCCAGTTATGCGCCTGACGGCCGCGCAATCGTGTTCGAAAGTGACCGCGAAGGCACGCAGCAACTCTATATCCTCGATCTTGCACGCGGCGGCGCCGTGACGCGCCTCAGCCGTGGCGACGGCCGCTATTCGACCCCGGTCTGGTCGCCCCGCGGCGACTTCATCGCCTTCACCAAGCAGGGCGGTGGCGAGTTCCTGATCGGCGTCATGAAGACCGATGGCACCGGGGAGCGGATGCTGTCGCGCGGCTTCCACAATGAGGGTCCGACCTGGGCACCAAACGGCCGCGTCGTGATGTTCTTCCGTGAGGAGCGCGGCCAGAATCCTGGTCCGAAGCTGTATTCCGTGGACGCCACCGGCCACAACGAACGCAACGTGCCAACGCCCGGTTTTGGGTCGGATCCGGCCTGGTCGCCGCTTCGGACGTGATGGGCAAGGACACCGCGAACCTGGCGTCTAGCGTCCTCCTGTGTTGGCTTCAGCCATGACCACAACAGGCGGCACTGCCCCGGACCCACGTCGCAAGTTCCGAACCGCTGATCTTGTCCGGTTCATCGAGCGGGAGACAGCAATCAGCGCGACCGCCCTTGTGCCCGAAGTGCGTCTGCATTTGGCACGCGACACCCTACGTATCTTTTTAGAGGCCGAGGCTCTCTTGGACGGGTCATTTGGAGCCCATCCTTATTGGGCGTTCGCTTGGCCGGGCGGACAGGCCTTGGCGCGGTATATTCTCGACCATCCCGAGATCGTGGACGGGCGGCGGGTCCTTGATCTTGGGGCCGGCTCAGGTCTTGGTGCGATCGCTGCGATGAAAGCTGGCGCGGCGTCTGTGCGCTGCTCCGATATCGACCCGATGGCAGCCGTCGTCTGCCAGATGAATGGCGAAGCCAATGGCGTTTTGCTTGATGTGACAACTGCTGACCTGCTCGGCGAGACGCCGAATGCGGACGTCATCCTCATCGGCGATCTTGTTTACGATCCCGATCTGCAGATGCGGGTTGGACTACTGCTCGATGCAGCCAATCAAGCCAAAATTCCGGTTTATTATGCTGATCGAACAACGGCCCGTCGCCCGAGACAGGGGTTTCGGTTGCTGATGGAATATGAGGCGGCGCTTACGCCGGCCATGGTCGACGATTTCGTCGAGCGGGCGCGTGTCTGGGCGATGTAGTCTAAACTGAACACGGAAGCCCAAGCCGTGCGTCGTTGAGCAAATGCTTAATGCATCGCGATTGACTGCTGTCCATAGTCTGGCTGCAACACCGGCTGAGGCAGGGCGTTGAAAGCCGCGGTCAGGGAGCGCTGTTGATCCGCGATCGTCTCGTCGATGCGGCGAAGTTCTTCGGCAACCACAGTCAGACGCGTCGAAATCTTGGCCACCAGAAACTCCGCTAACGCCTGATCGTCCAGCATTAATTGGTGCATGGCTTCACGGGTGAAGCGAAGCGCCTTCACGGGGCCGCGCGCAATCACCGTCGTGCCGTAGACGTGCTCGATGAACATGGCCATCTCGCCGACCACGGACC
>JANNXS010000413.1:0-13278 GCA_031409695.1 Hyphomicrobiaceae bacterium
GTAGCCCCACTTCAACGAGCGTTTCGCCGACCCGCGCGCGGCGTTGGTCAAAGTCAAGTTCGGGGTTCTGGATCGTCAGCCCCTCCTCAATGATCTGTCCGATCGAGAGGCGCGGCGACAGTGAGCCGTAGGGGTCTTGGAATACGATCTGCATCTCGCGGCGGAGCGGGCGCATCTGGCGGCTATCGTAGCCGTCGATGCGCTGGCCGACATAAGCAATCGGACCGGTCGATGAGATCAAGCGGAGCAACGCCAGGCCGAGCGTGGTTTTACCAGATCCGGATTCGCCGACGACGCCGATGGTTTCGCCCGCATGCAGTTTTAGCGACAGGCCGTCCACGGCCTTAATATGATCGACCGTCTTGCGCAGGAGGCCTTTGCGGATCGGAAACCAGACTTTGAGATCCGTCGTCTCGAGCACCACCGGCGCATCGACCGCTGGCGACGGTGGCACGCCCTTGGGTTCAGCTGACAGCAAATGCTTCGTGTAGGCGTGTTGCGGTCTGTCGAAGATGTCAGCGGCGGGCCCCTGCTCCACCACCTCGCCCATGTTCATGACATAGACGCGCTCAGCCATTTTTCTGACGATGCCGAGATCGTGCGTGATGAGTAGCATGGCCATGCCCATCTCGGCTTGCAATTCCTTTAGTAGTTCCAGGATCTGCGCTTGAATGGTGACGTCGAGGGCGGTCGTTGGCTCATCGGCAATCAACAGATCCGGTTCATTGGCGAGCGCAAGCGCGATCATCACGCGCTGACGCTGGCCGCCGGACAGCTGATGCGGATAGGCGCCGAGCCGCTTTTCCGGCTCCCGGATGCCGACCCGGCGCAGCAGTTCCAACATCCGCGCACGCGCCTCGTCCTGCGTCATCCCCCGGTGCACCCTGAGGATTTCGGTCACCTGCTTTTCAATCGTGTGCAGCGGATTGAGCGAGGTCATCGGCTCCTGGAAGATCATCGAGATGCGCCCGCCGCGGATCTCGCGCAGGGTCGCCTCGGAGGCCGACAACAGATCGACCCCGTCGAAGAAGATCTCGCCCTTGGGGTGGGAGGCCGGGGGATAGGACAGCAGCCGCAGGATCGACAGCGCCGAAACGGTCTTGCCGGAGCCGGATTCACCAACCAGTGCCACCGTCTCGCCTTTGGCGATATGAAAGTTGATGCCCTTGACGGCGAGCACCTGCTTTTCGCCCGTGCCGAAGGCGACTTGCAGGTTGCGCGCGCGTAACAAGGTCGTGGTGGTGGGTTCGGTCATGGCGGCGTACATAGCCGTTCAACGTGTCCGGGTGAATGGGGTCGCGAGGTCAGGCTGTGACACTCAATTGCCCTCATGTTGCTCCATTGCCGCGATAGCGCTATGCAGCGTCGCAACAAGCGCCTTTGCGCGTTTGCTTAAAAACTCTGCGTCATCAAAGGCCTCGTAAATAGACACTCGTTGGGCAACGACCGTACGTCTGCTGCGTGCAACACTGACACCGTAGGCGCCACGTTGATGGAGATGGCCGATGACTATGTTCCGTAGGCTTGCTGCGGCCCTGTGCTTGACGACGGCCGCAATGGCCATGCCGACCCTCGTTGAGGCCCATCCCCATGTGTTCGTCACCCACAAGGCCAAGATCGTGTTCGAGAAGGGGGCAATCGCCGCCATCGATCACGTCTGGTTCTTTGACGAATTCTATACCGCCATGGCGGTTGAGGGGCTCGACACCAACAAGGACAGCAAATTCAGCCGCGAAGAATTGCACGAGCTGGCCAAAATGAACATCGAAGGCCTGAAGGAGTTCGGCTACTTCACCAGCGCGACGCTTTCCGGAAAAGAAATCAAGGTCGGGGATCCCGCGGACTTCTGGCTGGAACACATCGACGGTATATTATCCTTGCATTTCCGCACACCTTTCAGCGCGCCCTTACCGGCCAACGCCAAAGGCTTAGCTGTCTCGGTCTATGACCCAAGCTTCTTTATCGCCTTTGACCTCGTTGAGAAGAACCCAGTGTCGCTCGGCGAAGGTGCGCCGAAGGCATGTAAATTGAACGTTGGCGTACCCGCAGCTGAGGCGGAACAGAGCAAGCAATTGAGCGGCGCGTTCGGTAGCCAACTCGGTGGCGGCGGGCTTGGCACGGGCTCAGTGAAAACCATCAGCGTGGACTGCAGCGGATCATGAAGACTTTGGCGCGATCGTGGGTTCAAACGCTCGTTATGATGGTCATACTTGCGGTCTTTCCGTGGAGCGCGACCCAAGCTGGCCCGGCGAATGCCCAACAGCCAGGCACCCAACAACAGGGGCCCCAACAGCAGGGCCCCCAACAGCAGGCGCCCTCGACACCAAAGTCATTCCTGCCGCCACGGCCAGGTGCGCCCGGTGCTACATCCCCAGTCGCTGAGCCGCCGACCGGCGTTCTCGGGCGCTTTTATTTTTGGGTGGCGCAACAGCAGCAGCGTTTCCTCAAGACGTTGGCCGAGTCCCTTCGCGACATCAAAGCCGGCAATACATTCGCGGCGGCTTTGGTTTTGATAAGCTTCTCGTTTGCCTATGGCGTGCTGCATGCGGCCGGGCCAGGACACGGCAAGGCTATTGTCTCATCGTACATGTTGGCGGATGGGCAATCGGTGCGGCGCGGCGTGCAGTTGGCGTTCCTGTCGAGCGTGGTCCAGGCCTTTTCGGCCATCGCGCTGTTCAGCATCGTGGTGTTGATGTTGCGCGGGGCTCGGACGCAAATCGTCGCGACGGAGATGTGGCTTGAAAGGGCGAGTTGGGCCCTGGTCGCGCTGTTCGGCCTCTGGCTCCTGGTGCGTCAGTTGCGCAGTCTTTTTCGTGGAGGATTGTTCAGCGGGCAGTCCGATCACGCACATGCGAATCACGGACATGATCACGGGCACGCACACGCGGCCGGGAATGCCCATGATCATGATCGCGGGCATGATCACAAGGAAGGTGCCCATAAATCCGCGACGTGCACACATGCGGCCCACAATCACGGGACACACAATCACGGGCATGATCACGGGCATGATCATCATGGCCACGACCATCATGGCCACGACCATCATGGGCACGTCCATCTCCCAGGCCCCGAAGCCGTGGTTGGTCCCTGGTCCTGGCGGCGGGCGGCGACCTTGGCGTTCGCGGTTGGCATTCGCCCATGCACGGGCGCGATCGGTGTTTTGTTCGTCGCCAACGGGCTCGGGCTGCTTTGGGCCGGCGTTGTCTCGACATTCGTCATGGCGCTCGGCACGGCCATGACGGTTTCCGGGCTCGCGGCCTTGGCGGCAAGTTCGCGCGACGTTGCAACCCGGTTGGCCGGTACAGCCGACAACCGTTGGGCCGCACGCGCACAGACGGCAATTGGTCTCATCGGCGCGCTGCTGGTGTTCATCCTCGGCGCGTCGTTTTTCTACTATTCGCTCACCACTTCGGCGCCGGTGTAAAAGAAACCAAGGGTGCAGCCAGTTGCTACCCGCGAAGCACTTTCATAGCGGCTCCGTGAAGTTTCGCATCCCCGGCTGCGATGATGGCGCCACCGTGGATCGCTGTACCCCCGTCCCATGTCGTGACGACGCCGCCCGCGGCTTCGATAATCGGGATCAAAGGTGCGATATCAACAGCCTTGAGGCCGGCCTCAACAACAAGGTCAATGTGGCCTGCGGCGAGCATGCAGTAGGCATAGCAGTCACCACCGAAGCGCGTCAGCTTAGCGCGCTTGCTGACCGCGTCAAAACCCGCCCGTTCCGCCTCCGTCTTAAACAGATCAGGTGATGTGCTGCAAAGGACTGCATCCGCGAGTTTCGGGCAGGTGCGGGTTGTGATGATCTGTGCTTCGCCCGAGGGACCACGGAAGTGCGCGCCCTTGGTGCGACCGCCGGGCACCGCCCAAAATCGCTCCCGCGTGTAGGGCTGGTCCATCATCCCAACGACCGGTGTGTCGGCGTCGAGAACGCCAATCAGTGTGCCCCAGAGCGGATAGCCCGTAATGAACGCGCGCGTGCCGTCGATGGGGTCGAGAATCCAATTGTAGCGGCCGGCACCCGCGACATCGTCGAATTCCTCGCCAATGATCCCATGGTCCGGATGCAGCTTCGTAATAAGCGCCCGCATCGCTTTCTCAGCCGCCGTATCCGCTGATGTCACGGGGTCGAACCCATTGGCAGCCTTGTTCTCAACAGCAATTGTCTTGCGAAACAGCGGCAGAGTTATCTGACCCGCCGCGTCAGCCAGAATATGGGCCGTGGTCAGCAACGTGGCATAGAGAGTGGCTGGCATTCGGACGGGTCCTGGCTGAACATAGGCGCTGCTGCATCGCATCTGGAGCCGACCCGGTCCAGACTGGCGAGCGCCAAGACTGGTCAAAACCAAGACTGGCCAAAACCAAGTCTGGCGAGGCACCTGAGTGACCGCCAGTGGTAGACCGTGACTCAACAGTCACAACGGGTTCGAAATAGATCCGTTGCACGCCAACAATTGTTGTGAGCGCCGACCGAATCAGCGCCGTATGTCGCGGGTACTGATGATTTGTCTGACGTACCTTCCTCCCTGGACTTGGGCCGATCTTCGGGTCGGCCATTTTTTTGAGGCGCCCTCAGCTTTGATCCGGGTACGACTATGGTCCGGTGGGTAAGCCATTGCGGTCATGCGCCATCGGTTGCTACCCGACAGGCACAATGAGAGCCCGCTAATCGGGCCGCCCGGGAGGCCAATATGTCCAGCGTAACAAGCCGCTATCATGACGTCTACGCCGCATGGCAGCGCGATCCCGAGGCGTTTTGGGCAACCGCTGCCCGCGACATCGACTGGTTTCGACTATGGGATTCGGTTTTCGATCCCTATGCCGGCCAATACGGCCGCTGGTTTCCGGGCGCCGAGACGAACACGGCCTGGAATTGCCTCGATCGCCATGTCGCTCGCGGACGCGGCGCGCAGCCGGCCCTCATCTACGATAGTCCCGTCACAGGCACGAAGACGGTCTTCACATATTCTGAATTGACCCACGAGGTCGCAACGCTGGCTGGCGTTCTGACCGAACTTGGCATCGGCTACGGCGACCGCGTGATCATCTACATGCCCATGATGCCCGAGGCGGTCATGGCGATGCTTGCGTGCGCGCGCATCGGTGCAGTTCATTGCGTCGTGTTCGGTGGGTTCGCCGCGGCCGAACTGGCAACCCGCATCGACGATTGCAGGCCCGTTGCTATTCTCGCGGCGTCGCACGGCATCGAACCCGGCCGTAAAGTCGAGTACAAGCCGTTGCTCGACAAAGCAATCGAGCTCTCGACACATAAGCCGAAGTCACTGCTGATGCTGCATCGGCGGGGCTCGACCGCGACCTTGAAGGATGGCCGCGACCACGATTGGGCGGCGCGCGTTGCCAAGGCCAAAAGCGTAGGCCAGACCGCGGTTTGCGCGAGCGTGAAGGCAACCGACCCAGCCTATATTCTCTACACGTCTGGCACGACTGGCCAGCCAAAGGGCGTCGTGCGCGATACGGGCGGGCACATGGTTGCCTTGGCGTGGTCGATGCCAAACCATTACGGCATCAAGCCGGGCGAGGTGTTCTGGGCCGCCTCCGATGTCGGTTGGGTCGTCGGCCACAGCTACATCGTCTACGCGCCGCTGCTGGCCGGCTGCACCACTTTGCTGTTTGAAGGCAAGCCCGTCGGCACGCCCGACGCCGGTACGTTCTGGCGCATCATTGCCGAGCACAAGGTGGTGGCTCTGTTCACGGCTCCGACGGCGTTCCGCGCTATCAAAAAAGAGGATCCGCAAGGCACCTTTATTCCGAACTATGATCTCTCGCACTTCCGCACGCTGTTCCTGGCCGGCGAACGTGCCGACCCGGAAACGATCAAATGGGCCGAACGGCAGTTGAACGTGCCGGTGCTCGATCATTGGTGGCAAACGGAAACCGGCTGGCCCATCTGCGGCAACCCCGTTGGCCTTGGCACCCTGCCGGTCAAGCACGGCTCGCCGGCGGTACCGATGCCCGGCTATGATCTGCAGGTGCTCGACGAGAAGGCGCAACCCGTGCCGCGCGGACAGACCGGCACATTGGCCGTCAAGCTACCACTGCCGCCCGGCGCCCTGCCAACGCTCTGGGGCAATGACGCGCGCTTCCGCCAAAGCTACCTCGCCGATTTCCCTGGCTACTATTCAACCTCAGACGCTGGCTTTATCGATGCCGACGGGTACGCTTACGTCATGGCGCGTACCGACGATGTCATCAACGTTGCCGGCCACCGTCTGTCCACGGGACAAATGGAGGAGGTCGTTGCCCAGCACAAAGACGTCGCAGAATGTGCTGTCGTTGGGATTGCCGATGACTTGAAGGGACAGCAGGCCGTGGGCTTCATTGTGCTCAACGCGGGCGTCAACCGCCCTGACGCCGAGATCGAGAGCGAGGTTGTCAAGCTGGTGCGCGATGTCATCGGCCCTGTGGCGGCGTTCAAGACTGTCATGGCCGTCAAGCGGCTGCCGAAGACGCGTTCAGGAAAAATCCTGCGTGCAACTGTGCGCACAATCGCCGATGGGGAGACATGGAAAATGCCTGCCACCATCGATGATCCGAATGTGCTCGATGAGGTCACAACGGCCATGCAGGCCAAGGGATTGGCCGCCAACGCAAAAGCGCCCACGGGTTGAGCCGCTGCCCTCATGCGTCGGCGTCAATGAATTTGAGCGATGGCGCGTGTGAGTTCCATGGAAATGCGGGTTTCCCCGGTTTCCGTGCCGACCCAGTTCTTGGTCGTGCCGATGGCGCCGAAGGTGCCGGCTGCGGGATACAGGCGCTGGATGAGACCCGCGACCACCGCTTCGGCTGCACGCTTGTTGCCGTCGTCGATCTTCACAGCAAAGCCAAGGCCTTGATCAGGGAAGGCACCGCAATACACGCCCTCGGCCCCGGTTTTCATGAACACTTTGCCCGGAAGCGCCGTCATGGCGTTGGTGTCCAGCCGCCCGGGGCCAGCCACCATGTCCGGCCGCGCCATGCAGGCTTTGGCGATCCGATGGGTAGCCGCTCGGCGGGCTGGCGAAAGGCCCTCGCCCGAGACAAGGACGGCGAAAGCCTTGGCAAGATGTGCAACGGGGATGGCCCAGTTCGGCGCTGAGCAGCCGTCAATGCCATAGCGCGCCGACGAGAAGCCTTCACCGCAGAAATCCGCCAACACACGGGCAATGCGCTGTTGATGGGGATGGCGGACATCGAGATAGCCTTGCACGGGATCTCCCACATGGGCGCAGGTGCAGACCATACCGGAATGCTTGCCCGAGCAATTGTTATGCAGCGCCGTGTACTGCCCGTCGGCTGCGGCCAACGCGCGAGCAGACGCCTCGTGTGTCGGAGCATGGGCGCCGCAAGCCAGCGCTGACGCGTCAAGTTTGGCGGATGCGAGCATGGACGCTACGAGATCAGCATGGGCGGCCGTGCCTGAGTGCGACGCGCACGCGATGGCGATCTCAGCATCGCCAAAACCATAGCGTTCCGCAGCACCCGTCTCAATCAGTGGCAAGGCCTGCAGGGCCTTGATGGCCGAGCGCGGAAAAATCGGCCGAGCGATGTCGCCGAGAGCTATGATGTGCTCGCCATTCGGACGTGCCAAGACGAGCGTGCCCATGTGCGCGCTTTCGACGAGGCCGCCACGGGTCAATTCAACGAGGACGGGGTTGGTCATGGGTACAGGCCTTATGTCTCAAGTGCGATAGACGGCGACGGTTCATGTTCAGCAGGATGCACGTGAAGGCCCCGGGGACATCAGTCTGGGCCCAGGGACATCAGTCCAGGGCCCGATAGTGCGCATACAGTTGCCGATAGGCTGAGGCGGCTTGCTCCGAGCGATAGAACTGATTGACCCTGGCCCGCAGCGTGTCGCCAAGACGGCGGCGCAGGGCTGGATCGCGCAAAAGTTTTTCGACTGCGTCCGCGGTCGCCTCAGGAGCGACCACTGGCGTGATGAAGCCGCCTTGCCCTAACGCTGGCAGTTCATCTGAGCGTCCCTCGATGATTTCGCGGCAGGACCCGACGTTGCTCGACACGAACGGCACGCCCGCTGCACCGGCCTCTAACAGTGTTAGCGGTTGGCTCTCACTCAGGCTCGTTAGTGCGACCACGTGCACATCGGGCAGATATTTTGTAATGTCCACCTGCCCCGTGAATTCGATGCATCCCTCAAGCCCGAGGCTTGCAACGAGCTCCTGGCACTCAGCGACATAAATTTGATCTTCGTCGAGCGGGCCCAGGATGTAGGCGCGCAAATTGGGGATGCGGCGGCGCAGGCTATGGGCCGCGCGGATGTAGGTTTTAACGTCTTTGATCGGCACAACGCGGCCGATGAGCGCCATGGTCGGACGGGCATCGTCGGCTGCGCGGCCGAGGCCTGCAAATCGCTCGACCGCGATACCGTTGGCAATCACACGACAGCGCTCGGAAGCAGCTCCCAGTCCGTTTTGAACGCGTTGATTGTCCTCATACAGAGTGATGACCTCGTTCGCGCCCTCATAACACGTGCGCGCATAGGCCTCGAATGCCTCGATCCATAAATCTCGCAGGTCGGTGCGGTCGTCCTCAAGATTGTGCCCCTTGTCGAGCGTATCAACGACCCAATCGGCCATCAGCAGTTCGATGCGCCGCTCATTGGTGTAGATGCCGTGCTCGGTCAGCAGCATGGGTCGGCCAGTTTCACGCGCCGCGCGTGCGGCCAGTACACCCGCGTAGCCAGTTGAGATCGTATGATACACGCGCGCCGCCGGGAGCGGTGCTTCGAGCGTCGCAAACAACCCACCGAGAAGTGCGCGCCAGGCCCAGAAGTAGTGCAGGAACGAACCATGGGGCATGCGCGTCTCATACATGCCGTGCACGATGTCCCAGGCGGCAGGGCCGTTCAGGAGACGGCCAAATTCGAGCTTCGGCGTCATCTGCGCGCGCGTGCGCATGACAGTCGCTAGTCCATCGACGCCACCGCGGCGCATGAACTGATCAAGGGCGCGCGAGAACGCATCAATGCCGCCCGGGATCGTCTCCCGACGGCGCGGAGGCTTACCAAAATCTTGCAGGAAAATGGTTTGGAACGAGATGGCATTATCGGGCATTTCATAGCGCGGGCTGGTTCCCTTGGGGCTTGGCCAAAGCGAGACGACAGAGAATTTAAGCTCCGGCTGTGTGCGGATCAGCCAATCGATCCATCCCGAGACTCCACCGGGGACGAACGGATAGCAACCCTCAACAATGAGGCAGACATCGGCGGGCTCGCGCGAGGTCCGCTCCCAGGAGAAATTTTTCGCCAGCGCCGCCATTATTCAGCAGCTCCCTGTCCCAACATGCCCTGGGCGCGCAAGCGTGCAGCCTTCGCGCGTTTCGGAATGATGCGGATGCGAAGTCGCAGGCCCGCTGTTCCAGTACGCGCGTTCCAAGCGCGGGCTCGCCTGAGGCGACGGAAATCGCCGTAGCGTTTGTCAACAAGCAGGCGCGTCTCATAGCGATCGAGGGGTGCTCCGGCCGATGCACTTTCGATAAGTCTCGGGTTTCGATCAAAACTGTCAGCTGCCGCGGCCAAAAAGGTTTCAACGGCACTCAGGGTGCGCTGTTTGTCGGGCTCCTCCATCAGGCCGGACCGCGCGTAATTTTCGGCATCGGCCAGATGGCGCAGGGCCGCGTCCGACGTGAGTTTTGGGTTCGCCGCAGCGGCAAGGGCGGCATCGGCACGGGTTGCGAGATCGACCCGGATTTTGGCAGCCACAGCTGCCGCTTGGACCCGGATCACCGGCTCTTCGCTGGTCAGGGCAAGCTTCAGGGCTGCGAGATAATCCGGATGGAAGCGCCGTGCGATAAGGCTGAGAACGGTCTGTTGATCGCGGATATTTCCATGCTCCAGAACGCCCGCGAACGAGCGTGGCACGTCAGCCTTCAAGTTGGCGATACGACCGGTCAGGATGCGGTCCGAGCGCCGCGTTGTTTCCGACAAATCGGTTGAGAGCGAAATGCGCTCATACCATGCAGCAAGGCGCGCAACATCGGCCGCCTCCGGGCGCGAAAGCCGACCAATCAGCACGCCACCGATCGCGCCAAAAGGGCCGGCTGCCAGAACCACGAATGCAAGCAGCAATGACGCTGTGCCATCGCGCCCCCGGCGGACGAGCAGCATGTAGCGTCCAATCAGCAATGCCGACACGGCTAGATGCCCGACCAAGGCAACCGGTAACGTCAACACCTCCAGCATATGAGCCGATATCAGACAGCCCTCAGCCACAAGCGCGGAAAGCGCCCCGACCAGATCGGTCGGTCGCAGGGGCGGTGCCTCGGTTGCGGCCTCGGATCGCGTCGCATGCCCCGTCGTTTGCCGCACACTCTCGCTCATCCGACCATGTCTTTTAAAGCGGCCCGCATCGGCACCGGTGACGTTTCCGTCGTGGAAACTGGGTCCGTCGTGGAAACTGGGCGGCGTACAAGACGCGGGCCAGTCAACATCTTGCTAGTCACCGTTGACTGGGACGCCAACACGCCAGCGCTTAGGCCGCCAAAATTTTGGGCTGTATTTTGGGCATTTAAAAGACGGGGCAGATGGGCTGCCAGCACAGCGAGACGTCCAACCGTATCGGGACCGATGACCGATGGTGGCATCCGCTCGATCTTCAGCATACCAACGGGACCAGTCTCATCGACGATGGGAACCGCGAACAGGCCATGACCGGTCAGCACCCGTTCGTCGCCAGCCGCCAGGATAGACGCTACCCGACCGGCGCCGATGACGGTCAGCGCCAGTGCATCGAGGCCGGGAATGATTCGCGGCCACGTGGCTGAGTGGGGCCAACCATGGGTGTGGAACACCTGCAAACCATTGCCGGCGCGCACAAACACTGAGACTTCCGCGTCGGGCAGCGCCGAGGCAAGCAGCACATCAAGATCAACGGCCGTCCCCGTTCCGCTGGAACAGCGCGCCAGCGCATCAAGCAGCACGTCAGACGCAGGACGCGCCTTCGTTACCAGTTCACGCTCAAGCCGATCGCAGCGCTCTTGCAATGCGCCGGCATGGTCATCCACGAGGCGGCCCTGATATTCAAGGTCTTCAACTTGGTTCAGCAGGTCATCGCGCTGCTCAATCTGGCGCATGCGGAATGCCCCGACCAGCAGAGCGACGATGAGCCACAAGACAGGCTGTGCCCAGGCACGGATCAGATAATTGAAGTAGGCTTCACCGATGTCGGGCTCGGGCAGTCCGACCGCAACGGTACCAACGATGGCGACCGCTGCCGCCAGCAGCCCGCTGAGTGTCCCGTATTGCAAGCTGATCAGAAGGACCGGCAGCCAATAAGGATGGGGATTGAGCTTGGTCAGGTCCGGGAACGGAGCCCAGGCATATTCTGCAAGTACGATGGCCGCAAAAATAGCCAGCTCGACCAAGGCAAACACCGGCGGCAGCACGGGCAATGCCCCGCCCGCCTGAGGCCGTGGTCGATCCGCTGTCATGAAGCCGCCGTTCCCTTCCCCGAATAGCCATAAGCCTTATCAGCGCAACGTCCGCCAACCAAGGGGCGGGAGCATCGGATCAGCCAAAAGAGGTGTGGGGCGCGCGTGGCCCAAACGCCTCACCGTGGGGGACGGCTTTTCATGCCGCCTGTGCCACGCGCGCATCCGCCTTGATCATGTCCGCACACTTTTCGCCGATCATGATGATGGGCGCATTTGTATTGCCCGAAACCAGCGTCGGCATGATCGAGCCGTCAGCGACGCGCAAACCGTCGATGCCGTTCACGCGCAGGCGCGCGTCGACGACGGCCATCGGATCGCGGCCCATCTTGCAGGTGCCGACAGGGTGGAAAATCGTTGTGCCCTTCTGCCGAAGGAAGGCCATGATGTCTTCATCGCTCTGGGCCGATTTTTCGGGTTGGATTGCCCGCACGATCAAATCGGCGAACGGCTTGTGGGCCACAATGCGCCGCGCAATGCGCACGCTTTCGAGCATCACGCGCCGGTCCGTTTCGGCTGCGAGATAGTTGTAGAGGATGGCTGGTTTATCTCCGGGATTGGCAGTCTTAATGTGCACATGGCCGCGACTGTCCGGCCGCAACTGACACATGGACACGACGGCACCGGGGAAGGGGTGCAGGCCCTGGCCGATGCCCTCGCCCGACAGCGGGATAAAGTGGATCTGCAAGTCCGGCGTCTCAAGGCTTGGGTGCGATTTAATGAAGGCCCCGACGACGCCAGCACCGACGGTCAATATCCCGCGCTGGAAGGCAAAATACTCGAATCCGGCTTTCAATTGCAGCCAGCGCGAATTCCAGACGTCGTTGATCGAGCCCTTGGCGTTGCACTCATACATCAGCCGCGCCTGGAAATGGTCTTGCAGGTTCTCGCCGACGCCCGCCAATTCATGCTGCACGTCGATGCCAGCCTTTTTCAGCACCTCGCCCGGGCCGATCCCGGAGAGCTGCAGGATCTGTGGTGAGCCGAAGGCACCCGCCGATAAGATCACCTCGCGCCGCGCTTTGATCGTGGTCAGCGCACCGTTGACGCGCGCGCTCACCCCGACCGCACGGCGGCCCTCAAGCAGCACGCGCTCGGTCACCGCGCGTGTGATGACCGAGAGGTTTCTGCGCCCGCGCACGGGGTGTAAATAGGCCACCGCCGATGAGCAGCGTCGTCCGCGTTTGTTGGTCACCTGGAAGTAGCCGACGCCCTCCTGAGAGGCGCCGTTGAAGTCGCGCGTGAATGGAATACCGTCGGCAAGGCTGCTCTGGATGAATGCCTCGCACAGCGGGTTATCCATACGCACATCGTCAACACCGAGCGGGCCGTCGGCGCCGTGATGGTCATCGCCGCCGCGCACCTGCCCCTCTGCCTTTTTGAAAAACGGCAACACGTCCTGATGCGACCAACCGACATTGCCGAGCTGACGCCACACGTCATAGTCCTGGGCTTGGCCGCGCAGATACAGCAGCCCATTGATCGACGAGGAACCACCGAGCACGCGCCCTCGCGGCTGGTTGATCGAGCGTCCGTCAAGGTGCGGCTCGGGCTCGGAAGGGAACTGCCAGGTCACGTTTGGATTCGGAATGTTGCGATAGTAGCCGGCGGGAATGTGGATCCAGATATTGCGATCCGGCCCGCCCGCCTCGAGCAGCGCGACCGTAACCGATGCATCCTCCGACAGCCGATTGGCAATGGCACAGCCGGCAGAGCCAGCGCCGACGACGACATAGTCAAACATTTGCTCAATCATGTACGTCTGGTCCTGGTGGCTGCTCTTCCGCCTGACTTTCCACAAAGCGGCGCGCTCAGCCAGTGTTTCGC
>JANNXS010000414.1:0-4240 GCA_031409695.1 Hyphomicrobiaceae bacterium
CGGGCAAGTGGGCGCCCATGTAGCGTTCGGTTGATGCCACCGGGCAATTTCGCTTTCGCAACTGTTCCCAGATCCCAAACGGATCTTCTCGCCATGTTGGATCGAAGTGGTCCCAATCGGTTGCCCAGTCTTTGACAGGCGGGGCTTTGACGGGTGGGCGTGGTGGGGGTGATCCGTCGGCCATGGCTGTCACTCCTCAATGATTTCAACCGCAAATTCGGGGCAATTTGACTTGGCGAGGTACGCCTTCTCGACCAACTCCGCCGGCACGATGCCATCACCCTTGGCTTGCGCATTGCCATAGCCGTCGAGCTCGATCATTTCTGGCAGGATCGCTTTGCAGCGGTTGTGACCCTGACACTTGTCCGCGTCGATGCGCAGACGGACTTTTCTCGGTGTCAACATGTGTGGGGCGTTGCTCCTCGCTCGACCGCGCTCCGAGGCGCGTTGCCGTTTGCGTCAAGAATGGTCCTGGATCAGGCTCGGCGCAAGTCGAAAGTGTTGCAAGCAGCAGTGCCCCGCAGGCGAGATGGCCTGCGGGGCGCTAAGCGTTTCGACGACTGTGAAGTGGGGCGCAAAAGTGGGGCGCTAACGACCCGGGGTAGGTCAATCAGCCTCGGCGGGCGACATCTTGCCCAGCGCCTCAACAATGAGGCCCAAATTATCGATAAACTGTTCGCGCTGCTTGGTCGGGATCGCATCCAGAATGCGGCTGTCGACGCGGCCGGTTACCGGTTCAGCGCCGCGAAGCACACGTTTGCCGTCCTCGGTGAGTTTAACGGCATAGGCGCGTGCATCTTCCTTTGTCCGGCGCCTCTGTAGCAAGCCCTTCTTGAGCATGCGGCGGACGATGTCAGCCAAGGTCGAGCGATCGACGCCGGTTTTTTCTACCAAACCCGTCTGCGAGATGCCTTCATTGGCAGCCACAGTGAGCAAGACCGCGTACTGGCGGGGCGTCAGGTCACCGTCTTGCATCTCGGCATGGAACACTTCGCCGGCACACTGCCCAGCTCGGTGCAGCATGTGGAGCGGGGATCGGCCAAGCCGATCCGTTTTATCATCGCGTTTCATTGGTATTCCATGTTGCGATCCAAACGGTCGGCGCGTGACACGAATGCTCCGTGCGCACGGACTGCCGCCGTGGCTCTCGTTTTGGAGAACGTCACTCCATCGCATTATAGAAGACTGCTTTTCCAGGCGGCGTCCAATAAATTCGATACAGATTCTATGCGTGTCCTGCAAAAATATTATTTATCTGCATGCGGATGTCCCAATATGGAACGAATTTCATTCGTTTCCTATCTGACCGGCAACCAGACGTTTTACTCAATTGGTGATTTTGGGGTAGGGGTAGGTGCAGGTTCGATACTATATCGTTTCAGCAATCCAACCTGCGCGATCATAAACGCGAACGTCAGCCCGAGAATGCCGAAAAGCTTAAAATTGACCCAGGCAATTTCCGACTGGGTGCGCCAAACGAACTCGTTCAAAAGCGCAAGGAACAGGAAAAACGCGATCCAACGGATCGTGAGTTGCCGCCACCCTTCGGCCGTGAGTGATAATGCTTCGCCGAGTAATTTTTTTAAAAATAGCCGCCCCGACAAAAGGCCGTACCCGAGAACAGCTGCAAAAAGAACATTAACTGCTGTTGGTTTCATTTTAATGAAACGCGGATCGTCGAGCGCAAATGTGAGCGAGCCAAAACCTACCACCAGCACGGTCGTCACGATCAGCATCGGCGTCATGTGACCAAGCAAGAAATACGACGCGACCAGTGAGGCTACGGTCGCGACCATCAAGACGCCCGTCGCCGTTTTGATGCCATAGAGCGCATAGGCCAACCCGAACAGCAGTAGAGGGACCATCTCGATCACCGTCTTCATACCGGACGGTTTCGGGTCATCCTTCATCCCAGACGGGTCCTGGCCGGTCTTCATGCCAGACGGGTCCTGGCCGACCTTGACGCCAGACGGTTCCTGGCGATCGGTCGGTTTTCTGACGTCATTCATGTTTTCGGGGTCATTCATGAGCAGCGCTCCCTTTCCGGGCGGCGCAGCATCATCACTGCGCCTTTTCAGGCAGACGGTACTTTTGCATCAGCCGCACCTGCCAGACAAAATAAACCGATGTGAGTGGCATGACGATGAACAGCTTGAAGATCATCCAGATGTCGAGGCCATTCAGCATATCTTTCTTGAGCAGCCACATGAGCTGGTCGGGTGTTGGGATCTGTGCTGTGGCAAAACCAAGGCGAACGGCTTCGTTGGCGACGGCCGTGATAAAGAAAAAGATTGCTACATTACGGGTTAGCTGATGCCAACCCGTCGGCGTGTAGTTAAAGGTCTTACCAAATACGAACTCGAAAAAGTATTTGCGCTGATAGAGTCCAACGAACAAGACAGCGGCAACCAACAAATTGAAGATCGTAACTTTTATCTGCACCCACATGGGGTCGCCAGTCACCCAGGTCAGCGTCCCAAAGGTGATCGTGACAGCGCCGGCTATAAACGGCATGACGGGCGGTCGGCGAAACACAATCAGTGACACGACCAGCGCCAGGACCGTCGTCGCGATCAGCGAGATCACCCCCGCTTCGACGCCGTAAACGAAGTTTACGACGAACATCGTGAAGATCGGCCCGATCTCACTAGCGATGTTGAGGAACTGTTCCGCGGTAAACGGGAACGAACTACGGCGCAGCGGCGTTGCAGTCATGTTAGCCCTTGGCCCCCGATACAGCGAAGTCGTGCACAGCCCAGTAAAGATGTTACCCGAAACTGATAGCTCGAGCAAATTCCCCCGCGTCGAAAGGTTCGAGGTCATCGATCCCTTCGCCAACACCAATAGCGTGCACAGGAAGCGAAAATTTTGCTGAAATTGCGACTAAAATCCCGCCGCGAGCCGTGCCGTCAAGCTTGGTCATCACCAAACCGGTGACGCCGGCCTTGTCCTTGAATACCTCAACCTGGTTAAGGGCGTTTTGCCCTGTGGTCGCGTCCAAAACAAGAACGACATCATGGGGTGCCGTTGGATCAACCTTGCGCATAACCCGCAACATTTTCTCCAACTCATCCATCAGGGCCGTTTTGTTCTGCAGGCGACCCGCCGTATCGATCAGCAGCAAATCGACCTTTAAAGCCCGCGCTTTTTCAAGAGCTTCATAGGCAAGTGCGGCCGAGTCAGCACCTGCTGGTTTGGAAATCACTTCGCAGTCGGCACGCTCACCCCAGACCTTCAGCTGGTCGACAGCGGCAGCCCGGAAAGTATCGCCCGCGGCAATCAAAACCGTCTTGCCTGAGCGGCGAAATTTAGCTGCCATTTTGCCGATCGTCGTCGTCTTGCCGGTCCCATTGACGCCGACGAACAAGATCACATGCGGCTGTTTGTCAGCCCGCACATCGAGTGGAATCGCCACGGGCGCAAGCACGCGTTCCACCTCCTCCGAGAGAACTTTCCTGACTTCGTCTGGAGCGATGTCCTTGTCGAAGCGGGTCGTCCTTAAAATATCAGCGATGCGTTGCGATGTGGCCACACCAAGATCGGCCTGAAGGAGCAGATCTTCCAGGTCGTCAAGTGTCTCAGCGTCCAGCTTGCGCTTGGTGAAGACGCTGGTGATGCCTTCGGTGAGTTTCGATGATGTCTTGGACAGTCCTGTCTTGAGACGCTGTAGCCAGCTGTTTTTGGGTTTGGGATCGCCATCGCTGCCAATCAAGTGCGCGTCGGCCACGGCGTCCTTGAGCGGGCCAATCTCAACGGTGCCAGCCCCGACCAAAATCTCTTCGGTCGATGGCGCAATTTCAACCGCAACCAGTTCAACGGCGTGTGGCGCATCAGGCGCGACCGGGTCATGGGGGACCGGAATTGGCTCGGCTGCCGGACTTGTCTCAGACGATTGGCCGCCACCGAACAGTCGGCCGAACAAACCGCGCTTCTTAGGTTCACTGTTCAAACTAACGCCTCGCCGATCAATGGGCCGCCAGGGCGGCTCATACCGGCGGTCAAAAGAATTGACCGTCGATATGAGAGTTCCTTACTTGCGCGCGGCCGCCCCACCAACCCCGCGCGCGCTTACCGCCGGTCAAAAGGATTGACCGCCGGTATGAGAGTTCCTTACTTGCGCGCGGCCGCCCCACCAACCCCGCGCGCGGATACCACCGGTCAAAAGGATTGACCGCCGGTATGAGCGTTCCTTACTTGCGCGCGGCCGCCCCACCAACCCCGCGCGCGGATACCACCGGTC
>JANNXS010000415.1:0-2037 GCA_031409695.1 Hyphomicrobiaceae bacterium
CCCGCCTACGCCGCCCGGCCAAAAGCCGCGATCAAACTGCTGCTGAGTTCATGAATTGAATGGCCCTGCCATCGCCGTGATGTCCGGCGCCAATGTCGATTGGCCAGATGGGCTCGGTGCGCTGGCGCTCGCGTCGCGGGATATCGTTGTGTGTCAGTTGGAAATCCCCGCCGATGAGCTTGTGAATTTTTCCCATTCCGGCCCGGGAACCCGCCGCCCAGCAGGGCGGCGGCGTCATACGCTCCGTCATTTCGACCTCTCAGGCGGGTTTTGCAACCGCTGTCGCGACCGCTGCGGCCACTTTGGCGGCGGCGGCAACGCCAAGACGGAATCCGGCTGTGAGGTTGTGCGCGAGCGCCTGCCAGAGCGCGATCGTGTGCACCTTGGCGAGGCCGCGCACGGTGACGCGTTCGAGCCCGCGGTGCTTGATGTTTGCATTGACACCTTCGATGCGGCCCCGTTGTTTCATCATCGTCTTCGCCTCCTCCGTGTCCATCCGTTTGCGCCAGTCCTTGATCGCCTCGGGCTCTTTCGCCCGCTTACGCTCACGTTCCTTCAACGTCGCGGGCTTCACGTCGGTCCGCTCCTCTGGCAAGGGCACGTAGACGGTGACCGAGGCGGCCACCGGTGTCTGCTCGCGCGTTGCAAGCGCCGCGATGTCGTCATGGTCGGCATAGCCCGTATCGGCGAGAACGGTCGCGACCGCTTGGCCCGTGCGCTCTTCGACTTGCGCGACCATCGGCGAAAGCAGGCCAGTATCCTGACGCCGGTCGGTTGCCTTAACGCCTGCAATGATACCGTTGAAGGTCACGGCCAATTGGATGTTGTAGGCGGGGCGTACGGCACCGTCGGCGCAGCGCATCTTGCGCGCGTCGGGATCAGTCGTGGACGCGCGCGGCTCTTTCATTTCGGCCACTTCCTTGGGGCTCGTCTTTGCGCGTTCTGCGCGCTCCGCCTCGATCTCTTTGAGCTTTTCCAGGGCTTTCGCGGCACGCTCTGCCCGCTCACGCGCGGCCCGCTCATTGGCCGCCTTGCGGCGGCGATCGCCAGCAGACGGGTCGGCATCGACGTCCTTCTTCAGGGCCTCGACGCGCTCCTTGGCTTGTTTCTCGATCTCGACCAGAGACCCCTTGCGCCGATACGTGTCCTTGTTCGCCGAAGCGGCGATCTTGGTGCCGTCGATGATGATCTCGACCGGGTTGGCGAGGCCCGCCGCGACCAGCGCCGCGAGATGCGTCGACAACAGATCATCGAGCAGATCGGCCTGCGCAACGCGGAAATCGGCGAGGCCGTGATAGTTCACCGGCACGCCCTGAGCGAGCCACAGGAAAGGCAGCTGCATGCGCGTTGCGCGTTCCAGTTCACGCGCCGAACCGATGCCGTCGATCGTCGCCAGCAACCACAAGGCGAACAGCACGGCCGGGTCCGACGCCGGACGGCCGGGCACGCTGCCACGCGCCTTGATCGCATCGTACAGCCGCGACAGGTCCTGGGCCTCGACGAACGCCCACACGGCGCGCGCGACATGATCGGCCGGCAGCCAGCTACCTGGATCGAACAGTTCGAACGCCGGCTCATCGCGCCGCGGTCGGATCACGCGCGGCGGCGGCAGTGTCTCCGCCGTGCCGGCGGCCCGCTCGGGCTGGGCCGTGTCGCCGGTGGCTGTCTGGTTGGTGTCGCTCATGTCCCGCCCCCGAATCGCTCCAGGCAACGGAATCACGAAAACCGGCAGTCCGCTGGGGATTTCTTCACAAGCTCGCAGGCGGGGACCCAAGTAAATTACAGCAAGTGATTGGTTTGCTTGGGTTCCCGCCGTCGTGCCTCGCACGCAAAGCGTGACGCGGGGATGACGAGGGAAGGGTGGCGCTGAATTATTCCCGATACAGATTTTGCAGCAGTTATTGTTCGAAGTGTCCTTAGCATCAAAAAACGGGCACCGCGTTGCCGCAGCGCCCGCTTTAAAATTCGTCGGATGCGGTCGTCGGTTACGCTGACGCGGGCTTATCCTCAGCCACGCGGTCCGAGTGGATGCGCAGC
>JANNXS010000416.1:0-2707 GCA_031409695.1 Hyphomicrobiaceae bacterium
GCAGAAGCCCATGGCGCGGTCCGCCTCGGCATGGTGGCCCGGCGGTCGCACCTGGCAAAAAGCGTTGCGGGCTCGCCCCGTCAACACTTCGTCGACGGCCAGAAGTCCGGCACCGACACCTCGCACAGCGGCCTCAAATGAGCCGCTGGACAAAAGCGTATCCGGATCGATGGGCGCGGGCTCTGCGCCGGGTTGCGGACGGCTTGCCTTGATCAGGTCGAGATGGCGCTTTGGATGCGCCAGCAGGATGGCCGCCTCGACGTCTGCCCGCAGCGGCGCCTCAACGCGGCTGAGGCCCGCAAACATGTCGTGGGAGAGAACTTTGTCGATGGCGCGCATGCGATCGGGGCGCTCGGGGTGGCCTGGGCCAGTGTCGTGCTCGACGAAACTCGGATGCGTAATCAGAAGTGTCGACATCGGCGATGAGTCCTGCGGCGTTGATCAAAGGTGCCACAGACCGCTGAGACGGGGAAGTGGGCGACCGAAACAGGAAATTAGGCGACTGAAATGGAGAAGTTGGTCCGCTGAAGCGGGCGCGTGGGGTTCAATATCGACACCGATCGGAAATCTGGGCCGATAGAAAATCTGGCGCGCGTAAACGCTTGGAGGCATCGGTGAAATCCGGCATGGTCCGGCGACTGTGTCATTGACGAAAGCCGATCCCATGCGCCTGCAGTTCCACACGCTCGATGTGTTTACCGAGACCCGCTTTGCCGGCAACCCGCTGGCGGTGGTGCACGAGGCCGACGGTCTCACGGACACGCAGATGCAGACCATCGCGCGCGAATTTGCACTCTCGGAAACGGTATTCCTGCTCAAATCCGAGCGGCCAGCGCACACAGCCAGGATGCGAATCTTTACGCCCGGGACAGAACTGCCCTTCGCCGGCCACCCAACGGTTGGCGCGGCAGCCTTGCTCGCTGAACTGCGTACGCCCACCAGCAATGGTGAGGGCGATACGTTGATCGTGCTCGAACTCAAAATCGGAACAGTGCGGGTTGGCGTACGGCAGAGACCCGGCAAAGCGGCGTTTGCAGAGTTTGATCTGCCGAAGCTGCCGGAACGGGGTAACGCGCCGCCACCGGTTGAGCGATTGGCTGCCTCCTTCGGGCTGATCCCGTCTGAGATCGGATTTGAGAATCACAAGCCCAGCATCTACTCAGCCGGTGTGCCGTTCGTCTGCGTGCCCGTCACGAACCGTGTCGCCATTGCCCGCGCAAGCGTTGTGCCGCAACACTTTTCGCAGGTCTTTGCCGCCCCGATGCCGGGTGGAGCGTTCCTCTACACGCGGGACTGCTTGCACAACACGTCGGCTTTTCACGCGCGTATGTTCTGGCCGACGGCGGGTGTCGTTGAAGATCCAGCGACCGGGAGTGCTGCGGCGGCTTTTGCTGGTGTGGTGCATCAGTTCGACACGCCGCGCGATGGCCATCACCGCAAGGTTATCGAGCAAGGCTTTGAAATGGGCCGCCCGAGCCTTATCGAACTGTCGATCGAGATTGAGCAGGGGCGGCTGAAGCTGGCGCGCATCGGCGGCAGTGCTGTGCGCGTCACCGAGGGCGCGATCACAATTTGATTGTGACGCCGTGCGGTTGGGAACGCCGTTCGATCTCAACCTCTGCGATCGCGACCTTACAGTCGCGACCGTTTCAACGCATCCTTGCAAACGCGGGGCTTGTCCACTACCCCGTAAGATATATGTCACCCTGCGGCGATGCGTTGGCCATGACCGGCATGGCGCGGGCCCGAATGCGCCTAAGACTCGAATGCGCCAGAGACTCGAATGCGCCAGAGAGATGGCGGCCAAGAAAGTGCGACCATGCCCGAACTTATCATCCCCGGCCCTGCTGGCCGTCTGGAAGCCCGGTATCATCACGAGGGCCGCCGCGACGCACCCATTGCCATGATCCTGCATCCACATCCGCAGTACGGCGGCACGATGAACAACCAAGTCGTGTATGCCATGTACTATGCGTTTGTGGAGCGTGGTTTTTCGACCATCCGTTTTAATTTCCGCGGCGTCGGCAAAAGTCAGGGCTACTTCGACAATGGCCCAGGCGAGCTCTCCGATGCGGCATCAATTCTGGATTGGCTGCAGATCCAAAATCCGGACTCGTCCTGCTGTTGGATCACGGGCTTTTCCTTCGGCACCTGGATCGCCATGCAGCTGCTGATGCGTCGGCCTGAAGTCGACAGCTTCATTTGCATTGCCCCGCCAGCGAACCTTTATGACTTTTCGTTTCTGGCCCCCTGCCCGGCGTCAGGCCTGTTGATCAATGGCGACAAGGACAAAGTCGTCCCGACGGCGTCAATTGCCGACATGAGCGTCAAAACCAAGGTGCAGAAAGGCATCAAGCTTGAGCATCAGATTGTGCCCGGCGCCAACCACTTCTTTCAGGACAAGATCGAGGATCTCACCAAAATGTGTGGCGAGTACGTCGATCGCCGCATGGTCGACATTTTGAAAGCCAAGCGCGAGAGCAAGGAATGACAGTAGAGTTCATGCCGATCTGGTAGAATTGCAATGCGCTCTAGAAGCCCGTGTTTTGACGTATTTTCTAAGACGAACCGGTGTCCACTTCGTCAGAAGATACGCTCTAGCGGGCCGCCGGGACTTTGTTAGGTCGCTTTGAAATGCTTGGACACAAGACGTCTGAGCGTACCGGTGATGACCAAGACAACCACCGGCAGTGCGAGGCCGGTGGCA